>DAWM01000071.1:8751-8904 GCA_002505945.1 Candidatus Woesearchaeota archaeon UBA119
GGTTGATTTGTCCTCAAAGGCTTCCATAATTCCATACTCTTCCTCTGTTTCCTCTAAACAGGTATTCAAAGCATCCTCATCAATGCCTACTTCTTCTCTGCACTCAATGCTTTCTTGCTCTGAGCCAGATTCTGTTCCTAAGAAACAATGGAG
>DAWM01000046.1 GCA_002505945.1 Candidatus Woesearchaeota archaeon UBA119
AACTAATCGATACTTTTTTAAAGCATCTACCTTCAACTAAAACACGCCTCCTTAAAAAGAAGGCAGAAATAGGAAAAATGAAAACAAGGAGTCCTAAAAAAGAGCCAAAAGGCTCATTTTTTTCAAAATTGTGGTATTTTATATGGAAAGATGATTCTATTTGGAGCCTTCTATTTGACTTGGTTCTGGCTTTTGTTCTGGTTAAATTCGTGATTTATCCCGCATTAGAATTCGGACTTGATACCTCTTTTCCCGTGGTAGCAGTGTTAACCTCAAGCATGGAACACCATCCTCAAGAAGGAAATCGGCTTTGCGGAAAACATGTAGAGGATTATAACGGTACCTTTGAGAATTACTGGGAAGTATGTGGGGAATGGTACGAGAATCACAATATCTCAAAAGAAGAATTTAAAGAGTATCCTTTCCATAATGGTTTCAACATAGGGGATATATTATTAATCAAGGGGAGTCCTGTAGAGGATTATAAAGTTGGAGATGTAGCAGTGTTCTGGGCTGACTTGGAATACCCAATAATCCATAGGGTTGTAAAGGTAAACGAAGAAAGAAAGATACTCTCAACCAAAGGCGACCAAAATGGAGGTCAATTGAACCACGAGCAAGAGATAGACAAGGAAAGAGTGCTAGGAAAAGCATTCTTCAGAATCCCATACCTAGGTTATATAAAGGTGTGGGCCTCACAACTTGTTAGCAAGATAAAAAGTACTAATACCAATGAAGGAAATCAACCAAATCTAATTATAAATCAACCATGAGAGGTGAATATAATGAACGAAACAATTTTTTGCCCAAAATGTGGGAGTGTGATGATTCCAAAGAAGAGTGATAAAAAAACCTATCTTGTTTGCCCTTCTTGTGGTTATACTGATAAAAAAAACAAAGCAGTATTAGAAGAGTCAAAGGAAAGCAAGAAAGAGGAGATATCGATAATTGATGAAAAGGAGACTGCTCAAGCAGCCCTGCCTAAAGTAGAGATTGAATGTCCTAGATGCCATAATAAAGAAGCCTATTTTTGGACGGTGCAAACCAGAGCATCTGATGAAGCCGAGACAAGGTTCTACAGATGCACCAAGTGCAACCACACCTGGAGGGAGTATTCTTAAGCAAAATCAGCTTGAAGTACTTTAAGATGAATCTAAAAAGCTATCTAAAGGATAGCAAGAAAAAGATAATAAGGGTTATAGTTAAACCAAATAAGCAAGATTATAGTATAGAATATTCAAAAGAATCCGATACATTCATAATAAGCCTAAAAGAACCAGCTAATAAGGGAAAGGCAAACAAAGCCCTCCTTAAACTTCTAAAGAAAGAAACAGGCTTAAAACCCCTTATAAAAAAAGGAAAAACATCCAAGGAAAAGCTTATTGTTTTCTCTTAAGCGGCTCTAGACAAGGCAAACTGCCTTCCGAGATATACTTCAAACAAGCACCGCCGCCCATTGAAACAAAATCAAACTCACCTAATGAAGCAAAAGACTTTATTGCTTGTATTGTTTCTCCTCCTCCAGCAATCTTGCGAGCCTTCACGTCCTTCAAAGCTTCTATTAGGGACTTTGTGCCTTGAGCAAACCTTTGCTGCTCAAATACACCCATCGCACCATTCCAGAAAACCAAACGGCTATCCTTCATTTCTAAAGCAAATTTTTTACTAGTTTCAGGACCAATATCCAAGCCGATTTCATTATCTTTAATTCCCTCTATATCTCTAAGGATGCTCTTGCCGCCTTTAAAAGAGGTTGAGCATACCACATCCTTTGGCAACACTATCTTTCCCGAAGAAAGAAGCCTTTCAGCAGCTCCTAAAAAAGAGTCCTCAATAAGGGATTTTCCCACTTCAAATCCTTTTGCCTTGAGGAATGTGAAAGCCATAGCACCACCAATAAGAACCCTATCAACCTTATCAATGAGAGATTCTATAACATTCAACTTCGTTTCCAACTTCTTTCCTCCTAGAATGATGATAAAAGGATGAGTAGGATCCGAAAAATCAAGATTCTTCAACTCTTCTAAAGCATTCTTCCCTATAAAGGAAGGAAGTTCAAAAGAGATTCCATATGTGGAAGCATGCATTCGATGCATTACAGAGAAAGCATCATTCACAAAAACATCACCGAGTCTTGACAGTTTATCTACAAGAGCTGAGGAATTTGTTTCTTCTCCTTCATAGAATCTAATATTCTCTACACAAACAATCTCAGAATCAGATGGATTAGAAAGCTGCTCAGGCAGAGAAACCAGTTTTATTTGAGATGACAACTGCTGCTTGAGATATTTGACTATTGGCGCTAAAGAAAGAGCAGCATCATATCCTTTCGGCCTTCCAACATGAGCCAAAACAATTATCTGTTTGGGTCTTAAATCCAACAGATACCTAATACTATTAATACCCGCCTTAAGACGAGTATCATCCAGTATCTTCTGTTCTTTCAGAGGCACATTAAAATCAAGCCGCAGAACAACCCTTTTGTCCTTTACATCTTCTTTGCTTATACTTTTAAACACTTCCATCTAAACCAACCCTGATTTTTTAATTTAATACAACTAAAAACACTAAAAAAGTGTTAAATCATAAAGATCCACTGCGAGTGTCACACGCTTTGACAAGTGGATTTTTAGGAT
>DAWM01000022.1:0-3377 GCA_002505945.1 Candidatus Woesearchaeota archaeon UBA119
AGGTATTGGGTGCAGAGGACGGTCACGATGCAAATAATCAAGTAACCCCGTATTACTTTTGGTTGGAGATTGAGTAAATCTCCTTTCCATTTTTTATTTTAGTATTTCAAGATCAACATTATCAACATTAATAGGTCGGTGGTGTATAAAAATGAATAATGCTTTAAAAGAAACGGAGAGAAAAGAAGGAGCTTCTCTCATAAGCAGAAGAGGGTCCACTTTTCTCATGGTAATACTGTTTGGCGTGATTTTGGCAGTTTCCTTACTTAGTTTTGCAGGAGCAGAGCCAGAAGGAATGTCTATTACCTCCAACATCACAGAATCCAGACAAACTGCTTCCCCTGACAATCGTTCTGATGAAGGAGGAACCATAACCACTTTAGGGGTGGATTTTACTCAGCAGAATGATTATTGGAAAGCTTATGTAGGAAACATTACTGGAACATTAGCCTTACAAGATGCTTCAGGCTATTCCATTTATCAATGGGAACTTGAATCCACCGATCTCACAGGAGAGGTATATGTTTCTAGAGAGATGGAGCCAAGTTGGACATCAATCAATTGTTCAAATGATACAGTTCTTGCAAGTGAAGATACATATATGGGTTTTTCCTCAACCTCAGCATATAGTATAAATAGGACGTTCAATGAAACAGAGCATCCTGAATTGATAATAGGTTCAGTCACTATCCCATCAGGAAATTGCAGAAGCACCAGCACATATGTGAATGATAGTGCTCAGGCTCAAGCCTCAGCCGATTTCCCGGTTGTGTTGCTTGCCTCAGGAACAGATGTGGTGTATGCTTCTCCAATCAACCAGGGAGGTGACGCGTATCACAATGGAACAATCGTGGATTTCCAGATAATGATACCTGACAAAAATGATGCTACAACAACCTATTACTTTTTCGCGGAGATTGCTGATTAAGACAGCCAATTCAAGTAGAGGCATTAAAAATGGTAACCCATTCCAAAAACAGGTTCTGGATGATTGGGGCGCTAGGCTTATTCTTTTGTCTATTGTTGCTTCTCCCCTCCTTTGTTGAAGCCTATAACTATGAGCATGTCAACGTGACCTCTACTGTTAATATAACAGATGCGATGCCAGAGATTCTTGCTGTTGGGGCCGAGCAAGACATTACATTGAATGCAGGAGGCAATACAACAATAACATGCAACGCTACAATAAGAGATTGGAACGGCTTTAATGACATCTCAAGCGTTAATGGTACTTTTTATTACTATCTAAATGAATCATCTGATCCTGACCATAGGAATGTGCATTACACAAATGCAAGCTGTGAAGAGGTCAATAATGACGGCGAGTTCATAGCAAACTACACCTGTTCATTTACATTAGCATATTTTGCGAATAATGGCAGTTGGAGTTGCAATGTAACTGCAGAGGATACCTTTGGATTCACAGATTCAGCAAACAACACAACAAGCATAAATGCCCTTTACGCTTTGAATGTAACTGATGTAATTGACTTTGGAGACTTGGCTGTTACGGAAACAAGTAGCAATATAACAGCCAACATAACCAACTTTGGGAATATGGACATAAATGTAAGTGTTCTTGGATATGGAGAGGTAGAAGGAGATGGTGTTGGCTTGGTCTGTGAACATGGTGACAATATCAGCGTTGAGAACGAAAGGTTCTCAGGTATCGAGGTACCTTGGGATAGTAAGATTCCTTTAGATGCTACGGCGCAGGATATGAATATTACAATCCCCCAAGCAACCGAAGAAAGCAACCCAGAGATATGGTCCACCTACTGGCAGTTATACGTCCCGCCAAATCCTTTTGGGGAATGTAACGGAACAATAAGATTCACTGCCACTGCCCCATAAAGATATTAAACAGATATTTCTCTTATGTCTATTATAGTAATTCAATAATTATTTAATTAGCTAAATTGGGCTGTGCTGAGTTATCGCAAAGGAAAGAAAATGACACAAGAAGAAAAATTAAACAGAAACAAGAAAGCAGGCTTTGGCTTGATAATCGGAGCCGCCTTAAGAGCCTCTATTGAATTTATCTCAGGCCGCTTTACAGGAATAATATCAGCTACCGGTGCAGGTTTAGGGTTGTGCATCGGAGCTTTATTTGGGTATTATGAAAATAATGACAGGAAAACAGAGAAACAAAAAGGAAAAACAAATTAGGATCATAAAATAAACATAAAAATTAAAATATTGAATATTACTAAACTCTCGTATCAAAATGAAAAAGCAAGACCTCTGGAAGCTCGGATACTTTGGATTGTTTGGACTTTTAGGATTAATAGGCATTCCTACCGAGAATTATGGTTTGTTCGGTTTCTTTGGCTTCTTTGCCTTCTTCGCTTTCTTCAGCTATAAGAAGCAGAATAATCAGAAGCAATAGTGGTTGTTAGTTCTAATGTTTCTGATTTTATATTTTCTATACTTTAATAATTATTAAATTAGTTAAACTATATACCTCTCGTTATCAACTTTCCCGTTTATAGAATATAAGACAGGCCACTCTATATCCTTTTCCTTATCTTCTCTAAGAATTGTGCTTTGTCTTTGGTCTGATTCAGAATTGAGAAATCCTCTTCCATATCAAAGACATCCCTTAGCCATAGTGCAAAGTCATTTCTCATCTTTTCGTTATTCTCATGGATATGCTGGAAGAAGGTTTCATCGTTCATTTGCTCAAGCTTTTCAACCAACTCATTTATGCTTGTGATAAGCTCGCCATTTGCTAACCTAAACTCCTTGCCTTCAGGAGCCCTCATTTGGCTTTCTTCTGCTTTATGTTCTTTATTCTCCTCTTCAGAAGTATTATCTGTCTTGGCGTTATTACTGGTATCTTTTCTTACCTCCTCTTTTCTTCCAACAACCCCCTTCTTCACAAGGAGCTTTCTTTTGTCTAGGCCCAGCTTGTGTTTACTTCCTTTTGTGTCTTGTTTGGACTTATTCTCATCATTTTCCTCAATCTGTTTAAGCGCCTTAAGTATGTATCTTTTAGTGGTTTCTGCATGCTTTTCAGTATTAATGGCCAGAATCTCCTTGCAGAGCAGTTGTATCTTCTTAGCATGCTCTTTTATGGTTTCACTCTCGTTCAAACCCACCTCATCTTTATCCTCAAGATCATCTTTATAATTCGCCAAGTAAGAGTATATGCTAATCATGGGATGTTCATCTTCTATTCTCATGGTTCTATCACCTTTTTGGAATGTTCTATCTTTATTTACCTCTTTTGGATACTCTTCTTTCCTTATCCGAATCTTTTCTTCTTCTCGGCCTTTTTCTTCTTCTGCATCCTTTATTCTCAGCCTCTTATCAGATTCATCCCGGTCATATCTTTTTATTTTCCCAATTGAATTATCCTTATTAACAACAAATAT
>DAWM01000022.1:3592-10395 GCA_002505945.1 Candidatus Woesearchaeota archaeon UBA119
TATCCTTATTAACAACAAATAGGTAATATGATAATAAGGCTGCAGCAATAACAATCGCAGTAATCATAGGTATGAAAAGCGGATGCAAGCCTTCATCTTTTTCAACCTCCTTTGTGCCTGCCCCAGTTATCGGATTTTCCCTATCTTGGGCAATATCATTTAATAATTCTTCGTTGAATATTACTGTCTTTGTGTCTTTCAGGTCAACTGCACGGATATCGCTTTTTATTGAGTATGCCAGCGAAAAGCTTGTGAGCTTGTTTTTGTTCCAGCTATACAGATTCTTGTTTATAACCTCCTCTCCTTGAGCCAATAAACCTATTTCTTGAATCTTTCCTTTCAAATCAAGTGGAATCCATTCTAATATTCTTGCTTCTGGGATTGGTTGCGAACTGCTTATGTCCTTCTTAACCAACAGATAATTGCTTGATTGGTTGCCAAATGTATTTGCTACAACATCAAGTATTTGGCTTTCCACTGTTATGCTGTCTTGCGCTCTTTCAACCTCTTTGATTATCTCCTCGTCTGCTTCAATCTTCTTTTCAGCAATGTACTCTCTAAAAACCAAAGATGTCTTTTCATCATTAATCTCTTCCTCATACTTCTCGGTATCTTCAACACTTATGTGCTTTATGGAATTCTCCCATGCTTGTCTTGCTTCTTCCATTGCATTCTTGGTAATGCTCTCAAATTCATCATCACTTAGGCTCTGGTTCTCAAGCTTTGCCATTTCTTTCCTTAAGGAAGAAAGCCTTTGTTCTGTGCCTTTGAGTTTTGCCAGAATGTTCATGTTCTCAATAACAGTTATCTTATCCTTATCTTTTATTCTTCCAAACTCTTCAATCTTCCCTTTTATATCTAATAGCCAGGTATCGATTTCAGATAGCTTATCCTCTAACTCTGTCATCAACGTTGGCTTAAGTTTTTCTTCTTCCTTCGTAGTATCTTCCTTTTCATCTTCATCGCTTTCTTCTTGTTCTTCCTCTTCTTCCGGCCTAAATGTGATAAAAACCTCCTTGGAAAGCTCCCCTTCATTCCCGGCCTCATCCACAGCACTTATCTTGTAATAATATGCTTCGTTAAATTCAACATCCGTATCATAATAATAGGTGTCATCTGTTTTATCATAATAATCAATGAGGCCAGTGCCTCCACTTCCTTTCTTTCTGTATATTTTGTATTCATCAATATCATCATCGGAATTGTAGCTCCAAACCAATCTTATTCTGTCCTGTTGATTTTCTATCCTCAAGCTTTCAATTCTTTCCGGCGCTAACGTGTCCACCAAGAAGATCTCTCCATTCTTTATCTCAGTGCCTTCAATCCCTGTTGTATCCTTGCCTTTGAAACTGAAACTCCCTATCTTATCAACATCATCCTCTCTTATTATTAGGTATCCCTCCCAATATTTTCCTCCACCAATAAGGCTTACTGGTTTTGGCGTTCTGTCGTTATCAAATGTATATATGAGTTCAGGTGCAGAAGAAAGGGACTCTGAAGCACTCAATTCTACTTCAACCCTTCCTTCCTTTAATGGTGGTTTCGGATGTAGGCTTATCCTTGCGCTGGGGGGAAGATTGACCTCAAGCCCAATCCTTTCTGGCTGTTCCATATAGTTGCCACATTCGTCAATACACCTGATAAAAATTGAATAGGATTTCTGCTCTAAACCCTCAAGTGTTGCCTCATATTCTGTGTTTGATATTGAGTGGAATTCATTTCTCATGTCATCAAAGCTCTTATTAGAATAATCATATTTACATTCATAAGTAGCATTGGTTGAAAGCCCAATAGTTGTCTCATCCGAATAAACCTCCTGGTCGTAGTCAATATTGTTTATAATTGGCTCTTCATTTACCCTTAAGACTGTTATGTTAACATCCTTCTCAGCAGTTGAATTCTCATCTTCAGCCCTCACTTCGACTATATAGTTTTTCTCATTTGTGCCTTTTTCGCAGAATTCTTCCAAGATAAAGCTCAGGTTTGCAGTTGTATTGGAGGTTTTAGTGATGTTTGCATATTGAGAATTCTCAGAAAAACTCACGTTTCCAGTTTGATTTGAAACATTGAGTCCTATGTTCACACTCTCATTTTCATTCAAGGTATAGGATGAATTAGGGATGTTTAATTCCAATCCTAAACCATAAGAAGGAAGGAAAACTATTGAAAAGAGGATTAATAAGGATAGGAATATTAATCCTTCCCTTACTCTTTCACATCCCAAGTTCTTCTTTCCTTTCATCCTAATTTCCCTTCTCAAGTTTATCTATCTTATCTTTATTCTCATCCTTTTCTAAAGCATTAAGAATGGCTTTTTCAATGTAAGAATTAAGCGTCTCTCCTTTCAGAATTGCAGTTATCTTTGCTCTTTTGTGAATCGTTTCATCAAGCCTGATGTTCAATTGCTTTCTTGCCATCTTTTTAACACGAGAGATCTGCCTTTTAACAGAATCCTATTTTCTTGCTATTTAAATATTTCTATTTCTTTATATTAAAATATTTTACTATTTTGATAGCACTTTTCGTTAAAACGAAAATTTTAAATAATCAAATAAAGATTTCTAGAAGAGAAGGGGGATGTACATTTTGAATAGAAGAGCAGGGATTTTGGTTTTTGTCTTTCTTATAGGCGTTCTGTTTCTACCTAGCGTGTCTGCTGCTCCAAGAGCCATAGCCAACTCCGCCGACTGGGAAGATGTCTATTCAGTCATGTTATTTGGCGAGCTAAACAATTATGATACCAGTTTCCTTACAAGCACAAGTCACGCCAAATTAATGACGAACCTAATCCCTCAGGATGTGGAAGAGATAAGGGTTTATAGCTCTATAATGAACCCTTTTGTTAATAATTATGAAAGCATCCTTATTTCTGAGGGCTTTGATGCTGATTCTATTGAAGAGATTCGTTCCAATAATTTTAACCTTGATTTATTGGAAGAACTCCCTGGGATTACCCGTTTTATTGTCATAGATCCCTCTTATGGATATAATGCAATCTCTGTAGCTCCTTTTGCTGTTTTGGGCAATTATTATGTTTTATTCGTTGATGAAACCAATCTTCCAAGGATTGATGCAGCTCTTTCAGGAAGAACAGTTGATGAGATGATTTTGTATGGTATTTTAGATAGAACCGTAAGAGACAGATTTGCGAGATATGATCCGGTGGTTATAAACACCGGAGACCGTTTTGATAACAATATAGAGATAACAAAGAGGTATCAGGAACTTCATGAGGAATTGAAAGGCAGCCCCAGGAAACAGGTGCTGCTTACCAATGGCGAGTTTATTGAGGCAAGTTTCTTTACTGGAGTTGATCCGGTTCTCTTTATTGGTTATTCAAATGTTCCTCAACAAGTGAGGGATTACCTTGAAACGAGTGCCTTTGAAGTAGGAACATTGATTGGGAATGAGCTCATAGGAACAGCGACCTTTGTTAAGCGTCAAACCGGCTTGAGTGTCTTTGTTAAATTTGGGCAGGGGGCAAGAGCCCCAACAGGCCCGGTAGCGAGAGTGGAGGATTTGGATAGGTTTCCATTGCCAGTTTACAACCTAAATCTTGATGTCATTGCGGCTACGATTAACACCGCTACAGCTCAGCTGGAAATCACATATCAGAATCTGGCGGAGATTGGCAGCTATCTCCAGAACATCCTTATTAGGCTTAATCTTGACGGAGAATCCTATGTTATTCCTGATGACTCTGATCCGACTTTTATTGATGGTAATTCCTTTAAAACTCTGGTCTTTGATTTGAAGGATGCTGAAGGTAACGATATCCCTTTCCAGGGTTCTGATAATATCACATTGGATATAAGTGTTATTTATGGAGAGTCAACTAAATCTTTAGAGCAAACTCTAGAAAAAACACTTTCCATTGAGAAAGTAAATGTTATGGATGAGGCCTCTATTGAGCTCCTGGATGTAGTTTATTCTAAAAGGGACAAGGGCTTTTATATAACTATTAAGAACATAGGAGAAGTTGATGCGTATGCTGCTGCCGAGATATATGATTTATATGTGAATACCCAATATGGAATATACGGCTCGGAAAAAACTATCTTCCTTGAAAAAGGCAAATCTGGAGAGATATTTGTTCCTGTTGAACTCACAGAGGAAGACATAGCCAACAATGAAAAAATAAATGTTAGGGTGCTTTACGGCCAAAGGGAAAACGCTTTAATCAAGATTATTACTGGGGTGTTTGAGTTTAAGTATTCTTCTCCTGACTTTGCAGTATATATTTTAGTAGTTCTTGTTGTGATATTGTTGCTATTGATATTCCTAAAGAAAAAATGCAAGAACTGCGGATATAGGAATTCGATTCTAAGAAAAACCTGCAAGAAATGCAAGGAACCTTTGAGATAATCTTGTTTTTGTTCCAGAATAAACGAAATATTTAAATTGCCCTTTCTCTGTTGTTCCCTAAGATAGATAGGTATGCTTAAAATGCGTCTTAAGACACTCTTGGCCTTGCTCGTTTTGATTACAGTAGTTTTCTCCTTCTTTTATCTTGTTTTTAGAGAGCAGATTCATTCCGCTTTAACCGGGCTTACCACCACCCGAGTTTTCATATATGAAACCTTGCCATACAATTGTTCAATCAACCTTACTGAGGGAATGAATCTTGTAAGTTTTTATTGTATTGCTGATAGATCTCCGTTAAACTCCACTCTGAGAGACATCAACAATACAACCCTGAATTATTCAGCAATATACTCTTACAGTTCTGACGAAGTAGAGGATCCCTGGGGCAGTTACAATCCAACTCTGCCAAATTGGACAGCCCAGACTCTTGATGAGATAGATAGGAAACATGGTTACATCATAATCATGGAGAACAATCAGACATTCTTTAATCAAGGCTACCATTTCCAGGTTTCCCGAATGAATCTCAATAAAGGCTGGAATCTAGTAAGCTATCCAATGGGCATTTCAAAAAACATCTCTGAAGTTCTTTCTTCTATGGAAGGAGACTACACAATGGTAAGAACCTATAGAAATGGAAGCTGGATATCCTATAATCCCCTAACAGAAGAAGGAAATCTTTCAACAATGCAGCCTGGAGAAGCCTATTGGATAAACCTTACAAAAGATATGGAATTTGTTGTGAACTGGTAAATGAAAACAAAAACAACCGAAAGGAAGGAGAATCTGTTCTTTTTCCTAACTGTATTCTTGGTTTTAATCTTGTTTAATGCTTTTCCTTCTTATGCAGTCCATCCTCCCTTGCCTATGGAGCTTTATGGGGAGGTTTCGCTTTTCAACGAACCTGCTCCGGTTGGAACCCAAATAACCGCTTTAGATGCCGATGGCAATGTATGTGGGACATTTGAAATAGTTAATGGCGGTTATTATGGTGTGCTTACCTGCAGGGGTGCCATCCCTTTGAATAACATTACTGGTCCATCTTCTGAAGAAGGGCTTCGTTTCAAGATAGGCACATATCCGGCTTCTGCCTCAATAAATAACCTGACAGTAAATGTGAGTTGGTCTGAAGGCATCTTTCAGCGAGTGGATTTAACTGCCCCGCCTGCTGTTTGCGGGGATGGATTCTGTGATGTTAAGGTTGAGAATTGTCGCAATTGTCCAGAGGATTGCGGTCCTTGTCAGCAGACCCCGGGAGCAGGAGAAGAAGGAGAAAAAACACCTGCTGAGGAAGCAGGAAGAGTGGAAAGCTCTGCAGGAGGTAGGGGAGCAGGAGGTGGGGAAGGTGGTGCTTTTCCTGAAAGAGAAGAGGAAGAAGCATGTGAGGAGAACTGGGTTTGTTCTGATTGGGGTCCCTGCCTGCCAGAGGGCATAAGGAAGAGAGAATGCGTTGATTTGAATGAATGCGGTACCAATAAATCAAAACCCCCTGAGACTGAAACATGTGTTTATCAGCCACCTATAAATGAAACAGAAGCAGATAATAAGACCCTTGTTGAGGTGGAAGAGCCGAGAAGGGTTGTTTCTAGGAGTTTTATAGATTTATGTGAACTGAGAATGGATATTTTTAGTTTGCCTTCTATTCTTTTCTTCATCATACTCTTTACTTTTGTTGCTTCTTTTGTGCTTTGGAACAAAAGGAAGATTAGAAAGCTCTTCCTAGAGCTCAGAACTCAAGAAGAGGGAGAGGAGATCGAGAAGCTCAGAGAGATTGCTTCTCTTAAAAGAAAGAATAAACTCTTCTTGCTAAATGTGTTTGGAATCGCACTTATAACATATCTTTATTTCTATTTCTTTATCTCTTGTCCTGAGCGCTTCTTCAGGTATGTATGGTATTTGCTTTTATTAGTGGTGCTTTTCCCTGTTTTGGTAACATTCTTCCTTTGGCTCTTTGGGTATAATGAAAAGAGAAAGGAACAGAATGTCAAAGGACTTTCATCAACGCATGAGAAGGCAATAGAAAACATGATTCGCATAGTTGACCATTATCTCATGAAGACTGATAAGGAAATCATGGATGCTATAGATAATTTGGAGAACAGGTTTGAGTTTGCAGAGCTTATAAGAACCACGCCTGCTCTAAGAGAGATATATACGAAGCTTCAGAAGCTCTATAATCTTTATAAATCAGAGATGGATCAGAAGTCTTTAGAGAAGGGTCTTTTGGATGATATAGACCAGCTTGAGTCCAATAAAGAGGTGCAGACCGCTGCAAAGAAGCATCCTGAGTTGTCAAAGTTGCTTTCAAATTTGAAGCTAATATCTCAGGCATACAATTCCAAACTGGACTTATATGAAGAATTAGAGGAAGCAAAGGAAGAAGCAGATGAGGGAACAGATAGCTCATCAGATGATTCAAAAAATAATGACAAGGAAAG
>DAWM01000022.1:10601-10863 GCA_002505945.1 Candidatus Woesearchaeota archaeon UBA119
AAAATAATGACAAGGAAAAAACGAAGAAGACTAAATCCTGAAATAAAGAATAAATGCCCAAAATAGTTATATATAAGGAATAGAATTGTTTTATATTATAATCTTATATTTAATAAACCAAGGAGTTTTAAGATGCCTGAATCTAAGAAACATTATAACAAAGGAAGAAGGTCTTTAGACAAGAAGATATGGCTTATGTATCTTTTTGCTTTTGTTTTCCCTCCAATAGGTATTGTTTTAGCGGTTCACATGTTGTTTCATC
>DAWM01000022.1:11064-18832 GCA_002505945.1 Candidatus Woesearchaeota archaeon UBA119
GTTCACATGTTGTTTCATCTGAAAGGGCCGCGCTCAATCTCCTTAAAGAAGCAAGCATGGATTGCTCTTTTTGTATCCCTTTTCGTTTTATGTCTCTTTTCATATGTGATATATGAAAAGGTAAATTACTTCTTAACGCCTGTTGAAGAGTTATATGCAAGGCACGGAAGTTGCAGCGTTATTGGTTTCTATTGTTCCCTATCAAATCTGTCTGATGATGCTGTTAATTTAGAACTAACCAATCGTTATGATTTTCCTTTGGATTATGTAAATGTTCAAGTAGGCGAGGAATACTGTGAGCCAACTAATCTTTCACTTGATGCCATGAATCCTCAAACATTTAGTTGTCCTAACCCAATGGAAGAGGGAGGGGAGCAGATACTTCAGTTTTCTGTCAGCTATGCAAGGAATGGAACGGAATATAATGCTTCTCGGACGTCCATTGGCCAGCTTTTCTTGTTTCAGAAATAATCTTCTTATTGATACTGAGAAATTCAAAAGATTTATTTATCTGTTCTGATTTAAGATTAAGAGGAGGTTGTTAATTAGGGGTTGCAACCTTTATTGTTCCGTTATTGTTTAGGGTTATTTTTGTATATTTGAGCGGGGATAAAGAGTGATAAGAAGAAAGATTTTTTTGACAGGGTTATTTGGTGTGCTTATTGTATTGCTTTTGCTATTTCCTTATTTTAATCTTGCACAACCCGAGGGAATAGGTTTCTCTTCTAATGTAACGGAAGAAGCCGATGCATCGGAGGCATCTTCTATCACGACTCCGGGTGGAAGCTTCACTACAATGGTGTTGAATGGTTCTTTTCAAACCCCTAGATGGAAGGCTTATGTAGGAAATGTTTCAGGCAAACTTACTTTAGACGATGCCTCAGGAAGCACAATCTATGATTGGAACCTTGCTTCAGTAGCGGGAGAGGTATATGTTTCCCGTTCCTCCTCAATAAATTGGACAGAGATACAATGTCTGAGCAATACTACTCTTCTTTCGGAGCAGACAACCCTTAACATCTCTTCCGATAACTCAGATAACATAAACAAGACCTTTAATGAAACCGTTCATAAGAGTTTTCTTGTCGGCACCAAGAATATAACATCCAGTTCATGTAGGGCAATTGCCACCTATATAAGCAGCGAAGCCCAATCCTCTTCAGAAGATGCAAACTTCCAAGAGATCCTCTTGGAGGATAATGATAATAATGTAGTATACACCACGATTATAGAATCATCTGTTTCTGGCTTTGATGACAACGCCTATGACTTCCAGTTGATAGTGCCGGATAATCCTGATACCGATGTAGAGAATACCTATTATTTCTTTGCAGAGATATCTTGATTTTTTCTTAGTTCTTTTTTATGCACGAGATTGCTTCTTTATCTTAATTTTAATAATTATTGAATTACTGATTTTAACTAATTACTGAAATTCTTTTTTAGTATTATTATAATAATGCTTTAAACTCAATAGTCTAAAAATTCTCTTTTTATTGTGGTTCTGTAAAACAGAAATATTTAAATATGAGTTGCACTCAGAAGGTAATGGGTATACCATAAACCATACTGGTGACCTCAAAAGAACCTCAATGTGGTAATGATGGAACAAGAAGTGCTTTTTACTTCAGTGAAATGGGATGTGCTCCAAGAGCTTTCCCAATCCGATAAGTCGCCGATTGAGCTTTCTTCCCAAAATTCCACTTCAATGTCAAACATAAGTCAGGCTCTTCGTTTTCTTGAGGTTGCTGGGCTTGTTAGAAGCAAGAGAATACCCAATAGGGATAAAGGACAGCCCAGGGTAATATATTCGTTGCAGAAGGATTTTGCTTACCTTGTTGTGGCTGCGAAGGGGTTTGCCGAAAAGAAGTTGATTGAATTAGATCCTAGAAAGAAATCTCTCCTTCGGATTTGGCTTTATGATGATGAAACAGCACAGTTCTTCATGGAAGAGGCCTTGAATGCTCTTCTTCCTTTCTTGGATGATATTTCAGGCGTATATTACGATACCCATTCTTCATCTAACAAAATCTCGATTATTGTTTTGCCTAAGAATGAGAAACTGAAGAAACTGCCCTCAGATACCACCAAGACCTTTCACGGAATAAAGAAGAGAATAGAGTTTTCAGAAATAAAAAAAGAGGAAGCAAAGAAGAAGATTTCCTCATTATATGCAATTTACGATCCTCTTAAGTTTAGAGGGGGTGAGAAAAGCCAATAGAGTTGAAATTGGCTGTTTGTAAAGAAAGAATTCCATGTTGGGATTTTTAATGTAGGAGGTGTATAAGGAATGGAATTTAATTTTAGGATGAAAAGGATGACTTTAGGCATAATGTTATCCCTGTTTTTCGTATTTTCTTTTGGGATTGCATTTGCTGCGGATGAGCCATACGGCGTGGATAGTGCGAATGTAGAGAACTCAGAGAGATACGATACATCAGCAATCTCACCGAAGCAGGTGGATGCATTGGCAGGAAATGTTACAGAGCTTTCCCTGAATGCTACAGCCGTTACAAAAGGCTGGCAGGGTTTCTACGGAAATGTTACCGGAGAGATAATATTGGCAGATGCATCTGGCAATAACTTCTATGATTGGAACCTTACTGTTCCTTCAGGCCAGGTTTTTGCCAGCAGAAGCGATGCAGTAACATGGGCAACAATAAACTGCTCAAACGATACTCAGGTAAGCCAGGAAGAGACTTATTTGGATCAGACTTCAACAGACCCAGATAGTGTATCTAATACCTTTACATTGACTAGTCATCCAGACTTTATGGTTGGTTCAACCAATATTACAGGGTGCTATTCAACAAAGGCATATGATTCATCTGGCGGACAAGGAGCGGATGACTTCTGGCAGATACTTTTGAGTGATGGTAGTGATAACACAGTCTATTCAACAGTTATAGAGGACTCTGCTGTGTCAGGTTTCAACAATCAGCCTTGGCATTTCGAGCTATTGGTTGGAGAGAAAGGAACAGATGAAGCGACTACGCCGTATTACTTTTATGTGCAGATAGAGTAAGCCAAGACACAAATCAATATTTTTTTATTTTGAGTATTTTATGATAAGAGAGGATTTGACAAGAGGAAAATATTATAGGGTGTTTGAAATGAAATTATTTAATGGACAGAAATCCGGAAGAGCATTATTGGGGTTATTTGTTTTAACCCTGATTTTAGCTTTATTAATCTCCTCTTCCTCTCTGGCTTACAACTATGAGCATGTGAATGTTACTGCTACAGTGAATGTTACTAATGCTGGACCGGAGGTATTAGAGGTAAGGCCAGAGGATTCAGTGGTTCTTTCTGCGGGAGGGTATAAAACAGTTACATGCAATGCAACTATTAGGGATTGGAACGGCTTCAATGATGTTGATAATGTGAATGCTACTTTATACTACCACCTAAATGATTCCTCTGATCCGGATGATGAAGACGAGCATTATACTAACGCAACCTGTGTGGAAGCCAGCAACGATGGGCAATACCTAGCTAATTATACCTGCACGTTTGATGTTCGATATTTTGCAAAAAATGGAACCTGGACTTGTAATGTATCAGTGAACGATACTATGAGTTATGATGATTCATTAGCAGAGAACGGGAGTATAAATGCCCTCTACGCTTTGAATGTTACAGATGTGATTGATTATGGAGAGCTGAGTGTTACCGATACCAGCAACAACATAACTGCAACAGTAACAAACTTTGGCAACATGGACATAAACGTGAGTGTTTTAGGTTATGGAGAAGTTGAAGGAGATGGCATTGGCCTTGTCTGCGACCAGGGCTCAAACATCTCTGTTGAAAACCAACGTTTCTCATCTTCTTTAGTCAACTGGGACAGCAAGACCCCATTAGATTCCACGGCCCAGGATATGGGGTTTACTATCTCAAAGCCCACATCGGAAAGTAATCCTATAACTCAAGACACATATTGGCAGTTGTATGTTCCGCCAAATCCTTTTGGGGAATGTAACGGAACAATAAGATTCACAGCAACTGCTCCATAGATTAAATAAGAAGTTTTAAGTATCTGAAAGATTTGTTGGCTAGAGGAGGGAAATCTCATGAAAAACTCTAACAAGTTTCTTTTTATCTTAGGAATACTTTTTCTGTTGATCCTTCCTTTCAATAGTGATTTCTCAGAAGCAGCTCTTCTTGGGGTTAATAGGGCAGAGATATCTTTCAATAACGTGCTAAGAGGAGGTTATGCCGAAAATACATTCAAGGTTTCTATTGGCACTGAGCAGCAGGTTCCGGTTTCCTATGAAGCCAGAGGAGAGACTGCGGATTGGATTAGGTTTGAGCCATCTAATCAAACAGTCTTGGTTAATGAAGATTCTCCTAAAGAAATAAAGGTAATAGTGGAGCCTCCTTTGGATGCTGCAGTAGGGGATTATAGAGGAACAGTTTTAGTCTCAACAGGCAACCTTGGTAATATAACGGGAAGGATGGGTGCAAATGTTATGGCTGCCTTTGAAATCACCATAAAGGTAAATGTGAATGATACCCAGATTTTCAGCTGTGATGCCGGCGGATTCTCTATTCAGAGTTCAGAGGTAAATGAGCCTCTTGTGTTCTCAGCAAATATTCTTAATAAAGGCAATGTAAGGGTACGTCCCACATTTACTATAGATATATTAAACCAACAACAAGACATTGAAGTAAAGCATTTAGAATATGTTCCTTCTTCTGACATACTACCGACTGCATCTGAATCTCTTTCTGCTACATTTGATATTGATTTAGAACCTGGTCAGTATTGGGCTAGGGTTAGAAATGAAGACTGCAATTCAGGCGGTGTAGTCACCTTTGATGTATTGCATCAGGGAGAGATAGAGGATGACGGGGAACTTATTAGGGTTGAGAATGATCCATGGGCCTCAGTAGATGAGATAGTTCCTATTCAGGCGAAGTTTAAGAATAAAGGTAGCAGGGTTGTTACCGCATATTATAAAGGAATCATCTCAAGGGGGGATGAGATAGTGGAGATTCTAAATTCAGAAGAACTTGAGGTTGGCCCAGGGGAAGTTCTGCCTTTGGAAATGTATTTCACCCCAAACCAAGAGGGCCAATATAAAATAAAAGGCCGGGTTTACTATAATGACAAGATTACCTTTGAGAAGGGCTCTATCCTGAATGTTATGAAGAACGAATCTACCTCAGATAGAAAAACCACCCAATTAGATATTATTACTATCATGTTTACAGTACTAATTATAGTGATAGGACTAACACTATTCTTCATACTGCGAAAGAAAACCCAGAAGAGGCGTTTCTAAGGTTGTTTTTATTAAACACATGGCCATATTCTTTTAATAAAAACCCCTTCATAAAAGACAAGTAATATAGGAGAAATCGTTCTTTCTTTGCTATATGGAAACGCGCTTGATTATGGCTTTGTTGTTAATTGCAATAGGCATCTCATTAGTTTTATCTATTTCTGTTATGGTTTCTTACTCAGGCCCTCTTGAAAAACCCCAAGATTCCTCTGCTAATAATCCTTTAACATCCTTTTCATCTTCAAATTTAGAGGTTGAACAGGAAGGTAGTTTAAGTCAAGCAGAAGAACTTATTTTTCCTAGAAATAGGATAAACGAGGAGGACATAAGGGTTTATGAAGATAGAGTCGTAATCAAGCTGGATAGACCTCAGGTAGCCCGTTTTACTGATTCAGGTTCAATGGAGCCAACCTTCGGCTCTGAAGCCAATGCAATAGAGATTATTCCTCATTCTCCTGAGGAAATACAGGTAGGAGATATTGTTTCCTATTATTCAGAAATAGCAAGCAGCGTGATAATCCACAGAGTTGTTGAGACAGGTTATGATGAGAATGGGTGGTATGCTTACTTCAAAGGAGACAATCTCCCTCAAAGGGATCCCGAGAAGGTAAGATTCAGCCAAATCAGAAGACTTGTTGTAATGATGGTTTACTGACTTTTGTCTCTCAGATTCTTCAAATCTTATCCAGATTCAAGCCTATCCTTTTCTTGTCCTTTATCTTAACAACATCCTCTTTATTTCCTTCCTTAATCTTCTCTTTTATCTCTTCCATAGAATGTCCTTTGAGTAATTCAAGCACCTTAGCTATCTTTTGATAGTTGGAATATATAGCGTTCCCTTTCTCCAGCATCTCTTCCCTTTTTTGCTCCATCTCCTCAATCTTGTTCTCTTGCGACTTGATAATCTGCTTTATCTTTTTTATCTCTTTGTTGTGTTTGGAAACTGCTTTTTTCTCTGGAAAACAGTTGTCTGCTAAGGCTTTGCTGAATGACTCATACTCCTTTTCCACTTCGCCACAGCTTTTCATTCCAAAGGGAAAGATATTGGCTTTTTCATATAGGTAGCCATGTGATTCTGAATCAACCATGCTCTTAAACTCCTTAAAGATTCCTTTCAATTTCTCAGAAGAAACTCCTTCTACTTTCTGGTTCTTGTTTACATTTTTTCTTTCTAAAAGCTCTTCAGAGATGTCTCCCCCAACCCTTAGCTTTCTGGCTAATGCCACCACAATTTTTTTATCCTTATCCTCTTTAAGCAGATTTATAAAATCCCTTTCCTTTATACCACTTAAATCCTCGCTAGAAGGAAGATGATACTCTTCCCCCCTCTTTATAGTTCTATCCTTCCATTTCTGTTTAGAATGGGCCACAAGAATCTTGTTATCTTTGTCTGTCAATACCACATTGCCGGGAGGGATAAACTCTAGAAAGAGCGAATATATCATTTCCTTTGTGCTTATCTTAATCTCAATAACCCTCTCAGAACCAATCTGCCTGAATTCTTGGATGAACCCTCCACTGAGATACTTCCTTAGAAGCATAGTTGTTTGGTAAGGTTTTGTGGGCATTGTCGGATTTTTACCGCTAAGAAAAAAGCATTCAGGGATTATAAAACAAAGGTTCTTCTCCTCTAAATTTGGCTTGTGTATCTTAAGATTCAGAATAGTTTTCTTGTCATCCATCCGTATAGAAACCTTGTTTATTCGAGCCCCTTTTAGCTTCCCCGTAATCTCTCTTGTCAGTATCCGAATCTCAGCCCAGGAAAGTGTTTTTTCAATCATCATTTTTGTCCTTCGGTTTGATTTCTACTATAACATCATTAACGAGAGCATCTATATCCTTTTCTGATGTTCTTAATGTTATCACATTCTTATGTATTTCCCTTGCCTCCTCTTCGCACACCCCAAAAATCTCTGCTTCCACATTATCCTTTACCTTATTCTCTTTATATCCCCTGGCTTTTAATCGCTTATACAGCTTTTCAATATCACATCTCAGCACTATACATATATCTGCTTCTTTAATGAAATGCGCAAGATGTCCTTCAATAATCAAGTTTTCCTTCTTGTGTTTGTCAAGCAATTGGGAAAAAGACTCTGCCAATCTCTCCTCATCAACAATCATACAATCCTTTTCTTCATCATATCCATCTGATAGATTATTCTCTTCCACATACTCAGTAATATTAATCACTCTAGCATCAATCTTCTCGGCTAATCTCTTAGCAAGCTCGCTCTTTCCTGTGCAGGGACTTCCAGTTATTAGTATTATCATATTTCTAAGAAATAGACATAATTATTTAAGAGTTTGGTAGAATATAAAAAAAGAATAAAAAAATCAGACAGCTGGCTTATTCTCGCCGTTGGGCAATATTTGGTTTAATATTACTCCTACAACACTGGCAAGTCCAATCCCTGCTATTGAGAAAGTACCCCAGGATATCGCTGCTCCTCCAATTCCTATGGTAAGGATAATCGAGA
>DAWM01000022.1:19031-55701 GCA_002505945.1 Candidatus Woesearchaeota archaeon UBA119
TGGTAAGGATAATCGAGACAATCACAAGGTTTCTGGTCTTGTTCATGTCCGGCCTAGATTGAAGCAATGTTCTTATACCCACTGCAGCAATCATACCAAAGAGCAAAATCATTATCCCTCCAAGAACAGCACTGGGAATTGTCTTTAGAATCGCTCCTAACTTGCCCACAAAAGCCAGAACGATGGCTGTTATCGCAGCAATCCTCATAATTACAGGATCATAAACCTTAGTCAAAGCCACAGCTCCGGTAACCTCTGAATATGTTGTATTTGGAGGACCACCGAAGAAGCCAGCCATTATGGTAGCAAGTCCATCTCCCAAGAGAGTTTTATGGATACCTGGATTTTCCACAAAGTTCTTCCCTGTAACTTCACTTATAGTGTATATATCACCGATATGTTCAATAAGAGGAGCTATTGCCACCGGCGCGAAGTAGAGTATTGCTCCCCATTTAAATGTCGGAAAAGTAAAGTTAGGCAAAGAAAGCCATGCGGCTTGAGTAATGGGGGTAAAATCAACTAGTCCCATAAGCAAAGCCACGATATATCCGACAAAGATTCCTCCCAAAACAGGGATCAATTTAAACATCTTCTTGCCAAAAACCACAAGTCCAATTGCAACCGCTAATGATATTATTGCAAGAATCCAATTCTCCTTGGCCATATCTATTCCAGTGGGTGCCAATGCCAAACCGATGCACATTATCACAGGTCCTATGACAATCGCTGGGAAGTATTTCTCTATTAGCTTAATCCCTTTCCTTCGCACAATCATCGACACTATCACATATATTGCTCCTGCTGCAATCAACCCACCTAATGCTCCTGGCAAACCATATAGCTCAATACCTCCAACAATCGGCGCTATAAACGCAAAACTGCTTCCTAGAAAAACAGGCACCTTGCTTTTCGTTACCAGATGGAAAATAAGGGTACCACCCCCCGCCGTGAATAACGCTACCGCAGGTTCCAATCCAGTAAGCAAAGGCACAAGCACAGTCGCGCCAAATGCCACAAAAAGCATCTGAATCCCAAGAATCAGCTTTGCTGTCGTATTAAGGTCTTTAACCTCTTTATCTGCTGCCTTTGCAGCCTTTCCAAACATTTTTTACACCTCCATTCATCGCCCTAAGCGATCCTCTGGATTATTTTGTTCCAAATAACCTATCTCCTGCATCTCCCAAACCAGGAAGAATGTATCCAATGTCATTAAGTTCTCTGTCTCTAGAAGCCAAATATACATCCACATCAGGATGTTTCTCTTCTAACTTATTAATTCCTTCTGGTGCTCCCACCAAACACAGAGCTTTTATATTCTTGCATCCCGCCTTCTTAAGAATCTCTATTGTCTTTATTATTGTATTGGCAGTAGCAAGCATTGGATCCACAATAAGAGCCATTCTGTCTCCAATATCCCTTGAAAGCTTAGAGTAATACTGAATCGCTTCCAAAGTATCATGATCCCTATATAGTCCAACAAAATTTACCTTAGCAGAAGGTATCATATTGAGCAGGCCATCAAGCATCCCAACTCCAGCCCTTAATATCGGAACAATTACCAGTTTCCTACCCTTTATTCTTTTCACACTTACTTCTTCGGCCCATCCCTTTATCTTTTTTTCTTCTAACTCTAAATCCTTTGTCGCCTCATAAGTAAGCAGGGATGCTATCTCACTTGTAATCTCTCTAAACTCCTTAGTTTTCAGTCTATTGCTTCTCAAAAGGCCAAGCTTATGTTCTATCAAAGGGTGCTTGACCTCAAACACAGTCATATCTCTCACCTCCATTTTTAGAAAAGACAGAATAACATGAACCTTTAGGTTGAGGACAAAAATGAATTAGAAAGGGCCACCCTAGAAGCATATCAGAAGAAGTCCAACCCCATAAAAAATACATCTTAAAAACATATAAGGTCATATTACCCTTTTTATATTTTTATTTTTTCTATATTATACTTTTTTTGTTCTGATTCTTTTTTATCTACATACATCCCGGCAAGATTGCCTCAATCAAATCCCCTACAGCCTCTAAAATCCATAGAAACTGTATCTTTATACTGCTATCCTTAAACTCCTTGCATTTCTTCTCCAAGGTCTTCTTCTCCTCATATACGTCAATTATCTTCCTTGGTTCAGGCTTATAGATTATGATACTCAGATGCTCAATCAATGTGAATAATTGCCTCAGGAAGCTTTTTTGCTCACTACTTAATCTGCTTTGTTCTTCACCAATTCTCACAAAAAAGTCCGCAAATACGTCACCCAGCTGTTCTAAATCAGTAAGGCTATTGTAATAAAATATCTTCTTCTCGGAACTAATCTTCTTTGACTTGTTTAATGTTCTTAAACAGAAAGTAACAAACTTGTTTATAGTCCAATCCCTCTGATCCAATTCTTTCAGAACCTTGAAATCTTCCCTTTTTATTGCATCTATTCCCTGCTTGATTATATCCTTCATCAACAAATATATCTTGGGAAAGATCCGAGGGAACTCCTCCTCATTACTCTCTGAAAGCTCTTTTAAGATAAAACTGCTTCCTTGCTCGTTTGTCAGGACCATCCCTATAAGCTGGTTGCTTATATCTCTAACAATATGGGTTTGTTCCCTGTTTACATTCTTTAAAATTATCTCTTCATATCCTTTTATATAAGCAGCGAAAGCCAGTTTCCAGCAAGCGCTCCTTCCTCTATTCTTCAAATCGATCTCTATTGAGCCAACTGGTTTCTTTTTCCCAAGAGAGAAAACTATTTCAGCGTCTTTCTCATTTACAATCAGTTGATCCCCCTTCTTTATCTTGTTTTCTGAAGTCCATTGTTTCGGGAGAGATACAACCAAAGTATTTTTTCCCAGTTTTAAAACACTTCTTAACATTTTTCCACCCTTTCTTTTCAAAATAAAATATATATGGCATATACTTTATATCTTTTATATAAGTAGCACATATATTTCCAACAATCTATTTCTTGTTAGGGTGATATCAATGCAACTACCTAAAAGAGATTTGTTATTGCTGTGCCAGTTGAGGAAAAATTCCAGAGAGCCGCTGACAACAATGAGCAGGGAAACGCGTATCCCCGTATCAACATTGTACGACAGATTACGCCATTTTGAAGAGAGTCAGGTAATAAAGAAACATACAAGCATAGTGAACTTTGGTATTTTTGGCTATGAGGTAAGAATCAACATTATGGTAAAGGTGTCTCCTTCTTTCAGAAAGGAGTTTAAGGTACGCCTTTTAAACCATGAGAATGTGAACAACCTCTACAAAATCAACAATGGCTTTGACTTTCTTATTGAAGGGGTTTTTAAGTCAGTCCAAGAAGCAGAGAGTTTTATTGATAACATAGAGGAAAACTTTGAATTCAGGAAACTGGAGGTTTATTATGTAACAGAGGAAATTAAAAGAGAAGGATTTATGGCAAATAAGGAAACTCTTCCAATATTATATAGATAACTGTTGTCTTATTATTTTTGTTCTTAAATTTTTTCGCTTCTTTTTCCAATAAAAGGAGAAATAATATAAATTAGTATTTATTTAAAATAGAACATGAAGCTTAAACTAAGCATGGTTTTGTGTATCATAATGATGGTTCTTTTTATCTCGGCTTGTCAAAAAGATGACGATGATGAAAAACCAGAGATTAAGGAAATTAAAGGTGGCATAGATGTCATCATAGAGGAAGGCTCTCTTCCTGAAGGGGTTATCCGAAACAAGGTTTTCCCTCTAAGTTTTAAGTTGAGGAATACCGGTAGGTCATCTGCTTCCGGAGTTGTTACTGTAAAAGGAACATCGTCATTTCTTGAATTCAAAGATACCTTTGGAACCTCAACCACAAAATCTTTCTCCTTCTCAGCTCTACCCGGCAGATCTACTCTCTCTGCCAATCCTCCTGAGAAGGCGTATGAGCTCACTGTAAGGCCATACTTGGATGATTTAACAGAGTCAAAAACAGTAAACATTGAGTTTATGTTGTGCTATACTTATTCTTTGGTATTTAAGCAGAGTGTCTGTGTGGATACAAGGCCTAATTTGCCCTCAGGTGATAAGGCTTGCACATATATGTCTCAATCCTTTAAAGGTCAGGGCGCTCCTATAAATGTGGTTTCTCTTCAACAAAGGACCTATACTGAGGAAGAGGGATATGGGCTTAAAAGGAAAGTAGAATTCATAATTACAATAAGGAATATGATGGAAGGTGCCCCCATTCCTGTTGAATCCGCTCTTCCTGGACCAAATAATTATTGCCAAGGGGGTAAACTCCCTGAAGGGGTTAATATGGGTTATGTTGAATTTGGAAGCATTCGTTTAGGGGATGTAACCATGGGAACCCGTAAACGGGGTGTAGAGTTTGAGTGTTCAGGCATGAAACTAGGACAAAGAAAAGTTCCTTTTGTTAATAATGAAGCTCAAATAGTTTGTACTGCTACCTTTGATGAGGATGTACAGCCTTATACTTCTCTACTTGAGGTCCCGCTTTACTTTGGTTATTATTCAGATATGGTAGTCCCTATAAAGATTTATAGAAATTAAATTACCTTTTTTGAGAAAAGTTTTTAAAGTTATTTTCAATAATACTAACTATGAACCTTAAATATAAACTGTTTTCAATAGCTCTTGTTTGTATGATTCTTGTTCTTACCGCTTGTCAGCAAGGGGAAGATAAAGACAATGAGGCAAAAGGAACCAAAGGCATAGATATCGAAACAAGTATGCTTAATGACAATCTTTACACAACTGAATCCCAAATGGATTTTGGAGTTATTCTGAACATTACTAATAGAGGATATCACAATGTGAAACCCTCTGATTTCATCTTAACTTATTCAGGTTTTGATGAGGGCTTAGTCGACCTTTATGATGCTCCTAAAACCTTTTCTAGTTCAAATGATGAGATACTCTTTGGTGCAGATCCCTTTCATGAGGGAACTACCTACCCGGTATTAGTTTCTGGCAATGTTCATCTGCCATGGGCTTCCCAGGAAACTGATTTTGAGTATCATATGAATTTATTCGTCAAATATTGCTATAGATACAAAACCGTGCTTTCTTCAGTGGTATGCATAGACCCCTCTCAAGGATATGACTCCAATGCAGCTTGTAAGATGAGGAAAGTCCATTTCTCTGGAGGTCAGGGAGCCCCCATAGTGTTTACAGAAGTAATGCCCATTGTTGCCTCTAATAAGGTGGTGTTTCAGGTCTATTTAAAGAATGGTGGAGAGGGTCTGGCATTCCCTTCAAAAGGGATTTTTGGGAGTTCTCCTCTTATGAGTTGTGCAGACCTAGAGAGGAATTCTCAGAATTTTGCTCAATTAACCGTAGAAGCAACCTTAGGGGGAAAAACTGTTGAATGCACCCCTAATCCTGCCAAGGTAGACTCTGAAGGCACCTATGTTTTATGTAGTTTTGGTAAACCCGACAAGGAGACTGGTGCATATTCTGCTGTTTTAAACCTTGAAACAGAGTATGTATATGTAGATTCGGCTGATGCTCCTGTGAGTATAACTTTCCTCAAAGAATAAAACTAATATCCTTTTCTGAGGTCAAATGGAAAAATATAAATACTATTATTCAAATAGATTAACTAAATAGAGTGGTTCAGGTGAATAAGATGAAAAGTTATTACGTTCTTGGTGTTCTGCTGGTTCTATCTTTGCTCTTAACAGGTTGCGATTCTGGTAATGGTAGTGATGAGGACAAAATTGAGAGTGGTTTCATTGGGGGAACTAGCGGTCTAGTACTTAGGTGGTATACCCCTGAGCAAGGTTATTTTACCCTCTTGGACAATGGCAATGATGAAATACTCTTAGAACTCCAGGTGGAAAATCTTGGGGAAGCCGATGTGCCCGCAAATAAGGCAACGGTTTCTTTATCTGGAATCTCTTCTAGGGATTTCAACCTCCAAAAAAATGACCTGACTCAGAAGTTAGAAACTGATTTAAGAGGCATGTTTAAATTAAATGATAAAAAGAGAGATGGGGACCAGACGGTTGTTTCTTTTGGCCCTATTAAATATATCCCCAAGGTAAGCACCGATATCACTATGCCTGTAATTGCAGAGGTTTGTTATCCTTATAAAACAAGTGCTGAAGCAGTATTATGTATATCTGAAGATCCAGTAGATTCTGCTGTTTGTGAACCCAACGGAGATAGACCGGTCTATTCGTCCGGCGCTCCTATTCAGATTACAGATTTCACTCAAGAATCTGCTGGTAAAAATACTTTTATTATTACATTTACTATAAAACATGCGGGAAATGGAGAGATCTTCAAAAGTGGAGAAGGATGTGATTCTCAGGATTTCTCATCTCAAGGAATTGTGAATGTCAAGGTTGGCAACAAAGAAGATTGGGGATGGAATAGCATAAATGTAAATTGCAATGGTAATCCTGTGGGTGAATACTTTACTCAGAGGCTTAGATTCGGAGATGAGAGCACTGTAAGATGCACAGTAGAGGTTACCGATTCTATGGTTGGCGATTATGTAAGAGCATTACCAATAGAGCTTCAATATGATTACTCCTCAAGCGTATCCACAACCCTTAGAGTCCAATCTTCTTCAGGCTCAGGAGAGTAATCTTTTCTGTTTGTTTTTTCCTATTTTCTTTTTAGCCTAATTATAGAAGAATTACTATTTATCGGTTAATTTTATGATAACGAGGCTATCTTAGCAAGTAGGGCTTCCAGTTGTATGATTGGATCCGAACCCTCTATAAGTCTAAACTCTACCTCCCCGCAATAGCGCACTATCTCCAGTTTTTCCTTGTCTTCCAAGCCCTCCATATTAACAATCTCTTTCTGAATCTGCTTGATGACATCTATCCCAGAGAGCCCATACTGAAGCATAGTATCAATCAATTTGTCTCTGGCTTTAATGAATTTCTTATCTTTGGCAAGCCTCACTATGGTTTTTATCTCCTCGGGCCTTGCCATAGAACCAATAGAATAAACAAGCTTTTCATCAATCTTATCAGACAAGGCACTACAGGCCTGCATGATATTTTCCAATCTTCTACAGTCCCCTTCAGAAATCTTGAATAAGGCCTCCTTGCCCTCTTTTGTAATCTTCAAATCTTCCTGCTTGGCAATCGTATCTATAATCTCAAACATCTGCTCCTTCTTGAGCGGCTTAAACCTAAACAGAGCGCATCTTGATTGAATAGGGTCTATAATCATACTAGAATAATTGCATGCCAATATAAACCTGCATGTCTTTGTATAATTCTCCATAATCCTCCTTAACGCCTGCTGGGCATCTCTTGTCAATGCATCGCTCTCGTCAAGATAGATTATCTTGAAAGGAACATCACCTATCGCCCTCGTCCTAGCAAAGTTCTTGACTTTATTCCTTATAACATCTATTCCTCTTTCATCGGAAGCATTGAGTTCCATGAAATTATTACGCCAGTTCTCTTCAAACAATTTCCTTGCAACCACCATAGCGAGGGTAGTTTTCCCCACACCAGCAGGTCCAGAAAAGAGGAGATGAGGCATATTCTTCTTATCAACAAACCCCTTGACCTTATCTACTACATTCTCCTGGCCTTTTATATCAGAGAACCTAGAGGGTCTGTACTTCTCAGTCCATATCTCACTCCTTGCTACCTCTTTCATTTTAGAAAACCATGAAGAAATTAATAAATTACCCTCTTAATAATCGGACATGATATAAGGATTATTCTAAGGAATATTCTCTCAAACCTTAGATGATATCCTCTTCTGATACCACAATCATGTCACCCACAGCAATAACAGCGTTAAAAGGAATAAGAATATGCCCCTCCTTGTCCTTTTCCAAGTCAAGTTTTTGAGCATGTGGAGTTGGATTGTTTACTTGGAGATGGATAAGCTCGCCGGATTTAGTCTCAAAAACCAGGTCTCCTACATCGCCAAATCTCCTTCCCGCCTTGCTGATGATTGTTAATCCAAGAATCTTCTTTGAAAATTTTTTGTCTTCTTCGGCCATTTTTTTCACCTAAAACCCCGTATGAACATATATCCTACTACATTCTTGTCTGATTTATTTAATATTTAAACCTTTTGGAATTTAAACATAGATAGTTGATTTACTCTTTTGTTTTATCATCTATGGATTCGTAATCCGGACTTGAATATGTCAACCCCTTCATTTCGTTTTCTGGGTTCCGTGGGAAATAACCTTCTCCAGATAAAAAATAAGACATACCTGACCAGGGAATCAGCTTTTTGCTTTCTTTATAAACCTCGGTTATGCCATTATAGAGCTTTTTAATAACCTTATTAATATCCATATTCTATAAGGATAAGAAAAATTATTTAAAGATTGTTATTAGCTAAGCCAAAAGTTTTCCAAAAGTTTTAAATCTATTTGTATCTTGAGATTAGTTGGAATGTTAGGATTAGCAAACAACTTTAAAAGAGGTGCGTCGGATTGGCTGTAAGTTGGGAGGAATTAGCTTTCAAGGAAGCAAAAGAATCTTTGAAAAAGTTGGATTCTTCCCAAAAAGGGCTTAATAATCATGAGGCAAAGGCTCGTCTGGATAAATTTGGTTACAATGAGCTCTCCCAAGAGAAAAAATTACATCCCCTTAAGATATTCCTTGAGCAGTTTAATAATTTCATAATATATGTGCTTTTCTTTGCTGTTGCAGTATCTTTCTTCATTGGAGAGTTTACAGATGCTATAGTAATTTTAATCATCCTTTTTGCTAACGCTTTGTTGGGTTTTTTTCAGAACTATAGGGCTGAGAAGTCTATTCTTGCTTTAAAGAAATTGACAGCATTGCATTCTACTGTAATAAGAGATGGAGAACAGGTTCGCATTCCTGCAAAAGAGGTGGTACCTGGAGATATCTTGGTATTGTCAGAAGGGGATAAGATTCCTGCAGATGCCAAGATAATAACCTCAAATGAACTTGTTTGTGACGAATCTGTGATAACCGGAGAATCTATTCCTGTTAGAAAAGATAACAAACCCCTGACTAAAAGACTTAAAAAAGAAGGCATTGCCCTTGGAGATGTCAAAAACTGTCTTTTTAGTGGAACTACAATTGTTAATGGGAATGGTTTAGCTGTAGTTTTTGCAACTGGAAAGGATGCAGAGTTCGGCAAGATAGCAGAAAGCCTTTCACATGTAAAGCAGGAATCCACTCCTCTTCAGAAGAAATTAGATTCTTTTGGCAGAAAATTGTCTTTCTTGGTTATCATTGTATGCGCTTTAATCTTCCTTTTAGCCCTTTTTAAGAACCTTGATAATCTGAGCTTTAGTTCTGCTTTGGATAACTTTAAACTCTCAATCAGCCTTGCTGTGGCTGCTGTTCCTGAGGGTCTTCCAGTAATAATTACTCTGGCTCTTGCAATGGGAGTAAGAAGCCTTTCTAAGAAGAAAGCTCTTGTTAGGGTGCTTCCTTCTGTGGAAACATTGGGTAGCACCTCGGTAATCTGCACGGACAAAACAGGAACACTCACGAAAAATCAAATGACGGTAAAGAAACTATACCTTGGAGGAAAGGCCTTGAAGGTAGGAGGAGTTGGATATTCCCCAAAGGGAAAAGTGGAATTTGTTGATTCAAAGAAAAATTCCTCTTCCTTTATAAAAGAGAATTCTCTTTTCTTTGATGTTTGCCAATTCTGCAATTCAAGCAGCCTTTTTAGGCAGGATGGCAAGTGGTTTGTATCTGGGGATCCTACTGAAGCGAGCTTGTTGGTGCTGAACAAGAAAATATCCTATGTCCCCGATAAAAAAATCAAGAAGATAAAGGAGTTCCCTTTTTCTTCCTCAAGGAAGATGATGAGCGTTATTATCAAGAAAGGCAAGGATTATTTTCTTCTTGTAAAAGGAGCCCCTGACTTGATACTCTCGAATTCCAGCCATCTTTTAGAAGCAGGAAAAAGGAAAAAGCTTTCTCATTCCAAGGATACCATATCAACCTCTTCTGAACAAGAACTCAGAAAGGTAATAGATGAGTTTGCGCAGCAGGGCTATAGAGTTCTGGGTTTAGGATACAGAAAACTTTCCTCAAAAGAGATGAAACATATTGAAAAACTGCACGAGGATGACTTAGAAAAGGGTTTTACCTTTCTTGGCTTCGCAGGGATGATAGATCCGATCAGAGAAGAGGTCCCTCAAGCTATAGAAAACTGCAGAACTGCTGGTATGCGGGTAATAATGATAACAGGGGATTATCCTTTGACAGCTAAAGCAATTGGCGAGCAGATTGGACTAGGAAGCCAGGTTGTAGAAGGTTCCCATATAGATCGGGTTTCAGAGAAAAAATTCAAGGAGATTGTGGCTAATACCAATATCTTTGCTAGGGTAGCTCCCGATCAAAAGATGAAAATCATTCAGCAGTTAAAAGACGATGGTGAGGTAGTTGCTATGACCGGCGATGGAGTTAATGATGCCCCTGCTCTTAAAAGAGCAGACATCGGGATTGCAATGGGAGAAACAGGAACAGAAGTGGCTAAACAATCAAGCGACATGATTCTTGTTGATAATTCCTTTGTCAATATATCCAATGCTGTATTTGAAGGGAGACGGATATTTGATAATATTGAGAAGTTTATTAATTATCTTCTTGCCACTAACTTAGCGGAGGTTTTGATAATCCTGGTGGCAGTCTTCTTTGCCTTTCCTTTCCCATTAATTCCAATACAAATCCTCTGGATAAACTTGATAACAGATGGTTTGCCAGCCATAGCATTAGGAATGGATCCTGCTTCAAAGGATATAATGAAAAAGAAACCCTATAAAGAAAAAAAAATCTTCTCAAAGGAGATGCTTTTTGCTATTCTTTTGATAGGTATTATTGTAACCTTTGGAGTGCTTTTGATTTATTTCTCTAACATCTCAAAAGTTTCTTTGGAGATTGCAAGAACCATGGCCTTAACAACATTGGTTTTGCTTGAGATTGTTATACTTGATGCGGTGAGGAACAGATTTGGCCAGGGTTTATTCTCCAATCCAACCCTTTTGCTATCTTTGGCAGGGGCTTTTGGAGCTCATTTTCTGATACTTTATACCCCGCTTTCTCGCTTCTTCCATACAGTACCTCTAACTCTTGGCCAATGGGGTTCAATCCTCTTAGTTGTGATCCCTCTCATCTTAGGCTTTAGATTGCTCAGTTTTATATTAAGATTCATAAGGGAGAAGCATTCTGAGAGGACTTAAACAAAGGTAATATCAAGAAATTCTAACTAAAACTTCAATCTCTGTTGAACCCTTCCAAACCTTTAAATATCTATGTGTTTAAATGCAAATCATGGAAAAGGTCATGATGCTTTCCTTGGATGACGATTCCTCTGATCTTACCTCAATCATCAACAGCAAAACTGCTAAAAGAATCATTTCTTATCTGGCTGAGAAAGAGGAAGCAACAGAGTCTGATGTAGCTAAAGATTTGGCTCTTCCTATATCAACGGTTCATTATAACCTTAAAAAGCTGCTTGAGGCGGGTGTTGTAATTTCTGAGAATTATCATTATTCTGATAAGGGTAAGGTAGTAGAGCATTATAAGATTGCCGAGAGATTGATTTTAATTGTGCCAAGCAAGAAAAAGAAATTCTCTGATTTCATAAAAAACCTTGTTCCAGTCTTCATTTCCTTTGGAGTAATAGCATTAGGGCTCTTGATTTATAATTTCTTTTTCTCCCAGATGTCTCATGGAGTATTGCAATCAATGAGCAGGGATACCGCTTATAACGCAGAAGCCTTGATGATGGAAACAATGGAAGCCGCTCCTGTTGCCGAGGAGGTTGCTGTTTCCTCGGGAATCTCCTTTTGGCAGTATATGCTTATAGGAGCGCTTTTAGAGGTAGTTGTTATAACTGTAATCTTTGCCTTCCTTTATTTCTGGAATAAAAGAAAAAGCATATTGAACAAATGAAGATTAATTACTGCTACTCAAAAAGAGTAACACATTTTTTTAAAATATTTCTCTATTAGATTCTATGAATGAAAGGAGATGTAATTCTGAAGACAAAGGATTTGAGCATTGAGATAGATGGCTTTCTGATTTTAGACAAGATTAATCTCGATATATATGAAGGCGAGATGTTAGGTATTATAGGGATGTCTGGAGCAGGTAAAACCACCCTGCTTTCATCTTTAATAGGAGTATTTCCTCCTTTAAGCGGGGATGTTTATTTTTCCCATAGAACCCCTGATAAAAAAAAGGTTTTTAAGTCGGTAAATGCTCTGAAGCAATACTTCAGGCAGAGAGTCGGGTTCTCAAGCCAGATTGCATCTTTCTATGATAAGCTTACTGTTGTAGAAAACCTGCAGTTCTTTGCCTCCTTTTATGGCTTAGATAAATATACCTCTGAAGAAAGGATTAAAATCCTCTTGGATTTGTTTGACCTTTATCTTTTGAAGGATAAACTAGCCGAGGCTCTTTCAGGAGGAATGAGGAAAAGGCTTGACATGGCCTGCGCTATGATTAACAATCCAAAAATCCTGCTATTGGATGAGCCAACTGCGAATCTGGATCCTGTTCTTAAGAAACAGATGTGGGCCTTAATCCAAAAGATAAACGAGAAAGGTACTACTGTAATAATAGCATCTCATCTTGTTTCAGATTTAGAGCAATACTGTGATAGGCTTGTTATACTTTCTGAAGGCAAGTTTGTGAGAGAAGGCACACCAAGGGAGTTAAGAGGCAGCATCTCTGTAGGAAGTAAAATCCTCTTGGAAACATCCCCAGGTGATTATCCTAAATTAGCCAAATTGCTTAAGAAAAAGAAGGTTGTGACAAAGGCTCTTAGCAAGGGAGATCATCTAATATTATACGCGCCAAACGGAGAAAAAGCACTTAATGAATTGATGTCAGCAGCTCATAAACTCAAGGAGCGAGTAATAAGTGTTGAGATGAACAAGCCCTCTTTGGATGACTTTTTCGCTACAATTGTAGAACAGAACGAACAATGAACAAATAGGTGTCTAATGTTGAACTTTAGAAGCTTGTTGGAGGTTGTAAAGAAGGAGTTGAAGGTATTGATTAGGTCAAAGTCTTCTTCGTTGATAGTAATCCTTGGTCCTCTTCTAATAATCTTCATGGTTGGTTTGGCTTTTGATACGAGCGGCTATCACAACATAAAACTTGCGGTATATTCAGAGGAGTATTCAGATTTGGCAGAATCCTATATCTCGAAGCTCTCAAGTAATGCTTACCGAGTTTTTAAGGTTTCTTCAGAGGAAGAATGCATATCTCTTGTCAAGGCAGGAACACATCACGCATGTATTGTCTTCTCTCCTAACCTAAGGATAGGCAATCAGACCAAGTCCCAGATTAACATACATATTGATAACTCTAAGTTAAATATAGCATGGCTGATTAAGGATACCATATTCCAAAGAATCTCTAATCGCTCTCAGGAAATCTCTCAATCCCTTTCCCAAATCCTTTTAGATACCTTTGATGAGATAAATGATGAGCTCTCAATACGAAAGAAATCTGTAATCTCTCTGACAACTAAAAATGACGAGCTTATCACAGATGCTAATGACATTATAAGTGCAGGGCAGGGAATAAAGGTAGATATAGATGAATCCAAGTTTAAAACATCTGAGTTCTCTTCCTCAATCTCTTCTGCTTCTAGCATATTTTCCCAATATAAGAATGAGATGGAAGACTCAGTGTCTTCTGTAGTCTCATCAATAAATGCCATTCAGAGCGAGGCAGAGGATTTGAATATAAATGATACTCTAAAGCAAAGTCTATATAATGCAATCTCCTCTGCCAAAACCCAGGCATCTAACATCTCTCATCAGGATACTTATGAATCAGCCCAGTCAAAGCTATCCGCTTTATCTTCTTATGTCGATGCAATTAAAACTGAATTAACCAGTTTAAAAACCGAGATATCAGATATGACTGAATCAAAGAATGAACTCCTTTCTCAAGCCCAGGGTATGAAACAGAAGCTAGTGGATCAGCTTGGTAAGATAATGGAGATTCAACAAGGAATAAACACGATAGAGCAGAAAATTGCTAATCTTGAGGTTAAGGATTCGGATGTTATATCAGAACCGATAGAAACTAAAGTCTCTCCTGTTGTGGTAAAAGAGAGCCATTTATCTTTCCTATTCCCAAATCTCTTAGTATTAATAGTGATGTTTGTCAGCCTTTTAATATCATCTACTTTGGTTCAGATGGAAAGAAGCTCTAAAGCTCATTTCAGGAACCTTATTACCCCCTCTAATAATCTGTTCTTTACATTTGGAAGTTTCCTTGTAACCCTTTTGGTTGTACTGATTCAGATTATAATAGTGTTGGGCATAACTGATTTGGTTTTCCAAACTGCCATATTCTCAAACTTCCATTATATCATGCTGATTTCTCTTGTATCCTCATCGCTTTTCATTCTCCTAGGCATAATCATAGCAGGTATCTTCAACAGCGAAGAAACAAGCTTAATGGCTACATTAGCAGTTGGCCTGGTCTTGTTATTGGTTTCAGGCACAATCCTGCCTCTTGAGACTATGCCTTCTAATGTCAAAGCGGTTACCGAATTAAGTCCTTTTGTGCTTAGTTATGATATGTATCGGGATATGATATTGTTCAAATCTACCTTCTCTACCATCTCTTCAGAAATGGGCTATATGGTGCTTTATGTTTTGGTATTGGCCTCTTTGATTTTCATAATGCAGAACCTCTTTGACAAACTAAGCCTTAAATTGCATTTAAGGGCCCATGTTCCTTTCAAGGTTGCTGGAAAAGAGATTTCTGGAAAGAAAACCATGAAAAGCGTGTTTGTAAAAGAGACCAAACAGATGGAATATCTTAGAGAGTTAATACATGATTGCAAGAAGATACTTTCTAAGAAGAATCTTGGGCAACCAGATGTAGATAAGGTAAAGAAGATCTATGTAAAACTGCTTAATATCTATGATTCTTTACCTATTTCAGAAAGAAAGCGGGTGTTCCCGGAAATTGATAAGATATACAAAAAGATAAGCTAGATAAACTAATCAGGACTCTAGTTCTTAATCTTGCTGGCTTCTTCTTTATGCACAAAGATTCACAATATTGGCATGGGGTTTAACACCCAGCGCTTCAGGGCGATTTTTATGATTCCATTCCAAGGAAAAAGCACTTTGGAAAAGCTTTATAAACCCAGTCTTGGTTCCTAAGGAATATGGAATTATCCGCAGCCCAGAAAAGGAAATTGAAGAGATTCGTTGAAGAGCTTGACCAATATAAAGGCAGGCATACCGAACTTGTCAGTGTTTATATCCCTCAAGGATACGATATGAACAAGATAATCAATCACCTTTTGGATGAGCAAGGCACTGCTACGAATATTAAGTCTAAGCAGACCCAAAAGAATGTTATAGCTTCTCTTGAAAGGATGATACAGCATTTAAGGCTGTTCAAGAAAACTCCGCAGAATGGATTGGCGGTCTTTGCAGGCAATGTTGCCGAGAGAGAAGGTCAGTTAGATGTTCAGGTCTGGAGTATTGAACCGCCTATCCCTCTTAATTTCCGCATATACCGATGTGATAAGGACTTTGTTTTAGACCCATTAAAAAAGATGTTGGAGTCAGATGACCTCTTTGGCTTGGTTGTATTAGACAAAAGGGAAGCCAATATAGCTTTATTGAAGGGTAAGAGGATAATTCCGCTTGCTAAGACAACATCTAATGTTCCAGGGAAGACTAGGGCTGGAGGCCAGTCAGCTCCTAGATTCCAAAGGCTTAGAGAAGGAGCCACTAAGGATTTCTTTAAGAAAATTGCTGAGTATGTTAAGGAATCATTCCAGGATAGAGATCTTAATGGGATGATTATTGGAGGTCCAGGTCATACAAAGAATGAATTCGTTGATGGCAACTTCATCCCAGAGGCCTTGAAAAACAAGATTATTGCGGTAAAGGATTTGAGCTATACCGGAGAATATGGGCTCCAGGAGCTATTGGATAAAAGCGAAGATGTTCTTGCAGAAGAACAAGTATCTAAGGAAAAGAAATTGATGAAAGGCTTCTTTGAGACCTTGGCAAAAGAGCCGGGAAAGGTTGCCTATGGCAGGGATGAAGTATTTCAACTTCTAGAGAGAGGAGCAGTGGAAAAACTCCTTTTGTCTGATGAGTTAGATGATGAAACAATTGAGGAGTTTGAAAAGAAGGCAGAGGAATTCTCCAGCGAGGTTGAAGTTGTATCAACCGAGACTAATGAGGGAGTGCAATTGACAAACCTTGGCAAAGTCGCTGCCTTCTTGCGATATAGTATAGATGCCGACCAATTATAATCTTCTTTAAGATGATTTATTTAAAATGAGAGATATGATTAATATAGAAAAAGAAGAATTCCAGGAAAAACTCAAGAGTGCAGCAAAGGAATTAGGACTTTCTCTTAATAAATATCAATTTTCTTTAATCTATTCAAGAAGAATGAAGGGCTATAACACCAAGATTGTGTTGCATCGTTTCCATAAGAGAATTGAGTTTAGGTTCGGTTATAAATGGAAGGAGGTAGGGTGGGAGATTCAAAAAGGGGCTGTTCAGGCTCTCCTATGCAGATTGTTTAAGAAAAATAAGAAGACAATGTCAATCTCCCTCCTGGATTCATTTCTGAGCAATGTCCATTCTTCCTACCTTGTACAAGAGGACTTTGAAGATGACATCTTGAGGGAGAGTTTTGAGAGGGTTAATGGGAAATTCTTTAATTCCTCTCAAGGGATATCTAGGGTTAGATTTGGCAAGCCTTCAAAAACCACTCTTGGCAGGTATGATTTTGACTCTGATGAGATTGTTATCTCATCCATTTTCAAAAAAGCCCCCTGTGAATTGCTGGATTATGTTATGTATCATGAATTGCTTCATAAGAAACATGGATATGGTTCCTCCCTTAAAAGGCAGTATCATACCCCTTCTTTCAAGCAAGAAGAACAGAAATTTCCTGATTACAAAGGAGTAGAAAAAAGACTTCAAGCCTTTATTTCACATAACTAGTTTCGAGTACAATCTAAATGCTTTATATAAGGTTAAGTTCTCCGAGCATCTGCAAAGCCTGCATATCATCAATAATCTTATCCGCTTTAAGTTGATTGATTAAACTCCCTGCCTGCTTAACATTAATCTGTTTCTGCTTTATCAGCCTATCTATCGCCCAGGTTACCATCCTTTGATTAGGATTATCCTTGTAATTCTCTTTTAATGCCTCTGCAATCAATTGAAGGTTTGTTTTGCCTTTCAAACTTTCTATATATATCTGTTTTTCCAATCTTTCTATAGGATTATCATTGTTCTTTTTCTTTTCTGTTGCTTCTTTTTTATCCTTCTTCTTTTCTTCAAGAATATCAGAGATATCTAGCCACTCCTCCTTCTTTTCAATGTACTTGTCTAAATCAAGATGCTTGAATTCCTCTTTATCTCTTTCTTCTTTTGGCTTAACGGCCGATTTCTCAAACTCGGTGAATGGTTCCAAGTTGATCCTTGGTTTTATATTGCTTGGATTCGTTGATCTCCGAGGCTTACTTGCTGTGGTAAACCGGTGCTTATCTCTGTTCTGGGAGCCCTCGCTTGGAAAAGGGAACCGCAGATTTAAGTCCGGCTGGATATTAGATGTTTGCTCTTCTGAATTCTTCCTTTTCTTGAGCAAACTTATTAGGATTATTATGGCAGTTAAATTCAATCCTATGGAAAACGTGAGAACGATTATTAAAGGCAGATTCTTATTAATGAATTCCATAGCTTGAGGAAACGACAGGGTTGACCTTTCCTTATTATCATCCTGATTCTCTTCATTATTCTCAGGCTTATCAACCCCCAAATAATATGTTATTCTCTTTGTTTCTTTCCCATCGTATTCATTATAGCATTCTACAATGAAACTTGTTTTTCCCTTTTTCTGCGAAATCTCCATAACTTGAATCCTGTGGTTAGTGTCGTTAAGATTCTGCATAGTGAATGTCCCTTCCTCCGCTTTGATATTGCAGATAGACTTTTTCGTAGTCCTTACATTGATATAGTCAGATAATGCGATAGAATCCAAATCTGAAGGAGACACATGAGTTATAAGAAAAGGGATGTTCCCTTGTGCGTCTTCTTCCTCTTTGTTCTCCTCGGTAGAATTGTCCTCAAAAGATATATTAATCTCGAAGGCCTTAAAGTCTTCCTGGTTTTCTAATCCATCACACCAGCCATTTATGACTTGGTTTACTGGTTCAACCTGATATTCAAAGACTTTGTTTTCGGAGTCAACTGCAGACAAAGTTTTTATTTCTCCATTTTCTATATAACACTTAGCTGGGGTATCCGTTTCTATAATAAGTATATCTTGGTCATCTTCTTGCGTCAGATTTACATTTGTGGTAAGAGAGTATGCAATAGGCAAAACAAGCAAAACAACACCTAATACAAGAATCCATCTTAACTTTGAGCAGAGTTCCGGATTTTTGACCCAAACCACCTCTTCTTTTCTATTTTTAAACTTCTTATAATATATATTTTTTCATTTTAATAATGCCTTCAAGCTGTTTTTTAGGCCTTTTTTCTTCAATTTAAGAAAAACTTATTAAGAAAACCTCCTAAAGGCATATTATGCTGACATATGAACCACATCCTGTTTTATTCTCCCTCTTTGGATTTGAAATAAGGTATTATGGACTCTTTTACCTGATTGGCTTCTTAGTTGTGTTTTTTATGTATAATCGCCTGTCTAAGAGATTAAAAGGCTTAAATCATTCAAGAGACAAAGCCTTTGAGATGCTTTTTTGGGGCTTGGTGGGGGGAATATTCTTTGCCCGCCTCTTTTATGTTTTCTTTTATGACTTCTCCTATTACTCAACTCATATTCTTGAATCCTTCTTAATCTGGAAAGGTGGATTATCATTTCATGGTGGGCTGGTTGGTGCTGTGTTTTTTACATATCTTTTCTGTAAGCATAACTCTATCGATTTTCTTGAGGTTGCAGATATTGTGGTAATCCCTGCTGCTTTGGCACTTGCCTTAGGAAGACTAGGTAATTTTCTCAATGGGGAATTATATGGCAGAGTAACAAATGTGCCCTGGGCTGTCCGTTTCACGACTGATCCTCTATTAAAACCAAGACATCCTTCTCAGATATATGAATCTTTCAAGAATGTTTTAATTTTCCTTATCCTTTATCTGTTCTTCAGGCTTAAGTATATAAGAATGAAAGTAAGGGAAAGAAGAGGCTTAATCTTAATATACTTTATTTTTCTTTATGGCCTGTTTCGCTTCTTTGTAGAGTTCTTTAGAGCTCCTGATCCGCAATTGGGTTTACTCTGGCTTGGTTTATCAATGGGTCAGTGGTTTTCTTTGTTTATGGTTATTTCAGCATTCTTGCTCTACTTCTTTAAGAGATACAAGCAAAACTCTGCTCGGATAACCAATTGATGTTGAGTTTCATTTTTTGATACTCGTTTTTGCTATTCCTTAATCGCAAAAAATCGTAATTTTTTAATAGTAGTAATTGTTTGTATCTTTAGAATCAGAGAAAAAGTCAATCCTTTTCGTTTGTTCTTTTTGTTTTGGAAGGGTTTGAAATTTATCTGCGAGGTAAATCTTATATGAAAAAAATAAAAAAGAAGGTGGTTTTAACATGATTGTGAATGAAGAATTTTTAGGAAAGCTGAGAAATTACTTTTCTTTAAACCTTTACGAGGTGAAGATATGGACTGCCTTGCTCTCAAGAGGGACTGCAACTGCAGGGGAGCTTTCAGATATAGCTAATGTTCCTCGTTCAAGAAGCTATGATGTCCTGGAGAGCCTTGAAAAGAAGGGTTTTGTCATCATGAAGTTTGGCAAACCAATAAAGTACTATGCGGTTCCTCCAGAGGAGGTTATCTCCAGAGTAAAGAAAAACCTTCGTAAGGAAACAGAGAAGCAAATTAAGAAGATAGAGAATGCTGCATCTGGCGAAATCCTAAAGGAACTCAACATGCTTCATTCTCAGGGGGTTGAGCTGGTTGAACCCCCCGAGAGAAGTGGAAGCCTCAAAGGAAGACATAACCTCTATAATCATTTTGAGTTCTTAATGAAAGGAGCAGAAAGGACTGTTACAATTGTTTCAACTGCTCAAGAGCTTATAAGGATTTCTGAGAGCATAAAAGAGGTATTGGAATCTGTTGCCAAAAGAGGGGTAAAGATTAGGATTGCCACCTCTCTAGGTAAGTCTGTTCAAAAGGCTGTGAATAACCTTAAGGGGATTGCCGAAATCAGAGAGATGAAGGGAATCATGGCCAGATTTATCGTTATTGATGGTAGGGAATTGACCTTTATGCTACACAACGATGAGGATGTACATCCTTCCTTTGATGTGGGAATATGGGTCAATACAGAATTCTTCGCTTCAGCCTTGGAGAATCTGTTTGAACTGGCTTGGAGGGAGATGAAACCTCTGAAAGTAAAAGCTGAGAAGTAGTTATCTTCTCTAACTTTTTTCTTCTATTTTATTTATCTTTATTTACCCTCCTGAAAAATCTAAAGTTTTATATATATTATATTGACTTCTCAAATAAATTTGATTGTTGTTGTCCTTTTTTGTTGTAGGTCTTTTATAGAAAAACTATAAAAATGATTACTGGGGACACATACTAAATTTTATAAACTGGCATGCTTAGAGTCTTCATTTATTGGGGTGAACATATGAGCGAAGAAACATCAAAGCAGAGAAAGAAACAAGATGATACAAAGGTTGTAATCAACATCCTCCTTTTTGTTGTCCCCCTTTTAATATGCTTATTTTTAAGGGTTACTCCATACTATATTCCAATTGCAGACCAATGGGCTCATCAAACAGTATATAATTCTTTGCAGGCCCAGGTTTATTCCCGGCTTCAATCCTCTTATCCTGGCTTAGGACCACAAGAACTGCAGGATGTTGTTAAGGAGGAAGTAAACAAAGTTATTCAAGAACAAGGAGCAGAGTTGGCACAGGCCGAGCAACAGACTGCTGAAGCATTTAGGAATAGGCTCAGAAATGATAACGGTACAACCTATCTCTTGGCGATTGATCCTTACTATTATCTAAGAAATGCTCAAAACATATTGGAGCATGGATATGAAGCAGATATTAAGACTGAGAGAGGTTATATTGATACTCATATCTTTGGAGGACTGCCTATCTCAGCAAGAAATGCTGCTCCTGACAAGATCCAGAATATTCTTCCTTGGATTGAGGCATACCTTTTTAGAATTCTTAATTTCTTAGGTTTTAATATAGATTTGATGGCTGTTGCTTTCTTCACTCCAGTTATTCTTGGTTTATTAACGGTTATCATTGCTTTTTTTGTGGGAAAGGATATCTCAAAGAGCAATATTGGTGGATTCTTCGTTGCTCTTTATGTGGCAATCCACCCTTTCCTTCTTTCAAGATCCTTAGGCGGATTTGCCGATACCGATATTTTCAATGCTTTATTTCCATTGGCTTTGATTTTCTTCTTTTTCAAGCTTCTTGAATCAACATCACTTAAGAAAAAGCTTTTGCATTCTGCTCTTTTTGGGCTGGTGCTGGCAATATATACCAAAGCATGGGGGGGCTGGTGGTATACGTTTGATTTGATTCTTTTGTCAATTGTGATTTATGCAGTATACCGGATTTTCTTCTCCTTTATTCTCTTCAAAAAACATTCGAGAAGAACCCTCGGTTCAAATGTTCCGGGAAAGCTTTCCTCGGACTTAATCTCAATCGGACTGCTCTTGCTTTTCTCATGTATATTTGTTTCTTTATTTATTGGGTTTAATTCCTTCATCAATTCTCCTTTAGCAGCTTTAAGGGGAACAGAGCTTAAAGCTGTTTCCAAGGGCACTATCTGGCCAAATGTCTTTACAACTGTTGCTGAACTTAATCCTGGTGATTTTGGCAGCATTGTGCAGAATAACGGAGGCTGGTTAGCTGTATTGGTTGCTTTCTCTGGGATTGCATTGTTGTTGAAGAGGAAAGGAAGCATCATCGGTCCAAAGATGGCCCAGTTCTTCTTGGTTCTCTTTTGGACATTAGCAACCATTTATACTGTTTATTCAGGGGTGAGGTTCAACCTGTTGATAGTGCCTGCCTTTGCATTGGCTTGGGGGATTGCTTCTGCAGTAATCATAAATCAAGGTTCTTTATGGGTTAAGAAATTAATAGATATCCCTGAGAAGACTGCCAAAGTTGTATTATTTGCTCTTCTGCTTTTGATTTTAGTGTTGCCGCAATCTACTGCTGGCGGAGACACCCAGAGTGGAATGTTACCTAATGCAATCAATACTGCAAGAGGTCATACCCCTCAGATGGCAGATGCTTGGTTTGAAACCTTAACTAAAATCAAAGAGGAAAGCGAAGAAGATGCGATAATCAATTCATGGTGGGATTTTGGTCATTGGTTTAAGGCAATTGCAGACCGCCCTGTTACATTAGATGGTGGAATTCAGAATAATCCACAGGCTCACTGGCTGGGTAAACTCATGCTTACTAATGATGAGAGACTTTCTGTAGGGATACTAAGGATGCTTGATTGTGGTGCAACCTTAGCTTATGATACAATATACAACTTAACTAATGATGATCTGGAAGCCATTGATACCTTATATAAAATCCTAGAGATGGACAGAGATGAGGCAAACTCTTTCCTGGAAGAGAAATTCGGTAAAGAAGATGCTTTAAGAGTTCTTAATTATAGCCATTGCAACCCTCCTGAAAACTACTTTATAGCTTCAGAGGACATGGTAAGCAAGTCAGGCGTGTGGGCTCACTTTGGCTCATGGAATTTTACCAAGGCCAAGATGTTTTATGAAGTCAAATCAAGGAAGATTGATGAGGCAAGGGAATTTCTGAAAGATAGATTTAATTTTAGTGAGGTAGATGCTGCAAATTATGTTACAGAGATAAGATCTGTTGAAAATGCAGATTACTGGGTAGCTCCTTGGCCAAGCTATGTTACTTCTGACTTCACTTTATGTCAGAAAATAAATGATTCTTGGGTAAGATGCATGAAATCCTTTAGTTCCAATCAGGGTGTAGTCTTAAATATAAATGTTGATGATATGCGGGCTTATGCAATGGTTAATCAAAACACTCAGCTGGAAGTGAGAAAGTTTGTTTTCAGCAAGGATGATGAGGTTTATGTAAGGAACAAGCCTGATTCTGGATTCAACTATGGAGTGGTCTTAAAGGAAGAAGGAGGACAATACAGTTTTGTCTTGTCTGACACTCAGTTGGCTGACAGCATGTTTACTCGATTATTCTTTTTAGATGGTGCAGGAACCAATTACTTTAACCTCTTTTCACACAAGACTGATATGTTTGGCAACGATATTTATGTATGGAAGGTTGATTGGAATCCGAATGAAATAAAGGATAACTTTCATATTGTTGAAGAAGACGAAGCTGTTGGGTTGATAGATAATCAAGAGAGTACAGAACAAGAAGAAGAAACTGAGGTAGGAGGAGAAGAAGACCAGACCGAGAAAGAGGAAGTAGAGGATATTGAAAACATTTCTTCCATAATTAATTCAACCGAGCAAATGAATCTAAGCCTGGAAAATGGCAGCTGAAAATCAAGATTTTTTTGTGGTGCTTCCTGCCTATAATGAGGAAGGAGCAATAGAAAAAACACTTAAGGATGTTCTTAAGTATTCTAAGCCAGAAAATGTAATTGTAGTAGATGATGGCTCACAGGATGAAACATTTAAGGAAGCTAGAAGATGCAATGTGAGAGTTCTGAGGCATGTGGTTAATTTAGGCAAAGGCGCAGCTTTAAAGACCGGCTGTGATTATGCTATTAAGAGACATGCCAATAAGATAGTTTTGATGGATAGCGATGGCCAGCATGACCCATCCTATATCCCAAAATTTGTTTCTTTGTTGGATAAGTATGATGTTGTTCTTGGAGCAAGAAAAAGAACTAAGGACATGCCTCACACAGCTAAATTCGGTAATCTCTTCTTTGATGTCTTTGTAAAGTTCTTTCTTGGTAAAGAGATAATAGATACTCAAGGGGGTTTTCGTGCTTTCAGGGCTGAGAAATATCCTTTGTTGAAATGGAAGTCTTCGGATTACACAGTTGAGACAGAGATGCTTGTTCACATAGTCGAGCAGAATCTTAGCTATACTCAAATCCCAATAAAAACAATATACACTGACAACTATAAAGGTACTACTGTGCTTGATGGATTTAAGATAGTTTTTAATATATTGAAGTTCAGGTTATTTGGTTAGTATGCTTATTAAGAAGAAAGAGGTGCAGATAAGATGATTGGAATTCAGATATTTGCGGTGTTCTTTTCTTTGTTTATGGCTTATATAGCTTATATTAATTTCAGGAAAAAGATAATCTCTGGTTTGGCTTTTGTTTTGTGGGAAGCATTGTGGGTTGGCTTCATAGTAGTGGTTTTGTTCCCTTCTATTATGGATCCTATCCTTGAAGTGTTGCATTTCTATAGGCTTTTTGATATGCTTACAGTAGCTGCTTTTGCCTTTCTTGTCGTATTTTCCTTTTATAATTTCATTCTGGCTTCCCGAAACAACAAGAAAATAGAAAAGCTTGTAAGAAGAATAGCAATAGGAGGAGAGCAAGACCCCAGCAGCTCTTCTACAAGGGAAAAAGATAAAAAGGCTAGTAAGAAAAAAAATTAACTCCTATCAATATAGTTTACTCTCCATAAATCGCACGTTCTACATAGTTTATGGCTGTTATGGTTTTTTCTGAAATCCTTAAATTTCTTGCTGTCCCATATCTCTTTAAGGTTCTTGTCCTTTAGGTTGTCCATCTTTAAAGCAGGGAGAAGGCAGCAGGGAGTAACATCGCCTTCCACATTTACATATGCGTAGTTGAAAAGCCTTAAACATCTCTTGCCGAACATACCCAGAGTATGCTTTGCCAATGGGTAGGCAGTTCTTACAAAGCCCTTTCCAACCCCGTATTGAATCATATCCGCCTGCAGCCCAATCTTGTCTGCGTGAGAAAATATTTTCTTGACCATCTCCTTTTCTTCCTTTAAGGAAGGCCTAGGCATACCTGGAGAGAATTCCTGCAATACCCTGGAAAGATTTAATCGTTCTGCGCCAACGCTTTTGGCAAAATCACATATTGCTATTAGGTTGGAAACAGGTTTTTCTAAGATGGATTGGATTACGATAGCAGGCCTCTTATTCATCTTGGACAAAGCCCTTATGTTATCAAGTGTTTTCTTATTCATATGACCCCATTCATTCTCCTCATCAACAGAGTCTACAGAAAAAGTAATGCTGTCAATCCCTGCTTTAACAAGGTCATCCCTCATCTTCTGATTCAACAACAAGCCATTCGTGGTAAGCCTTACCTTTTTGTTCTTGAACTTACCAAATCGGACCATCTCAGCTAAATCCTTATGGGTTGTAGGCTCACCCCAACCGGTTAAGATAATCTCTTTTACTCCCCCCAGCTTATTAACAATCTTCTTGAATAAAGAAAGATGCATCTCTTTGTATTTGACAGGAAGCTTCTTCCTCGGGCACATCTTGCAGTCTAGGTTGCAAAGGTTAGTAATCTCCAGCTGAACTGTTTCAGGGACCTTCGGCTGAATACAAAAGATTCTGCCAATATATTCCTTGAAAGGATTCATGTTTATATCAACCATTTAATTATTTTCCAATGGAGGTTAAGTAACGGGCTGAGAAACCAATCAATGCCCTTGCTCTTAATCATCTCAAACTTCAAGTGACCTACAAAGTTCTTCATGAACTCTTTGTCCTCAATTCTTCTTTCCTTCTGTATCTTCCTTCTTTGCTCTTTAATCTCTTTCTTGTACTTTTTAAACTCTGAGTAACTCTTAAGCTTCTTAGGCAGCCATCCAGAAACCAGAGCAAAATAAAGCGTGGCGAGCTCTATTAAAAGGGAAGCAGGGGCAATCAGCCATAATGTCTTGTTAGAATAATACTTCTTAATCAAGAACCTTCTATGGAATTCTAAATCATAGAACTTGTCAGGATTCCTCTTGAAATCATATTTGTGGTAGGCGATTGCATTCGGATTGAAAAGAAGCTTGTAGCCATATATCCTTATTCTGAAGCACAAATCAACATCCGAGTGATACATAGGAATGTTCTCATCAAAGAGCCCCACTTCATCCAGGATGCTCCTTTTTATCATGCAGATGCCACCGAAATCAGTCTCCTCAACCTTCAGTTTCTTGTCTTTTTCATTCAAATGTTTGGGCCATCCGAAACCCATATAATTGAATATCCCCCCAGCATAGTTGATATGCTTTGGCTTATTATAGAAGAGTAGTTTAGCAGAGCAGGCCGCTGCTTTCCTCTTTTCAAGTAGCTCATACATGTTTTTTATGCAGTCCTTATCAATCTTCATATCATCGTTGAAGAATGCTATATACTTGGCTTTTGAAGCCCTTATACCAACATTTACTGCAGGCCCAAACCCAATGTTCTTTTTGGTGTTTATTATCCGAAGCTTACTGTATCTCTTTTTTGGAAATCTCTCCTTCATAAACTCCTCAGAGCCGTCTGTTGAGCCATTTATTATCAGGATTACTTCCGTATCCTCAAAGGACTGTTCTAGAAGAGAAGAAATACATTCCTCAAGATACTGCTTTCCGTTCCAAGAAACCACAATCGCTGAAACCTTAGCCATTATTTTGCTGGTTTTCTAAATGTTTTTAATCTTTTCGCTTTTTAAAATACTCCTTATGCACAGAAATTCACTTGTTAAAGTTAGTGTGGCATTCAAAATAGATTTTTATCATATCAAGCCAATGTTCTCCATAGGCACGCAGCAGAATAAGTCTCCGCAGCCCATACCTTTGTATGCTTTTCCCTGCTCGGAATCGCATTCCTCTCTTGTCTCAACACACTTACCTTTGTACTGATTTTTGCAAGGATTCTCCACCTCATTTATAATGTTCTCTCTGAATACCTGGAATAAAAGGTATATCACGGTAATCAAAACAACAATAATCAAAACCCATTCAACTGCATTAAACATAAAGCTTGATTTCTTGTTTTTCATTTTATAATCTCCTCTTATTTTTTAACCATGCTGGAGGCGTTGAAACAGCAAAACTTATCACAGCCCATCCCCCTTCTAGTAATCATACCTTTTCCTGCACATTCATCTTCTCTTTCAACGCATTTTCCTCCATTATAGTTGTTACATTCAATATCAAACCTGTCGCTTCCTTGGTTGAAAAGATTGATTGCGATAAGCACAACTACAACAAGCGCGATCACGGCTAAAACCCATCCCACTCCGGATTGTATTATCTGTGATTTCTTATTTTTCATTGTTGAAAAGTTCATAGTCTGCATTTTTTAAATAAGTTATATCTCCCACATAGCTCTCTAACATAGCATTTAGTTTATCTTCAACAACATCTTTGGTAGAAGCAACCATAAACAATACACTCTCTCCACCATATTGGATCTTTTTCATATAAAAATTCTTAAAAGACCAGGCAATAAGTCCATAAGCAGGTATTGTATCCTTGTTGCCACAGAAACCATTTTGGATTGTTTCACTGAATTCCATCTCATCCTGTTTAATTGATATTGGAATTTCGCATTTCCCCTGGAACTCTTCTTTAAATTCGGCAATCCCCTCTAGACAGAAACCTTCAGATTGGTAGAAATTAATGCAAGGTGAAATCACTGGGTTTTCAACAGGTTCCGAAATAAAGATTAAGTATGTCTTGTCGTTATTTTCCGTGAATAAAGGATACTCATTCTCCTCCACAAAAAGGGTTATATCTCCAGTTCTCTCAAGTTTAATTTTAGTTTCCTTTACATTTACATTCTTCAACATCTCTTGAAACTTTAAATTAACCATTTTATTCTTGTTGAGGTCTTGTTTTAGTCGCATGTCAAATATGTTGAGCATTAGACGAGTTTGTAAACTATTCCAATTTGTTATAACCCAAGTATAAGGAGCAATTATAATCTGTCCTGTTTCTTTTACCAGCTCCCCTGCCTCATCTACAAATGCCTTAAATGTATTGATATCCCTTTTTCTGAAATCCATCGTGAGTACTCTCTTTCCTACCTCGTCCTTGGAAACTTTGAATAATACATTACCATCATCGTCAATGTTCAGGATTTGTTCTGATGCTTTTACTCCCTGGACGAGCTCTATAATATAGGTTTTCTCTAAGAACTCCAAAACTATCTCTTCTGTTCCAAAATCAATTTCCCGCCTCTCGCCCTCAATATCCTCAATAACTATTTTATTTATTGTATACTTAGTAGGTGTTTTTTCTTCTTGATTCCTCAGATATAACCCTAAAGCCCATCCAGGATCATCAATAGGATTCGTATATTCAAGACTTTTTATAGCATTGAAGACCTGTTCTGTCTTAAGTATTTCGCCTCCGCCGTTTGCGAGGATGTCTTTTATCTTTGATATAACATCTCCAACTGCCATGCACTTAGGCTCATCAATATTTGCAAACCAAGGGATATCGCAGCTGCCCTCCATTGAGTGAGTAGTCTCGCTTACAAAGAGAGAGTCTGGGTCGTACTCATAACATTCATTATCCTTGTCATAATAATACTTTGAAAACTTCAACTTTGTTTCTCCTGAGAACACAGCCTCCCTATTGCCGTCCGCTAGCTTTATCTTTGACTCTAATTTATCTGAGAATTGTGTGAAATATTTATCGTTGGATTCCAATTCAAAAATTTCTTCTCCATTTCTGATGATAAGTTGTTCATCCGAGGGGATAGGGAATTTTACCAATGTGAAATTATATGTATCTTCATCTTCTATGTAATTTATACATTCATTATCATTGATTCTTTTATTAATATCAGAAAGCGTTTCAGAGCAACCCTCATAAGCAAGCTCATTATTTCCTTTCAAATCAAAATGTTCTTTAATTCCGTCGTGCCCGCCTTCGCCTTTTTCTAATACAGTTAGAATTACATCCTCATCGCCTTGAGAACAATTCCTCACAAGAACCAGCAAGCTCCCTGTTTCACTAACCTCCCCATCTAATATATTTACAATATTGTCTGATGTTTGGAGTTCATACAGATTCTCTCCTGAAGAATACATAAGTCCCCCTCCTTGAGAGACAACCCTAAAGCTTCCCTTTGGAAATGCTTCGGATGCATAACCTACAAACGCTTTGATGTTTTTATCGTTAAAAAACTTATCAAGTGCGTCAAGTACTGCAGTGTCAATTTCCTTTTGAATCTCCTTACTGCATTCCTCAAGTTCCTTATTTGTTTCAATTGTTAACCCATTATATTCATCCTTCTTGAACTCAATCTCTTGGTCATTATTATAAACTCCACCAATAGCCCAATCTTCTTTAATATAACATTCGCTTGCAGAGTTCAAGTTATGGTTTCTTATAACTGTTGGTATGTTACCTGTAAGCACAACTTCTCCTTCAACATTAATTCCTGTGCTTCCCCTTGCTAACTCATAAATCTCTCCGTTAAGATAATATCTCAATACTGCCTTTTTGTTTAAGAATACAATCTTAAGCTGCCCTAACTGCCCTCTTTCATCGAACAAGTTTTCATGTCCTGAGAAATATTGTGATTTGATGCTATTCAAATCAAGGATAATTCGTGTAGCATAATTTTCGTTATTGTTTTCAGCATCTTTTATATCAGTAATAAGTTGAGCGAAACTATCCTTCAGTTCTTGATTTATAGTTCCTACTTGATCAAACTCCATTATCAGTTTGTTTCCTTCTATCTTTAGGACAACATACCCTGAAGCAGGTATAGAAGCAATAGGATTTTGTCCATTGTTAAATTCAATGTTATACATGCTTTCTTTCAGGTCTATTCTTACCTGTTGCTGCGTATCTGTTTTTCTTCTTAGGAAAATTTTGTCGGAAGTGGGATAATCTATTATAACAGAATTGATTTCTTCAGAGCTAATGTAAAGCTCTTGGTTTATCTCTTCTCCGCCAACGAACTTAACTCCAAACTCCAGTTTATTATTTGGATATGCGGATTCAAAGTAATCCACTGCCTTAAAAAATTTCTGAATACCCATGGTTATTTCTCCCCCATTATCCAAAAGACTTTTTATCTTGCTTATTGCATCTCCTACCTCAGAACACTTTGGTTTTATAGGTGAAAGAGAAGCATCATCAGCGGTATAACATGTGTTTCCTACCATGTCTAAGGATGTTGGAGTTATATAAATGTTAGAATTGCCTTGAGCATAGCATCCTTCTTGTTGGAAATATTTTGAGAAAAGCAAGACGTTTCCAGATGAAAGAATACTAGACTCTTCCCCTTGAGTTACCCAAGGAGTCCTCATCTTCTTGGAATATTGCGGATAAAATCTATAATCAGAATCAACCACGAATTGTTCATTTCCTTCCATAAGGGAAATGCTTTCTCCATTTTCTCTACCTGGCCATTTAACTATGGTGTAATCGGAATTCCAAAGATTATCTTCAACACAGCTTATTCTGGCATTAATAGCATCCAGCGTAGGAGAACACTTTTCGTGGTAATAGATTGGCGTATATTCTGTGGTTATAATGGAATCTATGTGGTTCTTTAGTTTAGTGTATTCATCTTCATTTGCATCTATCAAATCAACTATTACCTCTCCGTGTTGATTTTGATAGGAGCACTCCCTTAAAAATAAGAGGAAGTATTCGCCTGCCGGTTTTTCAATAATTCTCACATTATTATTGAAGTCTTTCAAGATAATTGTTTCCTGTCCCGTTATCCCATAGTTGAAGTCGCCATATCTTATTGAGAATCCTTTCATACTGTAATCAAAGTTAATAGTAAACTTAGGAGTATCATCATCTATTTTAATAATTAAGGCTTTCCAATTATTATTGAAGAACTCGGAGATAGATTCTCCAAGCTCCTCGGTTTTATCTTCTCCTCCAATCTTCTCACAATTATCCATATGGCTTTCGATTACCCAGAATGGTTTTTCCCTTTTGATCCTAGAGTTATCATAGCTTATAATCTTCCATTTCTGAAGCTTGTCATAGCACTCTATATCCGTTCCATCTGATTTCTTCTCTGTTCTTGTTTCAAAATTGGATATGATTATGTTGTTGTTCTTACTCAAAACATAATTTTTTTCAGATGCTAAATCCAGTCCAACTTTCATTATATGGGTTGTACCAGAGGACAAGTCCACCATGTTGTTTTTAAATGTGATAGTAAGATGCCCAAGATTCCCATTAAAGTAAACTTCATTAACCTTGTCGTGATCAATGATTATGCTCATAACGTCATCAGAGTAATCTGATAGCTTTCCATTTAAATCGTTTACAAAACTGCTGAAAGAATTCCTTATTTCATAAAACTCAGACTCCTCTCCCATAAAGTTCATCGTAATGGTGTCTCCTTCTCGTTTTAGGACCATTTTCTCTGAATTAGCGAAGTCTCCAATGCTTGCAGGGTTTGTTATTTGGATTCGATAAAAAGTATTTGTTGAGGATAAATAGAAGATGGTTTCTTCATCGCCAAGTTCTATTACCTTCCTTTCATACTCGCCATTCTCTTTTTGATATATTATTCTTACATGCTTTATGCCTGATGTTTTAACTCCGGGGTTTGTTTGTGCACCGCCGTCATTTCCTTTAAAGAACACAGAAAACTTCGGTTGGTCTTCATCTTCAGCTTTGTTGTATTCAATATTGTCTATGGCTTCGAAGAAATCGTTTGTATTTATCTCAGCCGATCCTCCATTCTCAATTATATCTTTTATCGTAGTTATTGTTTCGCTTCCTTCAGGTTCTTTTTCATCCCAATACTCGCAAGCAGACCCGCTAGTTGCTCTCAAATCAGTGATATAGAGATAATTATCATTGCCCTTTAACACTCCACCTGTTTCATCAATATATCCCTTTGACATCTTAATTCTCTTGTTTCCTTCAATAGACAGTTCTAATAAGGAATAGTAACTTTCAGAATCTTGTGCTTTCATGATTATTTTGCCAATAGGTTTTTCTAGTTTGTCGCTGTATTGAGGGAAATATCTGTTGGCAGAAGTCAGTTTGAACTCATTCCAATAAGGCTGGATACTTAGTTTTTCTGTTTTCTCAAACTCAAGGTTTATTAAGGCATAATCTTTTTCTCTGTTTAATAGGTCATTGGCGCAGGTTATCCCTTTATTAATATTTGTCAAGCTCTCAGAGCAGCGTTCATATTGTACCACTCCATCCCCACTATCAAAATACTTTCTGAGCTTTGAATTCTCTGCCTTATCAGAAGCAACCACATCCAGAATAACATTATTGCTGTCATATGAGCAGTTTCTGACAAGCTTGAGTATTCCTCCTTTTTGCATATATCCTTCCTTTATATTGACATTCTGCCCCGGTGTCTCAATATCAAACTTATCTCCTTCCTTGCTTAAATAAATTAGAGATTCACCGCTTTTCTCAAAAACACCGCCTAAATAACCATCTTCATTGAAAAATATGCCTGCCTTTCTATTCTTATCAGCAAAGAAATTATCAATTTCGCCAATAAAGGATTCAACATCTTGTTCTTTAACGAGTCCACTGCATTCAGGCAGGGAGTATTTATCAATCTGAATTCCATAAAGTGTTGTCGTTGTCTTTTTGTCATTAATGTCCTCAAGTCCTGTGTCTGTAACCTGTCCGCCTCCTAATTTCCAATTGATGGGAGTATAGCAGTATTTGGAGTTCTTTTCTGAAAGGTCAAAGTTTCCTATAATCAATGGATTGTTTGTAAGGGTGCGAGTTTCATCGGCATGTATGTAGTAAGAATCCCTACTGGCAATCACACCGCCACTGTTAAGATATTGGTATTTGAGAGTTGCCTTCTGATTAGAAAATTCAATCATCAGCGTTTCATCTTCAAACAATCCTTTGTCTTCTTTAAAGTACTCGTTTGCGATATTATCGAGTGTAAGTGAGAAGAATGTCGGCTCGTCTTCATGGCTGTAAGCGAGGTTGTTAAGTTTAGTTGTAAAATCCTTAAATCCTTGCTTTAGTCTTTCTTCATTTATTACCTGCTCTTCTTTCCCTTTCTCGAATCGAATTTCAAACCTCCAAAAAATTCTTTCTTCTGCCTTCTTCTTTATATGCACCTTGGATGATGGGACGATGCCTGTGCTGATCTCGTCTTCTCCATAAATCTCAATTTTCAGAGTGTTAAGAAAATTAGCTTTTTCACCGTTTTCTAACACATATTCTTCAGTGTCTCCTGCTATATTAGGATAAAAGATAATTGGTTCTAAATAAAGCCGATAACTTTTTTCTTCGCCGTTAGAGTAACCTACATCCAAGACATGAGACCAAGGCTTTTTTATGAAATTGAGAGCTTTAAAGAAATACTCTGCGCGCTCAATTGTCGCTTCATTAACAAAATTGTCGTGCGCTAAAACCGTCTTAATCTTTTTAATCGCAAGCCCAACCTCATCGCATTTTGGTTTTATGGGTGAAAGGGAAGCATCATCAGGGGTATAACATGTGTCTCCTACCATATTTATCTCGGTTGAACCCACAAAAATAAGATCCTCATCTTTCTTGTAACAATAGTATTCTGTGGAGTAATTATATTTTGTAAAGAGCAGTTCCTTTTCTTCAGTCCCTGAGAAAAGATTGTCTGCATTTCCCTTTATTTCTAATGGTCTGCTAAACTCTTTGGAATATTGCGGATAATACCTATCATCAGAATTGACTACAAATTGTTTATTCCCTTTCATGAGAGAAACGCTTTCTCCCTCTTTTTTACTAGGCCATTTAACTATGGTGTAATCTTCAGCGCCTAAATATTCATCAACACAGTCTATTCTTGTGTTTATGTTGGATATAGTATCTAAACAGGTTTCATGATAAAAGACCTGGTTGGCCCTTCCTTCGCTTTCCCTTATAGAAATAATCTTGTCGTTTAGGCTGTTATACTCCTTATTCCCTTCTGCTTTTCCAACAAAATCAACAACTACGCTCTCTTTTGGATAGGAGCAGTTCCTAAGAAAAATAAGGAATCCTCTCTTTCCTGCTCCTTTAAGAATGATATCCTTTACTCCGTTGGTCTCAATTGTTTCTCCTTTTAATAAGAACGTATCAGGATTATTCCCATTATCAAATGTTGTGAGTTCTAATCCAGGAGTTTCTTCTGTGAGGTTAATAACCAGTACTTTCCAATTGTCTTCTGCGAAAAAGGACTCTACCTTATTCACAATCTCATCAATCATTGTCTCTTTTTGAACCTCAGTACAGCTCTTTATATTAGTTGGACCAGAATGGATTGCGGTTGCCCTTGGTTTATTTGCCCCATCCATTACCCAGTTTCCTTTATTTGTTTTCCTATAGCACCTTTTGTTATCATCGTCATCGTTCTCAATCATATAATTGCGCAGAAGAGTATGATAATTAAAATCAAAACCATTAGCTAGCTTCTCTCCATAATTACTCTGAGCTATGAAATTAGTGCCTGTTGAATATTCCTTGCTATAAAAAAGCAGCTTAGCTTCCTTTTCCAGGAATTTGATTCTATATTCCTCAAGATTACCAAAGAAGTAGTTGTCAACTACCTCATTATAGTTCAGCGTGATGTTCATGGCTTCACCGGAATCTTCATTTTCCTCGATTGTACTGTTTAGAGCTTCTATGAAATTATAAAAGCCATCAATGTATTCACATTCAGCGATTGAGATTGATTTGATCGTTTTCACGGCATCTTCTCTGTTCTGATATTTATCTTCCGTAATGACTCTCCAGCTATCTATCATCTCATTACAGGGTTTGTTATGGGTTAAGGAAATGATGTAGTTTCTTAGCCCGAAAATCTCTTTTAAGTTATATTCTGAAGTGGATTCTACACCAATCTTTTTTAGATAAATCTTATTCTCTTCTCCTTTAAGTGTAATTTTACCGTTGGCTACAAAGATATTAAAGATATTTAATATTCCTTTAAAGCATTCCTTATTTATCAGGTTATAATTGAGCACAATATCCATTGGTTTATCATTATTAACTTCATTTTCAATCTTGCTTTTTAATCCATTTACAAACTCGTCAAAGTAAACCTTTGCAATATCCCAAGCAGTTTCCTCTCCCTTAAAATTTATTACGAGCACGGGCTCTTCATTAATCTGTTTTAGTTCTAATGCAACTTTATTAGAATAAAGGATATCGATGGGGTCTCTATTTGTGATCTCTATCCCTTTGTAATCTTCTATTAAGAACCTAATTATTGTTCTTTGCGTAGGTTCAACAATCCTTGCTATCACTTCGGTTTCCCCTGAATTAAGAGGGTCTACATTTTCCTCGTTGAGTATGGCCACTTTTTTTATTGGGTATGGTGTTGATTCTTCAGAAGTGATGAACTTAGCCACAAGTTCAGAGTCCTTTCCATCATATTCTAAGGTTTCAAGCGCATTAAGGAATTCATCAGTGTTAATAACTCGTCTGCCTTTTCCTTCCAAGGCTTCCTTGATTAGAGGTATTGCATTCCCGACATCCTCGCATTTCTTATTATAGATAGAACTTAGTTCTCCTTTGAAAGAATTGCAACTGCCTTCAAGACTTTCTTCAGTTTTACTAAGGTATATATTGGAATCATCCTTTTGATAGCATTCTTCAACATCTTTAAGATAGTATCTTGAGAATTTTATTTTTTCGTTTTTTCCTGCCTCAATGAACCCCTTATCTCCATTTATTTTTATATCTTCATCCATTTGCATTTGCTTGCTGAATTGAGGATAATATCTCAAAGAAGAGGTTAGATTAAAGTGTTTTTGTTCCTCATTAATCCTCGCTTTCTCATCTTCCCCAATTCCAAACTTAACTATAATATAATCGTTATCCTCTAATTCTATTTTTTCATTCACACAATCAATGTATTCGTTCAATTTCTCCAAGCTACCGGAGCACATCTCTTTGTGGAATACATTAGGCGCAGCGTTTTTTGCTTCTCTTATATCTTCTAATTTTGTTTTTAGATTATTGAATTCAGCTTCATCTTCATCCTCCCCGATGAAGTCAACTATTGCTGCTCCTGAGGGTTTTGAGCAGTTTCTCAGCAGCACCAAATAGCTTTGTCCTTTAGGTCTCTCTATAATACCCGACTCAGAACTATCTTTTAATACCAAGCTTTCCTGATTGATCTCAACATTAATTTCCTTACTCATAATATAATTACCTAATGTTGTGAACTCCAAATCAGGGGCATTCTTATCCAAAAATATAACCAAAGCCTTCGTTTTCTTATTGTTAAAGAATTCATTCATTTCTGTCTCTATTTCTTCAATATTTGCTTCAGTTACCATATCCACACATTTGTGAAGACTTCTCTCCACAGCATCAGAGATTGCTTCTTTATTAGGGCTACTATCATATGCTACAACCCATTTGTCTGTTACTTTTCTATAACAAGACCCATATGTTGCGCTTTTTTCTACAAGATAGTTCTTAAGTACTGAATTGCAATTAAAAAGATATGGTTCTTCTGTTCTATCAGCAATTAGCAGGATTGAAACACCTATCTCTTCTGATAACACAACCTTATCATTTTCTTTATTTACCAATTCTGCTTTGCCACTTGAAAACTTTATTTCATACCTATCAAGGTTTCCATAGAAATATTCTTGTTTAATCTTATTATAGTTTAGTTTTATTTGTTTTCCAGGAGCATTTGCTTTATCTTTGTTGATTCTGGTTATCTCTTCTTTCAGGTCGTCTATGAATCTTTCAAATCCTTTTTTAGCGTAGTACTCAGGAATCTTCAGGCAGTCTTGGTGCGGCTCGCATTGAACATCTTCTTGCGCTCCCTCAAATCTAGAACACATGTA
>DAWM01000022.1:55879-57684 GCA_002505945.1 Candidatus Woesearchaeota archaeon UBA119
GACTATGACAGAAGCTTTCAATGCAGTCAATAATGAGGATAATATCTACCCATGCCTCATCTCTTGATTGCCAACTCCCTTTATAACTCTCTTGTATCTTTACTTTATTTCCTTTTTCGGTAAAATTAATGCTGTCTTTTGATTGTTCTAAAGTATTCCAGCTTATTTTTCCATAGACAATTACCTCATTATTGACTGCATTGTAAGCTTCTGTCTCTCCTGAACTATCAAGCTTAGACTTAAATTTCCTTTCCTCATAATTATTCTTGAAATCACTGTCATAGTCAATCCATTCATATTCACTACCAGGCATATGCACCTCATAACTGCTGGTATACCCTTTTAGGAAGCGCATCAAGCCAGATAAGCCTGTATTAAAGTCAAGGGTTAGTTCTCTTTTCCCCTCTTTCTTTTCTACTGACAAAACAACAGGTTGGTCTTTCTCAATGCTTTCAATAGGAGGCTTCCCAACTATATGAACTTTCCAAGTATCCTTATAGAATTGTATAACTTCTCCGATTTCCACCGAATAAGGATTTGTTGCTCCCGGATATTTGATAATCATTCCTGCAAAAGGATAAACCTCTGGTTCAGAATTTAACTTAATGTCATCTGAGTACCTGAAATCCACTTTTATTTTTGTTTCTTTTTCTCCTTCAAGAGAGCTGAACTCCATCCTCTCAACAGCATTAAAGAATTGTTCTGCCCTTTCAATTTCGCCCTCATTTTTGCCATTATTCTCCAAAACCTCTTTTATAATCTTGATTGCATTCCCGACATCCTTGCATTTCGGGCTTTCTTCTCCTAAATACCCTCTCTTTTCTTCATAATTTCCTGCAATTGATGATAAGGATAAAGAGAAGTGGAAATCCGGATTCTCTCTCTCATCCTTCTCAAAACAAGACTCTTCAGTAAAGTAATACTTTGAAATCTTTATATTCTTATTATTATCAGGATAATTTAAATAACTCCCTGAAGAAACATTGGCTTCTCTTATTAACCTCTCAGAATACTGCTCAAAAACCCTTGAATTTGATTCAAGTATAATATGGAAATCATTGTCTTTAATTCTTATTGTCTCATCTGCTTTGATATCTGGTTTCCAAAGTGCATACTCTATATTTTCATAATTAGGTATTTTATTTATTTTCTCAATGTCATCATTTAACTTCTCAAGGGAGCCAGAACATCTCTCAGAATGTATCTCATAAAGATATCGGTCATCAAACTTAACACCTTGCTCGTAGTTCGGCTGATTAAAATCAATTAATACATTATCATCATCAGAACAGCTCCTTACAATCTCAAGCGCTGTTTTGCGATTACCTTTTTCTGATTCTCTTATGTTTAAATTGTTTCCATTTACGGTAATTACTCTTTCTTCGTCTGTATCTTCTTCTGTCTCGCCCTTATCTTCTGTTTCTTCTTTGTTTTCTTCATCTGCTTTCAATCTGTAGGTTATCTTCAAATTATCATTATCTGTTTTGGATAACTCAAATTTCTCAAATTGTTCGCTAAGCTTTACAACCAGCCCTTTCATATTGTTATCAGAGAAGAAATCCTCAATCTCCTTAAACAAATCGTTGATAATATTCTCCCTGTTGAAGTTATTTCTAGCCTGTTCAAGCTGCACCTCCTTGCATTCTCTAAGATTTATCTTATCAGCTTGGATGGCCGAAGTAGGTTCTTTACCGGCTGTTTTAATATGCCATTCCGAAGATAACTTATCGTAGCATTCTTCTTTGCCAACCTGTGAAAGTTCATAATTTTGCATTACAAGGCTTTTTTTAAAATCAATAACCTCA
>DAWM01000022.1:57918-62974 GCA_002505945.1 Candidatus Woesearchaeota archaeon UBA119
CCTCTTTAAAATAATAATAAATCTCAATGCCACTTATTTCTTCCTTGATAATCTTTCTTTGTGAAACTGATGCCTCGTCTTTAAGCAATTTCAATCTGTAACTTTCAAACTCTATGGAATAACCCTCCAGATCCCCATCAAAATATTCGGACTTTACCTTATCATAACTCAAAGAGATGTTCTTGGCATCGTCATTTTCTTGCATCTTATCTTGAAGGGCGTCCACGAACTCATTGAATTGCTTAATCTTCTCTTCAGAGGCACTCCTAAAGACCTGTTCTTCCTCCTCGCTTTTTGATTCATTCTTTTCCATGAAGCCCAAGAAATTGCGTAAATTGTCCCGGTATGAGGGCGATACAGCTATGAAAACCGCAGAAAATGCTATAACCAACAAAATCAGACCAACTACAATTGATTTTTGTTCATTCATGCTCTTTTACCTAATTTAGATTTACTGGTTTAACTGACTCCAAACCTGAAAAGGTCTCCAATATTGCCCAGCGCCCAATCTCCTCTTTTTGCTATCACAATCATAATGATAATAAGTATGACTAAGATTAAGACTGCCCACATCCAGTTTCCCATCTGGTCTATTGCGAAATCAGCTTTTTTGTTTTTCATTCTTATCCCTCTTTTTCTTGAACAAACAAGCCCTCTTTAAAAACCTCGTGTGTAGCATACTTGCCAAACGAGTCTCCGAGACCTTTATTGCTTCCGAGTATAACTCTTTCCATTTCGACTTCATCAAAGAATTTGTTAATATTATTTACATTCATCTTAGCAGAAGCTCCGATTACAATTAAGATTTCATTTTTCCCACTTTTCACTTTCCTAAAATAAAGATAGTTTAATGGAAAGTTGTTTATTCCCATCGCTGGAATTAAGGAGTTTTTCTTTGAGCGGCAATAATCTTCTTCGATATCAATCGTGATTAGATTGTTAATATCTAAAAGCAGCGGTTCGCACTCTTCCAGATCAACAAAGGCCTGTATGCAGTAATCAACATCCTCTATCGAACTGTCTGATGAGTCATAATTATTCTGGCAGTAGACTTTGCTAACCTCATTAGTAGGCGTAATGAGCAGAAAAAAAGTATAGTCCCTATCAAGAGAAATATCTTTACTGATTCCGACTGTCGGTTCAATAAAAGTAATCTTGTTATCATTTTTTATAAGTAGTTTGGCGTTGCTAAAAAATTCCTGTGGTTCTAGCTCAATTGTTTCCGTTCCTAGCTTGTTGAATTCAGGTTCTATTTCGTCAAATCCAGCCAAGAAGCTCACCTTCATCTCATTTTCTTCAGTCTTTGCTGAAACAGAGAGCTTGCCACTTTCCATCTCCAAGTAAAGTGTCTGCAGTTCCAGCTTGGATGGGTAAGCAAGATGAACATATGAGTCCTTAAAAGGTTTGTTTACCTTTTCGCACCTAATTCCCTTATACCTATAATCGTCCTCTTTTTGAACAAGACATACGCATCCAGGGGGATTACAGTTAAGGCCGAGAAAGTTATCTTTTAGATTAAAAAACTCCCCCTCTTTTTGAAGTGCTGGAACCGCTGGTTCTTTATTATTATACATCACAACCATATAATCCTTTTGCAGGGGTATGACCTCGGTAGTTTTCTCTCCTTCTTTCAAATACCGCATAGCCAGGGCTAATCTATTGAAGGCTTGTTCTGTAGCCATTGAATCCTTATCCGCTACAAGCCCCAGGGTTTTATTGAAGACAATAAAATACCCGACAATCAACAACGCAACAAGTATAATTGCTACTGTTTCTTTCCACATGAGCCCTTTTTTATTCATAATTTCCATTTTACTCCTTTTCCTTATTTATTCTTATTAACTAAAACCGAAATCAAGACTGAGCAATGTTATAAGCTGTCCCCTCAAAGCGCTGTTAAATATCATTAAACCAATAGCTATACCGATTATGAGCAAAATAATGACCATCAAAATCCCTTTATCCATTTTATCACCTTGTATTAGCTAACCTTTGTGGGCATTCTACAACCCATTTTATCTCCAAGTTCTTTCTTGACTGCCTCTTCATCTTCATACTTTATAATAGAGATTGCCGGAATTCTTACCTTGTCATCGTTTGTCAATCGGTTGAGGTCTGTTACTTCAACAACTGTGCCAATTATTGCACCCGCTAATGCTCCTGTTGCTGCTCCTCCAATACTCCCGGCAATCAGGCCGATTCCAGCTCCGATACTTGCCGCACCAACAGCCGTTCTAATCATCCCTTGCTCATATCCCCATTTGCTGTCAGTATACATAATGAAATATTTGCCTTTCCCTATAGTGAAATCGAAGTCAGTTTCTTCAGTTTTTTCTTTCAGCCATTTGGAAAAAACCCCTTCTTCTTCATTTGTCAGGAAAGCCAGGTATGATGTTTTCATTCCTGGTACATTAGTGCTGTTTAAGTAAGACAAAAAGTCTTTGCCTTCTATCTCCCAATCTACATCTTTTATCTCTATTATGCTGCAAGGCACACAGAACTTGGCGTTTTTGGCATCAAATATATCTAAGCTACCCCTATGAAAATTTGCCCAGCAGACAGCCATTGACTCGGCTATAACTTCTTCCGCTTTTTCTTTTGATGGTTTATCCAATTCCTTCCATCTGAAAGGGCATTTTACCTCGTCAATAAGCTCTTGTCCAGTCATCTTTGCAGCATATGCAGCGGCAACGCTTCTTCTACACCTTTGATTCTCTAAATCCTCTTTACCGGGGGCATTCTGCATAATTATTGTAGTAAGTATTACTAACGCCACAGCGCCCAGGAAGATCTGCTGGGTAAGGGTTGTGACTATAGCTTTTTTTCTTGGTTTAGTTGACAATCTCATCACACACCTTATGTACCTCATCTACAGGGATTAGGACATTGAAGTAATTATGATAATAATCCTCAGATGCGATAATATTAGCAAGGTTTATAACATAATAGTCCCTGTTGGTAGAGATTTTAGTATTTTCTTCGATTTGATATGTCTTCAAGGCCTCTATGAAAGGCTGCCATGCCTTTTTGCCTGAAAAAAAAGCTTTTAGATTAGCCAACCAGTTAGGCTTATTGAAATTCTGAAGGATGATATGGGGGTCGTATTCTTCTGTTGCCTCCACTGTAGGTGGCTCTATCTTTACAGGAGTGAGATATCCTCGGTAAGTGATATCTTTGCCCGGCACATTCGTTTCTTCAATATAACTTGAAAAATTAGCAATCTGACCAAAATCTTTCTCAAAGTGAATCTTAGAGCAAATCAGGCAGATGTTCTTGCTTCCACTCCAAAGTCCTTCCCATGTGGACAGTTTTGCGTATGGCTTAGAGTTGCCCCTGGATGCAATCTCCCAGCATCTTGCCATTTCCCTTGCAATCATCTCCTTCACAATCTCTTCTTGTTCATCTTTCTCGTACTTCCTAACCCCATCAAAGGTTTCATATCGTCCATTTCTCGTGGTTCGACTTTCTCCTATTGATATGAAGTCAGGCTCGCATTGCAGACTTAAGCTCAAACCACCTCCACCTTGAATATTTTTAATGAAGGTTCCTGCTTGCATAGAAAGCTTGCATTGTTGGGTGTTGTCATCCACAGTCTTCAATACCTGTGGCATAAAAGCCAATGTAGCAAGCAACAAGAATGTCACAGATAAGATAATCTTTATTAACTGCATCTCACTTTTCTTATTATCAATTCCTTTTATTTAGACCACCTTTCTAAATGTTGAAGATATGCGTAATCAGCACATAACCAATTATGGCAAACAGCAAAAACAGAATTATTACGACAATAGTTTCCATATCCCCTTTTTTAGACTTCATCTTCTAATTACTTTTTATATATTATGCCATATATAAATTTTCTCATTATTTTACTCTCCTATATAGAAATATTTAAATGATATCCTTTCCAAATAACCTTACCTTGGGTCAAAAGCGAATAAAATATTGGTTTGGATTGTTGTCGGGATCATTTCTTTTGCCTTCTTCTTTATACTGGCAGAGCAAGTTCAAGGATTTCCTTGATAGCCCATCTATCGAAGATAGTATACATTTCTTTTTAACAAGCGCTGCTATCTTCACTTACATCGCCTTCATGCCTTATCTGTACGACAAGTTCAAGAAAAAGGTAACAGCTTTGGAAGAGAAAGGCGAACACAAGATTTCTCTTAAATCATTGTCGCATGAGGCTTATAACACACTGAATTTGGAAGCAGAAAGGGAGAAAGCCAACTTCGTTCGTTTACTCTCTAAAGATGAAGCTATCAAAAAACTTGATGACATTCTGTATGAGCATCCGCAGGATTCGCTCAGTTATTACCTTAGGGCGAGGATTTATGCCGATAAAGAGAAATCCAGAGAATACATCTCAGATCTTTACCATATGCTTATTACCTTCTCAGAGAAAAAGGATGAAAGAGAAAAAGCCACAAGAATCCTGAAGGAGAACTGGCATCATGAACTTATATATCTTGGATTATTCTCCTCAACCAAGAAACCTCGTTTCAAAATGAAACGTTGCCTGGAGGCCACCGCCAGAGGCGTGTGGAATAAAGAGAAGAACAGGCCAAGATCAATATTCAGAGATGAACTTCGGCCTCTTTTAAGAGAACAGTATCCTAAATCAACCCTGGACTTCCTGGAAGCATTGGTTACTGAGAACGAATACTATAAAGAAGACTCAAAGAATCTCGAAGAGAGCGCTAAAAAAGAGGCTAAGGAGCTCTATTACAAAGCATTTGCAGAACTTACCCAAGCTAAGAATTTTCATTTCAGGGAAGAACTTGACTCTACTAATCAGGTCTTTATGGGCAAGATCCCATCTTTGCCGAATGTTCTTTTTATAGGAAAGACTAACAAACAGCTTCACGAACTAAAACAGGAATATGACTTCTTAAGAAGAATCCATGGTTCATTTGATGTAGTTAAGACTTCTTCCCTCCCTTATCCCTTTTATTTCGGTAAAATAGGAGACAGATTCTTTCTTATTGAAAGGTTTCTTGATGGGAAGCTGTTATATCAGGTTTTGGAAAACCCGCATCCTGATATAAACCCTGTA
>DAWM01000048.1:0-5961 GCA_002505945.1 Candidatus Woesearchaeota archaeon UBA119
ACACTTTGTATGCGACCTCGGCATGATGTTCTTCAAGGACTCCTATTTAGTTTAAATATTTTTTGAAAATCTTCCTCGCTTTTCTATTCAATCCGTGAATATAACAAAAGAATATTAGATACTCTTTTTAAGAATTCAATTTTATTAGATAGATTATATGCTTAAACGCAGAAAATGGCTCTTTTTCGGGCTTTTGATAGGGGTTTTAGGGTTAGTTATCTTTGTAATTTGGACTTCTTCTTATTCCCATGATGTTTGTACTGATAATGAGGTTTCAATCCAGGTCTTTTTCTGCCCTTCTGAGAATTGTTTCCAGCTTGTCTCAGATTTGTTCTCTTCAAGCAAGGAGATAAGATGTGCTTTTTATGATCTGGATGAGGAGATATGGGAGGAGCTCAGCAGGGTAAGAGGCGATAATATGGCGGGAGTTGGAATTGTTATGGAAGATAGTAATTGCATTGAGCATGAACGCATTGATTGCGGATATTCTTATAGCCAGATGCACAACAAATTCTGTGTTTTTGATGAGAAGGTAGTTTTGACTGGCTCTCTGAATCCAACGAAGAATGGTTTTTTTAAGAACAATAATAATATTCTGATTATAAATTCAAGCTGTGTTGCTAAGGAATATCTCTCAGAATACTGGGAATTGAAAGAAGGTATTTTTGGTAGGGGAAAGAAAAGCAGGTACAATAGGCTTAAAATAGGAGATTCAGAGCTTTTGGAGTGGTATTTCTGTCCAGAAGATGATTGTGGGAACCGGGTTTTAGAAATCCTTGAAATGGCGGAGGAGGAGGTCTGTTTCTCCTCATTTGCCTTGACAGATAATAAGATAAGAGATAAGATAAGTTTGCTGGATGAGGGGGGAGTCAAGATTTATGGTACTATTGAGAACCGGAACAGAAATCTTTTTGGTAGTGATTATAAATTACTTTCCAAGGACATTGATATTCGGCTGGATGCTAATAAGGATTCTATGCATCATAAGTTCTTTGTTATTGATAACAAAACGGTCATTACTGGCTCGGCTAACCCCTCTGAGAGTGGCTATGAGAACAATGATGAGAATGTTCTGATTATTCATAATTCTGAGATTGCCGAGTCTTACATGAGGGAATGTATAGATGTATTCTCTAAAGGGTTTTCATAGGGAAGTTGGCAAGGGATATAAATGAATGTAGTATTAAATATCATAGGGCCTATAAAAGTTTAAAAAGAGGGAAATCAGCCCGAGAGCAATGGTTAAAGTATCACTTTATGATAAACTTGAGGTATTGGATACTCAGTTTAAGGGTATAAAAGAATCAGAAGAGGAGAATGATAGTGCTCTGAACTCTATTCTTGAAGAGGGAAATTCTCCAGAATTTCTTTATGAAGATGATTTAAATGATACATATTCTGCCAAGAGAGAGGAGATTATTAAGGAATATAACAATAATGACATCCTTAAACAGGTTCGTTCTGGTAAGATCTCTTTTAATGATAAGGTCAGGGATTTAATAACTAAAAGAAACCATGGTTCTGATTGGAAAGGTAATGAGATATATGAGGAGGAAATGAGGAAACTTGAGGAGTTGCTGCCTTGCTCCTGCCTTAAGAAGGGTAAATTCCTTTCTCCTACTAATCCACTTAGTATTGGCTTGTTTTGGATGCCCATTTTGGGTGTAGGGGCTCTCCTGACTGAATATGTTTTAGGTAATGGGGGTTCTGGTTCCTATATGAATGATATCATCCAGTATTGTGTTGTTCCAAGCGGGATTGGTGCTGGCATTGTGAGCTTGGTTGAAACCCTATTCAAGAATTCCAATAGAAAGAGATTGGACAATGCGATAGAATATATGGACAAGCTTTTTTATTCCAAAACTATTGAGAATGGCGCAATAAATGATTAAATATTTAAAAGAAAGATACCTCTTCTGAGGAAGAATGCGAAATGAAAAAGATGCTCCATTCTTTGTTGGGACCTTTCTGGGTTTCAGTATGGTTTATGTTCTTTTTAGCCTAATGATTCTCATAGTTTTCTTTCCTTTTCAGGGTTTTTCCCTTTCTAACTTAATTAATGCGTTTTTAATATGTGGGATGGTATTTTTTATTGGCAAGATGATAGAAGGGAGGACAATATGGTCAAGGTAAATGGTTTCATACAGGGCTTCAAAGCCGGGATGAGTTACTTCTCAAGTTCTATTAGGACAGTTGTGAGAGCAATATTCATGCTTGTCATCTTTCTAGGCAGTCTTATCATAACCTTATTTCTTTATCTCTTTTTGAGAAGAAAATTCAAGCAGTTCAAGAAGAAAAGAAGCAAGGGAAATAAATCAAAGAAAACTAAATATAAGGGCAATGAAAGAGGTAAAACCTATGATGTCGAGGCAGAAGTGGTTAAAGAGGATTAGAAAATCTCTTTAAGTATTTCTTTCTTTATTAAATCAAAAACCTTAGTATACTCTGGTTTGTACTCAATAATAGGTTGCATATGGGTAATTGATTCCACAAATGATTTATCATAGGGGATTTTAGCTAACAGCTTGATATTATTGGCTTTAGCATAATCTTCTATCTTATTTGTGTATTGCTTATTTAAATCGTACTTGTTTATTACTATGCCGCGTTTAATCTTAAAATGGTTCACTACTTCAAGGGCCTTGAGCATGTCAGAGTAGCCAGATGGAGTTGGTTCGGTGATTAATAAAGAAAAGTCAGTATTGGCAATAGAAGCAATAACTGGACAGCCGACTCCTGCAGCTGCATCTATGAGCATTATGTCGGCTGAGGATTTTAGCTCAGATGCTTTCTTCCTGACTTCGGAAACAACCTTTCCAGAGCCAGAATTGCCTGGGACTAATTGGGCTGAGGCTATAGGGAAGCCATACTTTGTATTGGCAAAGCCAATGTGAGCATTATCAACATCTTTCAGCTTTATGGCTCTGGCAGGGCATACCAACTTGCACATCCCGCAGCCCTCGCATTTGAACCTATTTATTTCTGGATAGAAATTATTAAAGGTGATAGCATTGAAATAGCAGGAATCCACGCAGTTTCCGCAACCAATGCATCTTTCTTCATTTATCTCTGCTATTTGGTTAGTTGAGATGGGTTGCCATTCAACATAATCTTTTGGATACAAGCCAAAGAGCAATGAAAGGTTTGAGGCATCTACATCACAATCTGCGCAGGTTATATTCTTCTCTTTAGACAGCAGGATTGATAGTGAAGCAGAGATGCTGCTCTTTCCAACTCCTCCTTTTCCGGATAGTACTGCAATTGATCTCATTTTATTCCTTGATGATATTTAGTATGCTTGGAATTTCAATGGGCTTTTCATTGGTATATGAATCAATAATCTCTTTTGAGTAAGGGACTTCGAGAATAATCTTTCTTTTGTATTCTTTAGCCAGCTCTTCAATGATTTTTCTATCTCCAACATCGCTTTTATTTATGATTATGTTTGATTCTTTCTTCAGCTGTTTCAATAACGATAGTATAATATCTAAATCATGAGCACCTAAAGGTGTGGGCTCTGTGACAGAAAACACCTTATCAGCATAAGATAATGCTTCTATGACAGGGCAATGAGCCCCAGCTGCAGTATCAATGATTATAAAATCAAACCTCTCTTTAATCTGAATAATCTCTTTGTTAAGAGCTCCTACTATCGTCTCTGCTAGCATTTGATTGGGTTTTAAATCCCCTGACAAGAACTGGATGTTGTCTTTTTTTCCTTTGTGAATCTTGCCCAAAGACTTTGAGCCCCATTGAATTGCATTGCTAGGGCAAACATACTCACAGGCACCGCATCCATTGCACTGGTTTTCCATAAAAATCGGAGCCTTGCCTTCTATTGACACAATCGCATTATTCTTGCATACCTTTCCGCATTTGCCACATTTGGTGCATTTATCTAAGTCAAACCTAGGAATCCTTTGATTTATTTCCTTAAGGAATTCTCTTTCTATGCCTAAGAGGAGATGGTCATTAGGGCATTCTACATCTGCATCAACCAACAGAACTTTGCTCTTCTTACTTAAAGCAGAGGCAAGGGCTGTTGCTATTGTGGATTTTCCTGTACCTCCTTTTCCTCCAGTAATTCCAATAATCTCAACCATTTTTCTTACCTTTAGGCACAAACAATAGTGGGAATACAATGTCACTTAGACAGCAGGGCAGAAGTACTGCAATAAAGAGGAAGAACAATATTACTATAGATAAGCCAAAAGAAAGAATCCCACCCAAGGCCATAATTACATGAAAAAGAGAAGCCCATGTGCTAAGAAGAACATGCCCTGAATGAGGTATTTTTGTGGTCGGCCAGAAATATGCAATAAGAGAGCCAACAACAGCTAAAGGATTCACCAGCCACCATTTCTCTATAAAACCAAGATGAATTCCAGGGTTTGGGAGGTTAAGAAGTATTTCTCCTATATACGGAATAATAGAATCGCTAATTGACACAATTCCAATAGAACCAAAATAACCAATAAGCAAGACCTTTATGATATTAGATTTTTTAGAATATAACTTGAACATTGAGGCAGTTACCAAAGCACTTAGAAGGACATGCAATGGGTGAAGCACATAGAATATAGAATGAGAAATATCAAATGACACCTTATAAAAAATGAACATAATAGCTATCCCTGTAAGCGCCCCAAAAAGAGTGAAAGGCGCATGTTCTCCCAATTCCTTGATTATCTTGTTTTTCATCTTAATGGCCGCAGCTTTGGGTTAGATCCTCCAGCTCATCCAGATTGTTAATTGCTTCTCTAAGAGTATCAAAGGTTCCTGTTTTCAGCTTAATCTTCATATTAGATACCTCGGATATTGCTCTCCTTCCTATTTCTCTAGCAAAGATTGTATTAGGGTTATGCTTCTCCATAATCTGCATCATTGGGCTCTTGTTAGGATCAGCGTGATCTAAGTGGTTCTCAATAATTTTTAGTTTTTCATCTCTTGCATCATAGATACCTAAAAAAGGAGCATGGCCAAAATGAAGGCTAATCTTTGAGTCAAGACCATTATTATCCATTAAGGGAAACAGAATTCTCTCATTTTCTTCATGAGTTTCTTCTCTTTCTTTTTTTGAATGAGCGGATTCAGCATCCAAAAAGGACTTGACTGCATCTTTAACCTTCCCTGAAGCATTAAAGAGTTTGACTCCTACTCTGTTTAATATGCTCTCAGCATTTGGTCCTACTTTATTGCTAAGCAAGACATCAACATTCATTTGGGCTAAAAGCTCAGCAGCCCTGACTCCTGCGCCATGCGCTTCCTGAGCAGCTTCATTCAATACCGCTTTGCTGTTCTTGATGTTTTTATCCTCAACATCTACTATCAAAAAATACTTGCATCTTCCAAAGCGTTCATCGACTTTACTCTCCAAACTATTTCCGTCTGAACTTATTGCAATTCTCATGTATATTCACCTTTGTAATTATCCACTTGTTAAAGCAAGTATGATACTCCTAGTGGATTTTTATGCTTTTTTTATGAATTCGTCCCTTGTCATAACACTCCCACATTTAGGACATACCCTTTGGTTGCAGGGTTTTCCCCTGATGTGAGCTGTTCTATATCCGCAATTTGGGCATACGCATTCATCTCCTGGTCTTAAAGGCCTTCTGTTCATCCCTCTCCCAGGAGGTCCTTGTCCCATTGGCCCTGTTCCATCTCTAGCTGGCATTAGTTTCACCCCTCTGAAACACTAATCTATTATGTATTATAATCCATAACTATATAAAACTTGTGTTTGAGTGAAAAAATTGCTTTAGAAAAAGCTCATTTGAAGGATCCAACAGTAACATTTATAAATGAAATGGGTTTTCTCTTACTGGGTTTAGAGGTTCTAGCATTGAAAAGAGTTAGTTTAAGATAGATATTTAAATATGTCAAAAATATGATTTAGTGAGGGATATAAATGGATGTAGTATTTTCAGCTAATCCAACGAAATTAATCAAGAAATGCTC
>DAWM01000048.1:6166-12033 GCA_002505945.1 Candidatus Woesearchaeota archaeon UBA119
GAAATTAATCAAGAAATGCTCTGAGAAGCTTAGGGAGTTGAAGTCTGTTGAAGAGCCGGACTGGGCCAAGCTGGTTAAGACTGGGCCTGGCAAGGAAAGGCCTCCTGTTAATCCAGAATGGTGGTATGAGAGATGTGCTTCCATTCTAAGAAAGGTCTATATGTTGGGGCCGATTGGTGTTTCCAAGCTTAGAACCCTTTATGGTGCTAAGAAGAATAAAGGAGTAGAGCCAGAACACTTCTATAGGGCTAGTGGCAACCATATCAGAAAGATGCTTCAGCAGTTAGAGGCAGAGGGCTTGGTTGAGCAGGTAAAGAAAGGCGTTCATAAGGGCCGTAAGGTAAGCGCTCAGGGGCAATCATTTTTAAGGAAGATTGGTTCAGAGGTTGTAGCAAGCGAGGAAAAGAGCAAGAAAGAAGATAAGAAGGAAACCAAAAAGGAAAAGAGCGAACCAAAAGAGGAAGAAAAGAAGACAGAGAGGAAAAAGGATAAGAAGCCTGATACGGACAAGAAGGAAGACAAACCAAAGAAATCCAGTAAGAAAGATACCAAGTCATCTACTAAGAAGAAAAAGAGCTCTAAATCCTCTAAGAAAAGCAAAAAGAAGAAAGAGGCGAAGAAGTAAATGCAGTCCAACCAGCTGATAAAAAGGATTTTGGATATCAAGAACGCTATGCTTAACTATGATTCAAAAAAGGCCTTTTCTAGGCTCATGGAGAATTATGAGAATGATCAAAAGGTTCCTACAATTACTGCTAAAGATGATTCAAACGAATTGCTCATTGATTATACAAAGCGTTTGATTGGGAACAAAGGGAACCAAGTCAGAAAGCAAAAGGATTAAGGTGCTTATTTATGGGAAGAAATAAACATTTGTCAAAGAAGAAGGCTCTCGCAAAGATAAATCGCAGAACGAAATGGGCTCCATTCTGGACTGTTCTTAAGATATACGGCTCAGGCAGGAGAGTACATCCAATCAGGCATACTAGGTTGAAGAGAAGCTGGAGAAGAACCAAGTCAAAGATATAAGGTGAACATAAATGGCGGAAATTGAGAGGATTTATACTATTCCATTAAGAAGAGAATTCCTAAAGGTTCCTAAATATAAAAGGGCTAAGAAGTCGGTTAAGGCTGTGAAGGAGTTCTTAATCAAGCATATGAAGAGCACTGATGTTGCTGTTGGTAATTCTATTAATCTTGAGATATGGAAGCATGGGGCTGAGAATCCGCCGCATCATATCAAGGTTAGCGTTAAGAAGGAAAAGGATGGCAAGGTAAGGGCTGAGCTCTTTGGTGCTAAGCCAAAGAAGGAAGAAACTAAGAAAGAAAAGAAGGCTAAAAAGCAGGAAAAGGCAGAGAAGAAAAAAGAGCAGAAAGAGACAGAAAAGGAAAAGAAAGAAGAGCCCAAAGAAAAGAAGACAGAGATGGCTAAAGGAACTAAGACTAAACAGAAGAAGAACAAGCCAGCTGAGAAAACTAGCAAGAAGGCTGATAAGAAAGAGAGCAAGAAAGCCAAGTCATCCCGTAAGAAATCCTCGAAGGAGTAGAATATTCTAGTTTATTATTTCTTCTGGAAGAACTTCAAGTATATTATAGGTAAAAGTCCCACTGTATTTAGAATAAACATAGCGATAAACCACTTCATCTGATTATTCTTAGCAGACTTCCATAATCCAATCCCTTTCCAGGCCGCATCCCATATTACTAAAGGAATCAGCCAGATAAGGGTTGTTGTTTGTAGCACCATGACCTAATTATTCCATAACTTTCTTAAATATCTTCCGATAAAATTTATTATTCACTATCTAGATTTTTCTGCAAACAAACAAGACTCTCTTGGAATTCTTATCTAATACATTCCTGTCAAAGTCCTTAACCTCTAGTAACTCAAAATAATTCTTCAACTTTCGGGATATTACATCAACATCAAAGGATTTCTCTCTGATTATTTCATTGCGCAATTCATGTCCTTTTTTACCTGATTTACTAAAAATCCTAATATGCCAATACGCTTCATTATTCTTTCCTGGTTCTTTCTTGATTTTAAAACATTTATCCTCGGATTCTATTTCTTCAACTTTAGAATCCTTAAAAGTTTCAAACTTATATGGTGTATTGGCATCAAATATAAATAAGCCTTTATTAACTAAATTTTTCCTCACACTATCAAAGAATTTCATCCAGTCAGTCATTTTAAGTAGATGATTAATCGAATCAAAAACACAAAATATAACGTCAAATTTCTTTTTATAACTGAAATCACGCATATCCTGAACAGAAAATTGAATTGAATTGAATTTTTGCTTTGCGATTTTTATCATCTCAGTAGAGACATCGAGACCATAACATTCATATACATTCTTCATCCTACCTATTATATTTCCAGTGCCACAAGCAATTTCTAAGACTCTTCTCACATCAGACTTAAATCTCTCAATATTAGAACGGATGACAGAATAGAATTTTTCAGGATTATTATTAAGCTTGTCATATATCTCAGCAATGTTATTGTAACCCTCATCTATATTCTTCATGTTCTCACCTTTTAATCCAAGAAACAATTAGGATCAGGCCCAAATAATTTGAATAGTTTTTAAATATCTTCCGATAAGTTAAAAAAAGAAAAGGCCTAAGAAAGAACTATGGAAATCAGATCCCCTAAAACGGTCGGGGAATTTAAGCAATACTATGAGCTGAGATGGCGGTTGCTTAGGAAGCCGTGGAAGCAGCCTAAGGGAAGCGAGAAGGATGACAAAGAAGATGAAGCATTTCATATCATTGCCAAAGAAAAAGATAAGATAATTGGTGTTGGGAGGCTTCATTTTAATTCTGAAGATGAAGCCCAAGTCAGATATATGGCGGTTGATAAGGAATCCCAGGGAAAAGGAGTTGGAAGTAGGATTCTGAAAGAATTAGAGGGGATAGCTGAGAAAAACGGGGCTAAAAGAATCGTGCTCAATGCGAGAGAGAGTGCAATTGAGTTCTATAAGAAAAATAATTACAAAATAATTAAAAAAGGGCATACGCTTTTCGGCTCTATTAGGCATTACAAGATGAGTAAGTCTCTAAGAATCAATCAGAAGATTTAAATAGTAAATGTTATATCTTTCTAACATAATGTTAGATAATACTAACAAATGAGGTGATTTTATGATAGGTAAACCAGAATGGTTTCAAAGAAGGAAGTATGGTGGATGGGGCATTTCTCCAAGAACCTGGCAGGGCTGGGTATATGCAGCTTTAATATTGGTCCCGTTCATTATCTTTCAGTCCTTACCTTATTGGAGCAATGAAACACGATTACTGGTAACAGGGCTTTGGATAGCCTTCCTGCTGGTTGATGTTACTCATATTATGGTTACGTTGAGGAGAGATGAAAGGGAGCATAAAATAGAGTCAATTGCAGAGAGAAATGCTGCCTGGTTTATGGTAACTGTTCTAGTAATAGGGATTGTTTATCAGATTATCTCATCTGCTCTGAGGGATAGTCTTGAAGTGAATTGGTTTATGGTAGTTGCTCTCTTCGGAGGAGCGATAATCAAGACAATATCTAATGTTGTATTAGAGAAGAAAAAACTATAGGTGTTCAAAATGAAGAAGCCAAGAAAAAGATACGCTATAACAATTGCTGTTGGGGCAATGATAATGCTCGTGGGCATTTTCCTAAATATGCTTGGCATTGCCTATGAAAAGATTGCAAGCAGTGGCATAATTACAGCTGGCATGGTAATGATTGTTATTGGGGTAATTGGAATGATTAAAAAGAAGGAAGGCCCAAATAAGGATGAACTCACAAGGAAGATTGCCGATAGGGCTGCTGCTTACAGCTGGGTAATAACCTTATTAGCACTACTGGCCGTGTTTTGGCTCAATCACTTTGAGGTTTTGGATTTTAGCGTTGATGCTGTTATTTCCATAACTTACGTGGTAATGATTGGAACTATGATATTCTTACAGCAATGGTTCTGGAGAAAAGGCTTAAAGAGATAGAATGAAAACAAGAATTAAGGAATATCGGGCAAAACACAATATGACACAGAATGAACTAGCAGAGAAGGTTGGTGTTAGGAGAGAGACAATTGTGTTCTTGGAGCAGGGAAAGTACATTCCCTCTCTAAAACTGGCTTATGATATTGCTGAGGTATTCAAGGCGAAGATTGAGGATTTATTTTCTTTTGATTAGTCTGCTTGCTGTTCCTTTTCCTAAGCTCTTTGCTCTCTGATACCATTTCTTCTCTAGCTTTTTACTTCCTCTCATTCATTCTCATCTTGTTATATAAGATAACCAAAAGGCATTTAAAGTTTTTCAAAAGATTCAATAAAATGGACATATTTATTTCTTGGGTTGAAGGAATGGGTAATGATAGCAAGGCTTTGAATACAATAAAAGGAAGTAATTTTATTAACGGCATAGAATCAGGAATGAATGATGGAGAAGCTAAGAAAATACGTGATTTTGGTATAGAGGTTTCTCTTCACAATCCTATAAGAGGGGTTACCTTTTCTCTTGAGAATCCAGGAATAAAAGAGATCCTGAAAGAAAGACAAGAAGAGATCTTAGATTTCAAGACAATTCCATTCCCTTTTATTGGATTTCATGTAGGATACCTTGTCATCTTGTATGATATGAAGCTTCCTGAAAATCCTATCAAACAAATTGAAGCCAATGTTGGCTTGCTAAAAAAGTTGTTAAACAAGGAGATTGCATTTGAGACCGCCCCACTTGAAAAAGAGATGCTTGCTTTCGGTAATATTAAAGCGAAGAAATACCTAGTTTCTCCTAAATTCATAAAGGACGTAATTGCAAGAACGAATATGGGCTATATCTTTGATATCTCTCATGTATTCGTATCAGCTGCTACATTGGCTCATATGAGCAATCTGACCCTAAATGAGATACTATCTGATGTGATTGAGGCTTCTGCGGGAAATGTCTTAGAGCTTCATCTAAATCTTCCTAAAGAGGATTTGGGAGTTGGGTTCAAGGATGCACATTTGCCCTTTGATTTCAATTCAGGCTTAACTAGAAGACTTTTAGAGGTTGTTAAGAGGGTTATCGAGCAGAACCAAGGACTGCACCTCATAAATCTAGAGATGGAAACATATAGGCCTCCTTTCTATCATGTCAAAATCCTTGAGAAACAGGCAGAATTCTTGAGATCAGAATTAGATTTAAAATGAGTCCAACAACGAAATTATTTATTTAATGTGTATATTTAAAAAAGGCAGGCTCTTTTTTCAGTAAAAACAAAAGATATTTAAATCTTTCTTACTTATTTATAATAAGGCAGGTTTTTAATACCAGTTGGATAAAATCAAATTTAATCAATTAGAATATAAAGGTGATATTATGTCAATACCAATATTATTGGATAAGGAAGAAACAATAGATGATATTGCAGTTCGTGAAGAGAACAATCTGGAGGAAGACAAGATAGGTGAGATTGCCGATTTTCTATATGACCATCTTGGAGAATATGGAGATCCAAGAGAAGATATTAAGGGATCGTTAGAATATGCCACCTCTGAAGAAAAAGGAAAAGGCGGTTTTGTACTAGGTGCATACAAAGAAGACGATCTGGTTGGGGCTCTTGTTATAAACGACACTGGAATGGAAGGATACATTCCAGAGCATATCTTAGTTTATATCGCGGTTGATGCAGATGAAAGAGGGCAAGGAATAGGAAAAAAGCTAATCCATAAAGCAAAAGAATTGGCAGAAGGAAACATAGCCCTTCACGTAGAATACGACAATCCCGCTAGAAAATTATATGAAAAGCTTGGTTTTGAATCAAAATACGCAGAGATGCGGTATTCTAAAGATTAGAAAAAAACGCCGAGGCTGGGATTTGAACCCAGAATCCCAA
>DAWM01000076.1:0-205 GCA_002505945.1 Candidatus Woesearchaeota archaeon UBA119
CAATGATAAGCCATCAACATCTGAAGAATATTCAATAAATACCTCAGATCCAATATCAAAAAATCGATTGATTGAACCACAATCAGGAGCTGAACAAAGAGATAACTCCATCTTCAAGGGTTTTAGAGCTATAACCTTAAAAGTTCTGTTGAACATTAAGGGTTCAGGCTCTATAACATAAACAAAAGCAGTGCATTCCGAAGAC
>DAWM01000076.1:436-7459 GCA_002505945.1 Candidatus Woesearchaeota archaeon UBA119
GACCCTGCCGGCCGAATATGTTGAAGAATAGGAGTAATTCTCAGAAACATTTATTGTCTGGGGGATTAAAGTGCCCGCAGGCCGATTATCACAAGAAATTCCTACGGTATATGTCAAAGCTATAGGTTCTTCACTTTTAATGGTGTAATCAAACTCCAAATCGTTGCCGATTTCATAAATGTCAGCGATATCAAAAGAGACATCAATAGCCAAAACAGAGTTGATGCTAAAAAGCAGAAAAAACAACAAAAACCAGATTCCATAACGTTTTTTTATTTTCATCTTAACCATACCTCATATTTTAAAATAATATCTCTTCAAGTGGGATTTTTCTGGGTAGTTTAAAGGTCGGATCCCCCAGAAGTTCAAACATATTCTGATAAAATGAATAGGCATAATTAGTCCTAAAACTTTCCCCCAATGCTGATCCCTCATTAAACATATCCTGAATCGAGGCTAATGAAACATATTGACCCGTGAAAGCAACACTTACCGTTGCTCCTATCACACCAACAGCCCCTTTCCTAATTAGATTAAAACAAAAAGATTCGGGATCATCTGTTGAGCAGGTTGAACATGCAGTCAAAGAAACCAATGAGCTATCCAGTTTAGGGATATCTTTGGAGTTTATTCCGGCCCAGTTTTTATTCCCATGATCCAAATAAATAACAAACTGTCTATTCTTCCATAGATTAGGATCAAAATCAAAAGTATAAGCATCCTCTGAGTGAATATCAACATCAAAATCAGTTTTAGATATAACATCTCCGAAGTCAAGAGCAATCTTTTTATCTATGATATAGGGAGGAAGACCATCAGGGTCTGCGGTAGTCATAAGTACCATATTACCTTTATTCTTAATAAGTTTGTCATATAAGAGACTCCTATATACAATAGAAGATACATCAGACGTCGAAATGCCTTTAATTCTCCCAACAGGAACATTAGGTATAAGCATTTTAGAGAAAAGATTTGCATATGTTGTCTGATCAACGGCTTCATTAACCACATAAGAATTTCCTGAAGGACTTCCTATAGTAGCAACATAGGCTCTTTCCTGAATTGCCTCATGATAGCCAAAAGTCGTAATAACAGGATTTAGCTCTACATCATTCTTCATCTTGGCCATTCTAACGGATATAAAAAACAAAAAATCAGGATAAGAAGATAATAAATTTGAAGGTCCCTTAATAGTAATATTAACAACGCCATCCTCTCCTCTAGCTTTAAATGCGGTCTTTTCTAAGCCTGATATAGCAGGAGCACTCATGACATGTCTTCCATTTACAAAGACTTCAAATTCAAAATTTAAGTTTACCCTTCCATCAAAATCAATACCGAAAAATAAAGTTTGGTCTTCCTCAACTGGAATGATAAACTCAGCAGGAACCTTGCCAAATTCAAAATCTATATTCCATTTGCTCTCCTGAGCTATTCTGAATAAGGAAGTAGCTACGGTGGAAATCTCTTTCTTCTCCTCTTCTATATTTGGTAACAAACATCCATCCTTATTTCTGGTATCACAATAATACGATATAGGTTTCTTCCCTGTAATACCATCTAGATAGTAAAACGACCTTTCCGGGTATTTATCCGAATCATAAAATAAAAGAGAAGCGCCGTCAAAGTTAAGGGTAAATTCTCTAGTAGAAAGTTTATCTGGGAGTGGAATCTTTATCCAATCACCCATATTTGGAAACTTAGAAGTCCTATCAACGTCAAGAAAAGTCAGATTATCGGTACAAGAAACCGTTTCCCTCCATATCTCCTTACCTTCTGCTAACAATGAGACTTCCAAAGCAGGGATTTCACAGTCCAAGAAAGCGCCACCTATCCAGAGGTCAGCATGGGTGGAAGAGGAAAGTTTTTCAGAGAAGTCCTCTGGGATGCTTATTTGAAATTGGTCTCTCACATAATAAAAATCCTTTGAGAAAGTGGTATATCCTTTCGTATTTGGGTCTCCTAGCAAAGAATAACCATACTCCGGCTCAGGTATATCAGCTATCTTAAAGAGACTATTTTCTATTGTCTTATCCACCTCTGAAGCATCACCTGATTCCACAGGAATAATTAATTCTTCTTTTGCGGCCGCAAGAAAAGGAGCAAGAAGCGAGTTTCCCTCAAAAAGTCTGTTTATTTCTCCGGAACTATAAGATGGTTGAAAAGATTTACGTTCAAAGATATCTAAATCGTCTGGATTAACATAAATCTGTTTCAAACAATCATCCACCTGAGAACAATAAGAAGAATATAAGTCATCTAACGACAATTTAATGTCACACTCAGAAAAAGATACATCTCCCACACAAAGAACTTTCTTATGAGAGTAAAAAGACCAATCATCTAATGAGTTTCCTTCAATTATCAAAGGAATATTACGATGAGACGCATAAACAGAAGCAAATAAAGCCAATCTATAGTTATCTTCGCAATAGAGTACCGTGTCATAAGAACCCCAGAAGTAAATATACTCATCAGGAGTAATATCATTTATCTCAACATCATTTACCTCAATACCATGAGAGTCATCCTCTAAATATAACAGATTTGCAAGGTCCCCAGGAATACTATAATCATTATCATAAACTACAGTAATTTCTTCGGGTTGATAATCATTAATAAAATCTATAACCGCATCTGCATCTATTCCCGTGAGCTCTTCATGGAAGACCATTGTAGGGTAAACACATACATCTAGAGCAGTATTATAACCTTTATGGCACCATGTGCTGTCTTCAACACTATGCCAAGTTGTCACAGGAACTAAAGACAATACACTCTGCCAATCCTTGTCTGATACCAAAAAAAGATGCTTATTATTATAATCTTCAGAGCTTTTACGAGAGGAAGTAGAGGGAACAAAAACATCTTTAGAGTCTTCATCCTTCCCTTCGGAAGTATCCTCCTCACTAGGGAAATCAAAGGAGGGTAGTTGCTTTTTGATTACAAGAGAAAAGGATTCTTCACCTAACAAAGTTTGTAGGATTTCATCCTTGACTATAAAAGTAAGACTAAATTGGGCATAATCATAATTTCCACGAACAATAAAGGTTCCTGATGGCGAAAGATCCAATGTATTTGAAAGCTCATTATTCCTGAACAATTTTACCTTATCATTCAAATCATATAAAAGCATATTCCCCTCTCTCATATCAGAGAGAAAAGAAGACAACTCTGGATTTAATTCCAATGAAACTTTATAAGAATTGGAATCAACTTTCTCAGAGTCTAAATAAAAGGAATCAGAAGGGGTTGTTTTCAAATCCTCTAAGAACAACCAATCAGAAAGATAGGAATCGCATTTTGATTCAGAATCAAACTCAAAGAGAACATCATCGCAAGAGGAGGTACAAATAATGTCATCGCTATCTGTCTTGCATAAAAATGTCTTTTCACTGGATTCACTGGATTCATCTGAGTCATCCTCTTTTTCTTTAGGAATGGGATTGAACGAGGTTTCAATAGATATTTTAAGTTCATCATCAGAAAACAGTTGGCTTAGAGAATCATCTTTTAATCTAATCACACCTTCGCAGAATACTAAGACTTCATCTTTATTAATGAATGCAGAAGGCAGATTGAACTTGCCAGATAACGACAATGAACTTCCCATACCTGTAGTGCCAGATGACAGATAAACATTCTTTAAGAAATTAAATTCAATCTTTCCTTGAGATTCTAGAGTAGACAAGCCCTTTTTCAGTTCAGAAGACAAGCTTATTTGATAGGTATTTGATTGCTCATCAATTAATTCAACCGAGACAGCATCAGCCATAGAGAACTCATTTTGCAAGGAATCTAAATTAAGGTAAAGTTCTTGATAAGTATTACACTGCTCTTCAGAATCAAATTCAAAGGTATCGCCTGAACAATCCTTAAAGTCGGCAACACAGAGAGGTTGTTCAGAGGAGGGTAGGCATAGGATTTTCGATTCTGCCAAAGCCTTACCTTCACCTATTAACTCATTAGCTAATACTTTGAACCAAGAAATGGCCTTCTCTTCCTCCTGCTTTGTATCAAGAGACTCAAATTCAAAAGGATGCTTGTCAAAAAAGTCTTCCGGAAGAGAGAACTCTGAACAGGAATCCTCAAAAACAAGAAGAATATATGGCAAAGAAGGAGAATAGACTATGAAAAAAGTACAGAAGGAATCTGCATCAGAAAAATGGGAAGACAACTCATTTGTATATAAACTACGCTTATCTCGAAACCAGCTGAAAAATTTCCTCAAACCAATGGCTTCTGAATTCTCCAGATAAACCGCAACCAGTTTGCTTTTGGGTTTGAAATGCTCATGACGGGAAACAAGTCTTGAATGAAAAAGATTCAATGCTGCTTCAGGCATCTTATAATCCGAGTTATATTCAGGAGAATAAATCTGGGGGCTAACAGAGGCTGAGTCAATTCCAGAGATATCGGTCTCAAAAGCTGCTAAAACATGTGGAGAGCAAAGAATAAGGAAAAAAAACGAGAAGACCATGACTAAATAATTCAGATGATTTCTTTTTCCTGGATTTTCTTTTGGTTTCACTTCAAATCACTTTTCTTAAATATATCATTGCTTAAAAATTGAGTGTGTGATAAACCTGATTAGGATTCTTTCACCTTTAGACAACAGATAAGATTCGTGGAGCCTGAACTACCCCTGGCAAGTTTAAGTCTCTTTGGATACTCCGGACATTCTATCAAAGAATCATCAAAAATCCTTCGAGCAGGTGTTTCACAATTTTCCTCTGAAACACAATCAGCTTCTGGGATACTGAGACAATCCCTATCGTATAAATCAGAAAGTCTATCATCTTGCACAGACATTTGCCCACTGAATATAAGGATAGCAACAACCAGAACTACTATTCCAATTGCAGCAATGACAACAATGGAGAAAGCAATACCTTTTTTTGACTTTAACATAGACATATAATCATCTTATAAAATGTCCTTTATATATTTTTCTTAAATGCCTGATAGAAGCCTAAAAAAACAAAAAATAAATACAAGGAGTCTTAATTTATGTTAAAGGCGTTAAAATGGATGTGGAAAAAGCAATAGAAAAGAGATGCTCAATGAGGGAGTATAAGAATAAGGATGTTCCTGCGGATCTGCTTGGCAAGGTATTGCAGGCGGGAAGGTTGGCTCCATCCTCTGGGAATATCCAGAATTGGGCTTTTGTGCTTGTTCTCGAAAAGGAGAAGAAGGAGGAGATTGCTAAGGCTTGTTTAGAGCAGTACTGGATGCTTCAAGCCCCTGTTTTTATAGTCATATTAGGCGACCAGAAGAAAGCAAAGGAATTCTATGGGGAGAGAGGGGAGAAGGTCTATTCTTTCCAGAACTGTGCTATGGCTGCTGAGAATATGATGCTGGAGGCAGTATCGGTTGGATTGAGCACCTGCTTTGTTGGGGCTTTTGTAGAAGACAGGATAAGCCAGATAATAAACGCGCCTGAGAATATGCTGCCTATGGGAATCATTACTTTAGGTTATGCCAAGGCAGAGGAAAAGCAGAAGGTCAAGAGTTCTTTGCATAGCAAGGTTTCTTTCAATGACTATGGTAATAAGATAAAGGACATGGACTTGGTTTTGAAGAATTACAATGTGGTGGGAAAGGTTATAAACAAGACTCAGGAGAGCAGCGAGAAGACCAAAAAAACCTTTAAGGACTATATAAAGCAACTGACTGATTCTTTCAAGAAAATCGGAAACAAAAACAAATAAAAAGCCTTGACCTTGCCCAACTTGTATGATTAAATACAAAAAAAGGGCTAATTCCCCTAAAACGATAAAGAAAATCCTTCATCCTATTGTAAAGGAGTGGTTTTTCTCTACCTTTAAGGATTTCTCTTTGACTCAGAGGTATGGGATATTTGATATTCATTCAAGAAGGAATGTGTTGATTTCTTCTCCCACGGGCTCAACAAAAACCTTGACTGCCTTTCTGTCTATTCTTAACGAGCTCACGGATAGTTCTCTTAAGGGCAAATTAGAGGATAAGATATATTGTGTCTATGTCAGCCCTTTAAAATCATTGAACTATGATATTGAGGTAAACCTCAAAGAGCCGCTTAAGCAGATAGAGGATATTGCTAGGAAAAAGCATGGAATTAAGGATTTGGGTATTAGAGTTGGGGTAAGAACTGGGGATACTACGCAGAAAGAGAAGGCTAGGATGAGAAGGAAGCCGCCTCATATTCTTATTACCACGCCTGAATCACTGGCGATTATGCTTGCTTCTAAATCATTCTCCGAGCATCTGAAGAATGTTGAATGGGGGATAATTGATGAGATTCATGATTTATGTGGGAACAAGAGAGGCACGCATCTCTCGCTTTCCTTTGAATACTTAGAGAGGTTAAGCGGGCATCTGTCTAGAGTGGGTTTGTCAGCTACCGTTTCTCCTCTGAAAGAGGTGGCTCATTTCTTAGTCGGCAATAAGATTGAGAATGATAAAGTCAAACCAAGGGATTGTCGCATTATTGATGTTTCTTTCATAAAGAAGACTGACATAAAGGTTATTACTCCGGTAAAGGCTTATTTGGATACGGATTTGTTTAGCGTGGATAGAGCCATCTATGCTCAGGTTCATAAATTAGTGCAAGAACATAAAACTACTCTTATATTTACCAATACTAGGGCGGCTACAGAGAGGGTTGTGGATCTGCTCAAAAACAGGTATCATAAAGAGTATAATGATGAGAATATTGCTCCGCACCATAGCTCTTTATCAAAGGAGAAGAGGAAAGAGGTGGAGAAGAACCTCAGGGAAGGGAAGCTCAAATGCGTGGTTTCCTCTACTTCTCTAGAGTTGGGGATTGATATTGGTTATATTGACCTGGTAATCCTATTGTCAAGCCCAAAGTCTGTGGCGAGGGCTTTGCAGAGATGCGGCAGAAGCGGCCATCGTTTGCATGATACTACAAAAGGAAGGGTTATTGCTGTGAACAGAGATGATTTGCTGGAATGCGCAGTGATGATTAGGGATGCTGATATTGGGAAGATTGACAAGGTGCACATCCCTTCTCATCCTCTT
>DAWM01000076.1:7666-9243 GCA_002505945.1 Candidatus Woesearchaeota archaeon UBA119
ATCCCTTCTCATCCTCTTGATGTGCTGGCCCAGCAGGCCTTTTCTTTCGTTATAAATGAACGGCCTGATATTAAAGAACTCTATAACCTTTGTAGAGGAGCTTATCCATATACCAAGCTTAAGTATTCAGATTATATGTCTGTTATAAAATATCTGGCTGGAGAGCATGAAGAGTTGGGCAAGAAAAGGGTATATGGGAAGATATGGATTAATGATGATAATACACTTGCTCCTAGAGGGAAGCTGGCAAGGATGATTTATCATACTAATGTTGGAACTATCCCTGAGGAGGCAAGGATTACAGTTAAAAAAGGAGACGAAGTTATCGGGTATATTGATGAGCCCTTCCTTGAGAAGCTCAGCAGAGGAGATGTCTTTGTATTGGGAGGAAGCACATATATGTTCCGCTATGCTAGAGGAATGACTGCTCAGGTAACCCCCATGCCTTCAAGGCCTCCAACCATCCCAAGATGGTATTCAGAGATGCTGCCTCTCAGCTATGAATTAGGCAAGGATATCTCTGTTTTCTTAGAAGAGATTAGGGATAAGATTAAGCATAAGAAGAAAGACGAGGAGATTGTTTCATTCATTCAGAAGAGGTTGTTTCTGGAGAAGGAGAGCGCTAAGACATTGTATCATTATATCTTAGAGCAGTATAAGGTAGCGGATGTGCCCAGCATTAAAAGGATTATTATTGAACGATATAAGTCTGAGGATTTACATTATGTTGTTTATCATTCCAGATTCGGAAGAAGGGTAAATGATGTGTTGTCAAGGATAAGCGCATATGTGCTATCCCATGAGAATAAAACAGCATTGGACATCGCAATCACTGATTATGGCTTTACATTATCCTCCACTAAACGAATTTCAAAGATAAATCCTTTTCCCTTGTTTAAGGATTTAGAGGTATGGGATATTGCTGAGAAGGCAATTGAGAACACTGAAATCCTCAAGAGAAGATTTAGGCATTGTGCTGCTCGCGCCTTGATGATTCTAAGGCGGTATAAATCAAGCAAGAAAAGCGTTGGAAGGCAACAGGTTTCTTCTAAGATTTTGCTGAGCGCTGCCCGTTCTATATCCCGAAATTTCCCTATAATCAAGGAAGCCAAGAGGGAAGTGTTGGAGGATGCTATGGATGTTAATAACCTCAAAGAGATTATAAAGCTTCATAGGGAAGGGAAGCTTGATATTGTTGAAGCGAAGAACGCTGTGCCTTCGCCTTTTGCCTTCAACCTCCTCTCTCAATACGCTTCTGACTCAATAACAGCGGAGGACAGGCACAGCTTCATGATGCGGCTCAACAGGATGGTTCAGGCGAAGATTGCTCTTGAAGAGGGCAAGAAGACCAAGAAGCCTGTTTATTATGAAACAGAGAAAGAAGATAAGAAGAAAGAACTGCCTGAGAAGGAAAGGGTAAGGCTTCAATTTACCAGACGAGCAGAGCAGGTTTTTGTTAATCCTCTTATAAAAAGAGAGATTGAATACTCTTTCTTCAAGCCAGAAGCAGAGTTATCAAAATATACTATAAATTGGATAAAACAGGTTTTGAGTACGAGCGAGAAGACCTGGCCTGA
>DAWM01000035.1:0-5564 GCA_002505945.1 Candidatus Woesearchaeota archaeon UBA119
TAGCTAAGTCTGGAAGGGATAAGTGCTGAAAGCATCTAAGCACGAAGCCCTCCTAGAAAAGAGACCAAGGACACGGGAAAAAGACCCGTTTGATGGAACTGGTGTGTAAGCATCAAGCCTTCGGGCGAGATGTTCAGCGCGCAGTCCCCAACAGTCCGACTTTGATCTTATCTCCTAATTCAGTCTCCTATGCTTTGCCTCCTTTTTTTTCTTTTCAAAATTATCAAATATATAATTCTCAAACAACTACTAATAGAATAGAAATTGATTCTTCTGTGATAATTTAGGAATAACTTTGCTCATACAAAGAACCAGTACATTGATACTCTTCATAATCTTCTGTTGAGCCTGAGAATTTACCTTGTTTTTCTTCTTCTAACTTATTTACCAAGACTTCAATAGGATATTTACAAGTAGAGTCTTTACCAACGAAATCTTGAGCCTCTTGATTTTGCTCCGCAAGTTGCTGAACAATCTGCTCTTCAGTCATTCCTCTATCTAACATTTGTTGTTTAACGTCCTTAGAATAATTATAATAAATATCGTCTGTACGCTGATAGAAAAGACATCTTTCGTCCGTCAAACCTTTTATTTCTCTATATGTTATAGTATGGGCAATCATACCAAAAAGATTTAATTTTGTTTCAACGATAATTTTAGCAGGACAACACTTCCTCGCGTTATTTATAAAACAATCGAAATTTGGTAAATTTCCATCTGCCCTGCTCTCTGCTGATAAAATGGCCAGTCCACAATCGATTGTTCGGTCTCCGCATTTATCAGAACAGTCATTATCAGTATCAGAATCACATCCATCAGGACAATATAAATCATTGTCGATGCATTGTGTTATTCGTGAGTGAGAACATTTGAAATTATTACACATGTCTTTTGTTGAAACATCATTATCGTTACAGTCAATATTAGAATCACATTCCCAAGAAACACAAGTATGATTCTTACATTTGTAACCTGTTTTACATTGATTATCAGTTAAACAATCTACACATCTCTCACTAAACATGTCACATATCTGCCTACCATCCTCACAGCCAGCACAAGTTGTAGTACAATCTTCCGTTTTTATACACTCTGAAGGATTCTTACCACCTTGAACCTTTATTTTTTTAGTCACTGTTTTAAGAGGTGACACGCCTGTTAATTCATCTTCTGTCGCAGTAAAACATTCTTTATCTAAAGTAGAAGTAATTGCATCACAACTATAAACACTAATAGAGTATTCATAAATTCCGTCCTCAAAGAAATAATCAGCAGCAGTATAATGCCCTTGCTCGTTTAATCTAAATGCCCCAATATTAAATATCATCTTCATAAATTCGTTTATTCTATCTGAGGAAATCCGTCCGCTTATCAATTCAGAGAGGTTTTTGTCAAATCCAACCTTTGAACGCGTAAATAAAATAATGCCCTCAAAAGGCTTGCCAGAATATTTTATTTTGTATTCCCCTGAAAAGGGTTCACCCTTTTGATACGTGTTTTTCAAACCAGTTACTTCTATAGTTAATTTACTTGATTTCTCTAAGCTTTTAATCCCAAATATTGGTTTTCCCTCTGATAATCTTAAAAACCTTATATAAATATCATTAATATTGTTACTACCAAAGTCTATTTTTTTGGATTGTCCAACAGCCAATGTAACTCTTTTGGGTTCTGAATAAATATTTAGCTTTACGGAGTCATCTACTATATCTTCAACTTCAATTAAGTGATCTTCATCATTAAGTTTAAAAGAAATAGAATCCTTTGGATTTATTGCAAACTCTTTTTCTACATCGGCAATTTGAGTTTTCTGTGCATTCAGACATTTTGTACTTCCTTTATAAGTGTTTACGCAGAAATCCAAAGTATCAACATTGTTATCATCACATTCTAAATCAGTATTGCAGGTTGGGTTTGTTAATGAAAAAAAAGAAGTAATAATCGTAACAAAAATAAGAGTAGAGGCAATAAGAATGAAGATTACACTTATTAAAATGGATTTTCGATCAGATGAACTTGAGTTTCCAGCCTTATTTGCACAATTTAATGCTTCCCTTACGTCCTCAGAACTGTAGCCCTGTCGCACTAAATTAATATATGCCTGCTGAGCAGAGTATCCCTTAGATTCTTGATTTCTAATAAATTCAACTAACCTTCTATCCACCATCTTTTTCCTTTTAGTTCCTTATAGATATATAACTTTTTTTATTTTCAAAGCCTGATAAAGTTTCCCACTTCCTTTTCATTAAGAAATCTCAGAATTGAAAATGTTACAAACCAAGAAAAAGATTCGGATTTAGATATTGCAATTATTACTCCTAACAGTAAGAGAAAGAAAAGGTTTGAGGTTGTATTGAAAGAAGGAGAATTAATGCAACCTGAAGTGCATGGTTTTGTTTTTTCAGAGAAGGAACTTTATCAAATGCTGACAAATGAAGAGTATAACTATGGAAAAGAGATTGCGAAGAAACATATCCTTTGGTATGGAACAGAAAGCTATTACAAGATAATATTAAAGAGTTTGAAAAATGGTTTCAAAGGTTGATTTACATCTAATAATATTTCTTGAGAAACTTATAGACATTCACTTATAAAGCTCCCTATGGTAATACTTAGTATGCAGGAGCTCCTCGGCCTTCTTGCTGCCTGGCTCGCCAAAAAATTCGCTATATAACTTCTTGATATCGGGATTCTCATAACTCCTCCTTACCTTCTTGTGGGCATCAATGTTGTATATGGCGGATGCCCTCTTCTTGAGAATCTCATCATTGGTTGGAATGGGCTGGCCTCCACCTCCTATACAACCAAATGGACAAGCCATAATCTCTATGAAATCATAATCTGACTTGCCCTCAAGCATTTTATCTTTTAAAGAAGCTAGGAATTTACGGGTTTCACCAAGGGTATTGATTGAGATATATCTGAGCTCTCTGCCCTTTATTGTTATCCTTCCAGCCTTTCTGTTAGCATAATCCCTCAATTCATCAAACTCTAGCTTCTCTAATTTCTTATTGGTAGTAGTCTCATAAGCAGTTCTTAATGCCGCTTCCATCACGCCTCCGCTTACCCCGAAAATAGTCCCTGCGCCTGAAGACTCTCCCAAAGGATTGTCAAACTCCGTCGGTTCAAGCCTTGTGAGCTCCAAGCCAACCTCCTTGATCATCCTTGCCGTCTCCCTAGTAGTGAGAACAAAACTCACATCATCCTTGTATTCTGGCCTCTGAGCCTCAAACTTCTTGGCAGTGCAAGGCATTATCTCCACAACCTTAATCCTCTTCGGATTCAAGCCCTTGTTCTTAGCAAAAACATTCTTAATTACAGAAGCCAGCATCTGTGCAGGGCTTCTGCACGTAGATAGATGAGGAATAAGCTCTGGATAAAGGTCCTCAAGCATCTTAACCCAGGCAGGACAGCAAGAGGTAAACATAGGCAAGGGTTTTTCCATTGTTACCCTATCCATTAGCTCCTTAGCCTCTTCCATAATAGTAAGATCAGCCCCAAGCTGGGTATCAAACACATAATCAAAGCCCATCCTCTTGAGAGCAGAAACCAGTTGCCCTGTTAGGATTTCCCCAGGAGGCAACATGAAATCCTCTCCAATAGAAACCCTGACAGACGGAGCAATCTGCGCCACAGTAATAGTCTTCTTATCGTTAAGGGCTTTCATCACTCCCTCAATATCAGACTTCTCCTCTAGAGCACAGGTAGGACAATGCAGAACACATTGGCCACATTGAGAGCATTCAGTCTGAGCAAGATTGAAGTTAAAAGCAGGTCCTACCTCAAAATAAGCACCTCTATTTCGATACCCAATCGCATCCAAGCCCTGCATCTCAGAACATATCTGAACGCAAAGCCCGCATTTTATGCATTTATCATAGTTCTTCACTATAGAAGGGGTACTGTTATCCAAGCCAGAGGAATGAAACTTGCTTTTTGGTAGAGGTATGTGCTCAAAAGGAGTGGAAGAGAGCTGGAACTCAGGCCCATATTCCAAAAGCTTGCAATCCGTATTCTTATCACAATAAATACACTCGCTCTGATGATCCCCAAGAAGAAGCATAAGGTTAAACCGCCTTGCATTCAAAACCCTTTGAGAATGGGTAAGGATAGATATCCCCTCTTTAAGAGGAGTAGAGCAGGAAGTAACCAGCTTGCCTGGGCTTCCATCCTTAGACTCTATCTCTACAATACAAAGCCTGCAAGCCCCCCTAGGCCTAAGCCTCTCATGATAGCAGAAAGTAGGGATATCTAGGCCTATCTCTTTGCAAGCCTCTAAAATCGTCTTCTTTCCTGGCTCCCCTTCAAAGGAGAACTCATTCCCGTTTATCCTTACCTTGTATGACATAATAACACTTTCCGCTCAAGCATTTTGTTCGTTTATTAAACGTTTATTAAGCTAATCAATCCTCTTAAACTAATCACCAATTATGCCTGTTTGATTAATCCGAGCCTCAAACTAATCAATCCTCTTTAGCCTCACCCGTTCAATCGCCTTAATAGGACAAGCCCTATAACAGCTGCCGCAATGGATACATTTATCCTGATTAATATAATGCCTTGAATTGATTTCGCCATCAATAGCATCAACAGGACAGATTACAGCACATTTATGACAGCCAGTGCATCTCTTAGAGATTTCATAAACAAAAGCCGTTCCCTCAATAAGCCTAATATATTCATCCTTAAAATACCTCAACGAAGAAAGCACAGGATTAGCACTCGTCTGCCCCAATCCGCATAAAGAATTCTCCTTCACATAATAAGCAAGCTGCTCCAACCTCTTAATATCAGCCCTACAACCCTCTCCCTTAAGAATCCTCTTAACAATGAAACTCATCTGCTTCAACCCTTCCCTGCAAGGCGTGCACTGCCCGCAACTCTCTGAAGAAAGGAACTCCAGAAAGAAATCTATGAGGTCTACAATAGAATCCTTTTCATCAAGCACAATCATTCCACCACTTCCAAGGATAGAACCAGCCTCTTGAAGAGATTTATATCCAATCCTCAGATTCCTGAAACCCTGGCGTTCCCTACCATTCCCATTACCTTTCTTCTCACTCTTATCACTCTTCTCATAATTAACATTACTCTTATTAGCGATATTCCGAGCGTTATTTCTTCCTGCCTTTTCAGAACCAGTCTCTTTAGAAGATGAAAAAGATGAATATGGAAGACAACCGCCCGATGGGCCGCCGGTTTGAACCGCTTTAATATCATAATGAGTAGAAGAACCCCCACCAATCCTCTCAATCACATGGGAAAGCTTCTTGCCAAAACCAACCTCAACCAAGCCAGTGTACTTAACCTTGCCGCTCAAAGCAAGCAATATAGTTCCACCACTTTCCTCATCCTTCAAATCCTTATCAGCCAACCCTAAAAACCATTCAGCTCCTTCAGATCCACGCCGCATTATGAGCGCTGCCGAACACAAGGTTTTGACATTATTAATGTTAGTAGGACAGCCATACAAGCCCTCTTGAGCAGGATACGGAGGACGCGGTCGGGGCTGGCCCCGGCGCCCTTCGAGGGAGCGGATGAGTGCCGTCTCCTCCCCGCAGACA
>DAWM01000035.1:5796-9125 GCA_002505945.1 Candidatus Woesearchaeota archaeon UBA119
CAGACAAACGCGCCAGCCCCGGACTTTACCTCGAGATCAAAGTCAAAGCCAAGATGAAATACGTTCTTGCCCAAAAATCCTCGTTCATAGAGCTTTGGAATGAGGGTTCTGAGAATCTTCTCAGCCAATGGATATTCCTGCCTTATATAGATGATGCCTTTTGTTGCTCCTGTTACATAGGCGCAGATGAGCATCCCTTCTATAAGCATGAGTGGATTGCTTTCTATAAGTCCTCTATCCATAAAGGCACCTGGATCCCCTTCGTCTGCATTGCAGATTATGTATTTCTGGCGTATATGTTTCTGCCTTATATGTTTCTGGCTTATATGTTTCTGAGTTATGTGTCTCTGGCTTATGTATTTCTCGTTAGCTCTCTTATTGTATTGCGAATCCTTGCTTAAAGTGCCCTTCTCTGTTGAAGTGCCTGTGCCATTTGAAACGTCCTCATCAGTTGAAGTGCCTGTGTCATTTGAAGGGTCCTTCTCTGTTAAAGTGCTCTTTTCAGTTGAAGTGTCCTTCTCACTTGGATTAGCATCCTTGAGGAACTTCCATTTTAAATGAGTGGGGAAGCCTGCTCCTCCTCGTCCTCTGAGCTTGGCTTGCTGGATGACTGTTAGGGTTTTATCTGGGCCTTGTTGGACAGCGTTTTTTATGCCTTTGAAACCGCCTTTCTTTATGAATTCGTCTATATCAAGGGGGTCTATGAATCCGCAATCCTCCATCAATACCCTTTGTTGGTGTTTGAAGAAGGGTATCTGTCGGAAGAAGGGGTATCTTGTGCTGTTCTCTGTGAATAGCTTTTCTTCTATTATGTGGGAATGGATTATTGAGTCTATGATATGGCCTGCATCTTCTGGCTTTAGCTGCACATAGAAAAGGCCGTGTGGCATTATGATGAGGGTTGGCCCTATCTGGCAGAATCCATGGCAACCGGTTTGTTTTATTGATATCGAGATTCCTTGTTTTTTCAGGATATGAGCTTTCTTTGCAGTTTCCTCTTTAAGGCGCTCAATTATCTCTAAGGATTCTCTAGAGCGGCAACCTGTTGCTCCGCATACTAGAAGCTCTAGCTTGCCTTTAAACTTGAGCTCATCTTGATGCGCGAGGATGCTCTTTTGTGAGTGTTTAATTTTCTTTACTTTTTCAGACCCTTTTTTTGCCAGGCTTTCAGGTTTTTTTGTGTTCTTTCCTGTTATTTTCTTAGATTTTTTCTTAGAGGTAGTAGACCTTTTCTTAGTTTTTCTTAGAGAAACCCCTACCTTCTCAGACCTCGCTTTCTTAACCCTCGCTTTCTTGCTTCTGGCTTTCTCAGACCTAGTTTTCTTTTCATTGAGTTTTTCATCTCTAGCTCTCTTAACCCTAACTTTCTTTTCCTTCGCTTTCTTAACCCTCGCTTTCTTGCTCTTGGCTTTCTCAACCCTGGTCTTCTTTGCCTTGGGTTTCTTATCTCCAGCGTTCTTCGTTCCAGCTTTCTTTCTACCAGCTTTTTTCTTTTCTGTCTTTTTCCGGGTTTTCTTGCTCTGTGCCATCTTTTTAGGTTTTGCCGTTTTATTAATTGTAAAACATTTGAAAACAATTCTTTTAAACTAACTTTCTTTCTTCCCGCTCTCTTGCTTTAACCCTGAGATGATTTCCTTTACTTTTTTCTCATCAAGATTGCCGTAAATCTTGCCGTTGACCATCATTACGGGTGCTAAGGCGCATGCTCCTAAGCATCTCACTTCTTTTAGGGTGAAGAGATTATCCTTTGTTGTTTCGCCTGGACTGATGTCTAACTCGTCTTTAAGGGTCTGACGAAGCTTCCTGTTTCCTTGTACCCTGCATGCGGTTCCATCGCATAAAAGCAGCAGGTTCTTGCCTGCTCTCTTGAACGAAAAGTAATTGTAAAAGGATAAGATTGAGAATATCTTGGCTAAAGGGATATGGGTTTTATCAGAGAGCTGGATTGCGTCTTGCTCTGAAACAAATCCTTGTTTCTCTTGAATCCTAAGAAGTATGTTTATGATATTTCTTGAATAATCATTATAGTTCTCAAGTATTCCATCTATGAGACTCTCTGTATTCCTTTGCTTGGAAATACTACTTTCAACACTCAGCTGAACCACCCTTTTCAACAACAATCAACTATAGATTGAATTCCAATAAGATATTTATTTAAAGCTTTCCCTAACCCTGTTGAGGGATATAAAGAATTTAAAAGAGTAATAGAAAGAATAATAAGGGTATAATCATAAGGAATTAAACAATAAAAATGAAAAGCAAAATCTTTGGGAATAATACCAAGATAATGAAAACTGAAAATACTATCATAATAATCTTATTATTCGCAATCGGAATAACGCTCTTTACTCTCTCTGGATGTAATAAAGAACAGATTAATCCTGCCAGCGAAATAAATAACTCATCCAACTTGTCTAGCAACCAATCCAACAACCAATCTTCTAGTGGCTCAACACAGCTCTTAGAGGTGTGTATTGAGCAGACCTGCTTTGAAGCGGAGATAGCGGATTCTCCAAAAGAGAGGGCGAAGGGCTTGATGTTCAGGGAGAAGCTGGAAGAGGACAAAGGGATGCTCTTTGTTTATCCTGAAGAGAGAACATATAACTTCTGGATGAAGAACACCTTAATTCCCTTGGATATTATCTGGATTAGCGCTGATAAGAGGATAGTGCATATTGAGGAGGCAGTGCCTTGCGAGGAAGAGCCATGCAAGATTTATAGCCCTGAGAAGGAAGCGCAATTCATTTTAGAGATTAAGGGAGGAATGGCTGAGAAGAAAGGTATTGAAATCGGAGATGAGGCAGGGTTCAACCTAAACATTTAAAGTAAATCTTAACATTGTTACTTAAATTTTAAATATAAGGTAGTTGTTTAGATTAAAGCAATATCATAAAAATCAACTACGAGTGTCATACGCTTTAACAATTGGGTTTTTGTGCATAAGGGAGTCCTTTAGGTTAAAGCAACATAACAAAACAGAAATTTATAGGGGGAATTTTGAGAAAATGTTAATCGGAGTTGTTGGTAAGCCGAATGTAGGTAAATCCACTTTCTTTAAGGCGGCTACATTGGCCGAGGTGGAGATTGCTAACTACCCTTTCGCCACCATTAAGGCAAATGAGGGGATTGGTTTTGTTAAGGTGGAATGCGCTGACAAGTTCTTCAATGTTCAATGTAATCCCCAGCATGGCTTCTGTATAAACCATAATAGGTTTGTGCCTGTTGAGTTATTGGATGTTGCTGGCCTGGTTCCCGGAGCCTCTGAAGGCAAGGGGATGGGCAACCAATTCTTAGACGATTTAAGGCAAGCCAGCGTACTTATACATGTT
>DAWM01000035.1:9277-16740 GCA_002505945.1 Candidatus Woesearchaeota archaeon UBA119
AGTACTTATACATGTTATTGATGCGGCCGGCAGCACTAATGAAAAGGGTGAGCCGGTTAAGCCTGGCTCTTATGATCCTGGAGAAGATATTAGATTCCTTGAAAAGGAGATTGATGAATGGTATCTTGGGATTTTCAAGAAGGTATGGGAGAGATTCTCCAGACAGGCGGTGCAGGAGCATCTTGATCCTGTTAAGGCCTTGACCAAGCAATTCACTGGTTTAGGTGCTAATCAGGATATTATTGAGGATATCTTAGAGCAGCTGGGCATCAAAGAGAAGCGATTAACGGATTGGCAACAGGATGAGTTGAAAGAGTTTGTTAAGAAGCTAAGGAAAAGAACCAAACCGATGATAATTGCTGCTAACAAGGCGGATGTTGAAGGGGCTATAGAGAATATTGAACGGCTTAAGAAGGAGTTTCCTGATTACTTTATAATCCCTTGCTCAAGCGAGTCAGAGCTTGCATTGAGGGAGGCTGCCAAGCATGAGATGATTGATTATATTCCTGGAGAGAACCATTTTGAGATGAAAGAAAAGGCCGAGGAGAAGCTGAATGAAAAACAGAAGAAGGCCTTGGAGTTCATAAGGAAGAATGTGCTGGATAAGCTCGGTTCTACCGGGGTGCAAGATGTGTTGAACAAGGCGGTCTTTGAACTCTTAGGATATATATATGTGTTCCCGGGTGGGGTTAATAAGCTTGAAGATCAATTCGGGAATGTGCTTCCAGACTGTTTTCTGATGCCTCCTGATTCAACAGCATTGGACTTTGCCTATAAGATTCATTCTGATATCGGAGATAACTTTGTTAAGGCAGTTGATGTCAAGAAGAAGATGGCGGTAGGCAAGGAACACAAGCTCAAGAACGGCGATGTAATCGAGATTATGACACGGAATTAAGATATAGAAAGAATATTATCGAATGTGAAGGAATAAGAACAAATTAAAAGAGTGCAAAAACATTATTCTGAAGAAAAAGAGAATAGATGTAATCTGTTTAGACGGCAGACTCGCTTTTGCTTCTTTTTATAAAAAGAAAAATTTTATTAAGGGAAAAAACAACTATTAATCATGGACTTAAAGATAATCCCAGAAACTCCATTTAAAGAGAAAGATTTTGAAAATCTAAAAAAGATTATCTTAATTGCAGAAAAGTTACTAAAAGAAAATAATATTTCTATTCCCACAAAAATTTATTTCTACAATTCTTTTGAGAAATTTATAGAAAAAGTTTTACCCGAAGTTGAAAATTATAATTTCAACGAAAAGGTTTCAAGGGAGATAATAAGGTGTGCATTAAATAATGGGACTTATGGAACAATAAATTTCGAAGAAAATGCAATAGTGGAGATGAATTTTAATCCATTTAAAAAAGGGTTTTATCCCACGTTAGAATTTTTAGAGTTATTAATCCATGAAGCAGTGCATTTGCATTTATATAAAAAACTAAACAAAGATATTAATTCATTAAAATTTAGATTCAACAAAGAAAGATTTATTGGGAATGAAAAAATAATCTTGTTTGATGAAGGATACACTAAATTTATGACAAACAGAATTTTAACGAATTTTGATAAAACGAAAATTCAAAACATTGTGATTCCAAGAGCTTTTAAAGAAAAGCCTGAATATAAGCCCATTATTGACAATATAAACGTAGATGAATTTGATAAAAATTTTGAAAATTTAATACTTGTTAATCAAGAGAGAGGATTTGAGATTTTCAAGAATGAATTTGGTAATAACTCAAATAAAGAAGAAATTTTGAATTTTGCTATTAAGGAATTAAAAAAGTTTATTTGAATATTTGCTTCAATAATAGATTTCCTAGAAAACAGCTCACCCAAATTCGGCATTTTTTATGCACAAATATTGTGAATTTTTATGATTTAAGGGCCCATAAACTGTTTAATGCCTATTGTAATTAGGCTGAACATCACTGATGTTACTACACCTACTAAGAAATAAAGCATAGTGCCTTTTATAACATCTTTTCCCATTGAGAAACCTCTATGCACGTCATCTTCTCCTTTTTCTATTGTGGAATGCAGATAGGACATTATAATGATTACCTCCACAACATAAAAGCCTACTACTAATTGAAAATAATAGGTAGGGATGCCAATCCCAAAGAAGTTCATAGCTTCCATAGGCATTGCAGCAGGGGCATTCTGAGCAGCGTTCTGGTTTGTGATGGTTGCTGATGTCTCATTTACCAAATTAATTATATTGGATAGAAGACCAGTGATGCCTACTACAATTCCTCCAATTAAAGGGGTAAGAAAACTCATCTGGGATTTTATGCTTGATAGAATATCTGTTAGAATATCTTTGAGCCTTTCATTAACCCTGTGAATCTGTTTAAGGTATTCAGCGAAGTTCATCATGGCGCGAGAGGCAACATGGTATCCCCTTCTTATGCTTTCCGTGAGAATTTTCATTGCACTTTCAATAATGTTTGAAGGGTAGTATGATAATGCGCCCCTCTGCTTGTCAAATATCGCTTCATCCACCCCCATCCCCAGCCTTCTTATGTTATCTGCAATGATTGAGAAGAAACGGGCTACTATGCTTCCTGTTGTGGTCTGAGCTACATGAGAGATTGCAAGCTCAGGAGAGGTTCCATCTGCCAGCCTATTTCCGAGCATATAAAGAGAGGATTCAAACTCTTTCTCCAGGACTTCAGCATCCTTCCTCACCTCATTCAGCTTTTGATAACGTAGTTTCTTATACACACCAACACCCAGCCCTAAGCCTACTGGAATGAAGAAAGAGAGAATTAGGGCGCCAAGCCCAAAAGGACCTATGGGCGGGCCTCCGTCAGATGGAGTAATATAACCCATAAAATTAATAATCCCCTCAATGATAGGAAACTCAAAGTTAGGGTTTACAGCGTGGATTATGATGGGGGAAAGCCCTATCGCGAAGAAAACCAAGAAGATAAAAACCCCAGCAACCATTGGGGTTACCTTGAATTTTATTCCTCCAAGGTTGACATCTACCTTGCTTTTCTTGGATAAATCAACAAACTCATTCTCTACCCCTGAACCGCCATATCCTGTAGGCCTAGTAGATAATATCTGCAGAGCCATATAGAAAACCAAGAAAGGTATAAGTACGTTATACAGCATAGCAATATGATACCATTTTACGCCTTCCATCATTCCTGCCACCAAAGGTAATATAATCAAGCTGAGGATTGGAAGCACAATCCCCATCATGTTAAGAGAGTCAACTGGTGATTTGAGATCCTGGGCAAAGGTAAGCATTTTCTCATAGGTTGCTTCAAGAATAGAGTTCAAAGCCCTATCTAATGTTTCCATTCTTCTTTCATTGGAGGATTCAGAGAGGGTGCTCTCAATTATCCTAAAAGTCTCAATAAACTCATCATTATGCCCTCTCCACCTTTCAAGATAGGCATTGAGAGATTCTGCCACAGTAGAATAACGTCCTGATTCCACATCCCAAAGGATTTTCTTCAAATCTATTGACAAAGGAGGGGTAAGATGATTGGCAGCAAACCGCATGGCTGCTTCAAGATTGGATGTATGCCTGAGATAGGTAACAACATAGAAGATACACAGAACCATCTGATTAGAGGCACGCATCCTCCATCTTGTAGCCAAAAGAGAAGGGATTTTCTGGAAAGGCTGTATCATAAGCACTCCAAAACCAAGGAAGAAGAGCATTACTATGAGTTCAAATTGCCCTGTGAGCACGCTCAATACAGCCATAAAGAGCAGTCCAAAGAGAATAAAGAAGATGGGGAAAATCATTGCAAAGCTCATTGCTCCCTCTGGAGTTATATTGAGATGGGCTGTTTCTATATCCTCATTAAGGCTTTTTACCATCTTTTTGGGAGGAGCCACCTTGAAAAGATTCTCTGAAAACTTACACATCTTTTCATAGAAATTCATATGAGAAGGAGCATACTGGTTAAGGAAATCATTATAGTCTTTGGAAGTTATAGGGATATTCTCGTTATCTTTAGGAATCTTAGAATCCTTTGAGGTGGCTTCCTTGATGCGCCTTTCATACTTTTGTTTCATTAGGCGGGTAAAATCATCCTCATTCATATTTTAACCCCCGGTTTCCATCTCTCTTTCTTGGATTCCTTCATAAGCCAGTCATGCCATTCCTTGTATGCTTCCTTTACATTCAGTTTTCCTCTTTTTTGAGTGATACTATCGCATATCTTATGGAATTCATCGTTAGATCTAATAACAAAAGGAGCTTCAAGCAACTCTGGATTGTTGAGCTGATCCGACACCTTAACAATATCTGCCTTGACTTTGGCTCTCAACTGGATATTCTGCCAAAGGGCATCCCAGTTTCCAGCCCACTCCTTCACATTTGAGGCAATGGATTTCAAAATCTCAGAATCCCCATGCTTCAAATCTGAAGTAGGCAGCAACTCGTCCTTATCACTATCATATTTCATTAAATCCACAAAACCATTCTCAGCCAAAGGGTCGTTCTCCCAATCCTTTCTAACCTCTGTAATCTGGGTAACCCTTCTCCACCTATGAAGTCCGTCTGAAGAACGGATAGGATTAGCCACAACTATTATGTCTGTGGCTTTGAAAGAGGTTCTCGGAACCTCTAAATCATTCACCACCCTGTCAAAAACACCATAAGGGCTGTCTCCATGAATTGTGCCTGCTACAACATTAGCCAAGGCACCAACTCTCATTGCTTCATAGAGAGCTCTTGCCTCTGTGCTTCTTACCTCACCAATCATCAGGGCAGAGTCACCAAGACGCAATGTGGTCCTTATTCCTTCGTCAGCTGGCACCTCAGAACTTCCCTGAGTTAAAGCAGCAGCTACCTTCATGGATTGGATATTAAAGCCTAAATCCCTTAAAGAGCCGACAGGCAACTCTAATGTATCCTCTATAGTGATAATCCTTACCCTTCTCATAATCTCTGTCATAAGGGAACCGAGTAAAGAGGATTTTCCAGCGCTTCTTGTGCCTGCAACCAGCATTGTTCTAGAACCATCCACAAGAAAACTCAGGAGGCCTGCTGCTAAAGGATTTATCATATTGACCTTTATGAATAGAGGAAGTGTCCAAGGCTTTCCCCTATGCCTTCTAAAGGCATATGCCAATCCTGTTGGATTGAGGGGAGACGAGATTACAGCAACCCTGGCTCTGGCCTCATCAAGTTTTATCTCTGTATCAAGTATGGGATTGGCTTGGTCTAAAGGCCTGCCTGATATCATCCTCAATTTCGTAGCCCAGGATTCAGCCTCATTAATTGTAGGGATTATATTAGTATTGCAGTCTTGATGGTCCTGATGATTTATAAAAACAGAGATGCGGCCTTGCGGGCTGTTGATAACTACATCCTGAATACCGGGATCATTGAGCAACAACTCAAGCAATCCGAATCCAACGGTATATCTCACAAGAATTTTGGCAAGCTCATTTATCTCCTTGTCTTTAAGCTGAAGCCCTCTATGATTAGCTAACTCCTCTAACAAGCCCTTACCTATATGAAAAAAGACATCCCGCATCCTATCTGGGTCAATAAAGTCTTCCCTGCTTGGCTTATGCTCAGAAATCACATTTCTGGCGGTATCAAGAAGTTCATATTTCTCCTCAGAAAGACGAAACTCAGGGGGATATATGTGATACATCTTTAAAACAGAATCAGGAAAATCAAATATTGTTACCTCCGTCCCATCCTTTAAGGTATAGGAGTCAACAGGATTCCCACCTTGTGGATATGCAGCCATAAGCTTGGTATACATAAAATCCGGCTTAACACTTGGATTGAATATTTTGGTGTATATCTCCCTATCACCTTGTTTCATTCCAGGGAGATATGGTTGGGCTGCAATAATTAGTCTTGTATTCTTTAACTTCCCTATAACATATTCTACTTCCTTATGGAGCTCTTCAACAAACTTGTTCTTCTGCTCTTGAGTGGATTTCCTCAAAAGGATGTTTATTTCCCTTTGAAGTCTAGTTAACCGAACATAAGCGCCAACCGGATCCTCTAGGATGGTATCCGAGATTATCTTCTTAAACCTCATGAAATAATCCATTACCTCCTGAAAGGGTTGATTGGGAGAAGGAGAAAGGTTAAGAAAGGATGTGAGCTGACGATTCCTGTTTAAGTGTTCATAAAGGCTAACAACTTCAGAAAGCATCACCGTCTGATGAAAACCATATTCATAGTCCCGGGTTTTCTTTAAGACTATCCTTGTGGCAGAGTCGTTCTCTCCTATTGCCCTCAAGACTGCTCTCATGCATTGAGGATTCTCTTCAATAGAAGGGGAATATGGACAATCCTTACAATCAAATTCCAGGATTGTGTCCTCGCCTTCTCTATTTGTGTCGTATCTGCAATAGGTTTCCATTTATTAGGGCCACCTCTTTAGCTATATTATCATTCAATATAAGAGATTATTTTTAATAATTTTGTTTTTGATGCACAAAAATTCACAATTTTTTGTTTAGGGTTTAGCATCTCTTTCTTTAGGGAGGATTTTTATGATATCTTTTCATTAATAAATCTCTTCATCTGTCCTCCAATAAGGCCTTATAGCGGTTTCTGAAATCTTCTGATGTTTCCCTCTTTGATATTCCAATGAACCTAACCATGCTATCATTGCACCGTTATCTACATTGTATTGGTTCTCAAGGAAATATGCCTGGGCTTTCCTTTCTTTACACATTATACTGGCCATCTCCTGTAGCCTTTTATTGCAGGCAACACCTCCTCCTAAGAGGAGTTCATTCTTATCGCAATGCGCCATCGCCCTCTCGCTGACCTCTAAGAGCATAGCAAACACTGTTTCCTGCATGCTATTACAGAGTTCTGCTTTTGAATACTTCCCTGAATCGTATTTCTGCTTTAGATTTGTTAGTATGCCTCCCAAGCTAATATCCATCCCTTTGACTACATAAGGCAATTCTATGTATTTATCGGCTTCTTTAGCAAGCTGCTCTACCCTTGGCCCACCAGGAAAACCAAGCCTAAGATAGCGGGCAAAGGCATCTATGAAATTTCCTACACCCATATCAAGGGATTCACCGAATATCCTGTATCTCTTGGATTCAAAGGCGATTATCTGGGTGTTGGCTCCAGAAACATAAAGAAAAACAGGATCTTTCACTTCGGTCAATATCTTGCCTATCTCAAGATGAGCAATACAGTGATTCACGCCTATTATAGGAATATTGTGCTTAAGGGCTAATGCCCTTGCGATTATCGCTCCAACCCTAAGACAATGTCCTATGCCGGGGCCTTGAGAAAAGGAGATTAAATCGATATCTGAGATGGATTTGCCAGCTTGTTTGAGAGCATCCTTTATCACTTTATCAGCATTCTTTACATGAAAATCTGCTACCTTTGAAGGGATCATCCCTTTAGACTTGGTGGTATAAGCTATTCTGGAATTGGCAAGAATTTTTTTATTAGAGCTGACTATACCTGTTCCAAAGGTATGTGCTGT
>DAWM01000035.1:16968-18475 GCA_002505945.1 Candidatus Woesearchaeota archaeon UBA119
TTCCAAAGGTATGTGCTGTGGATTCGATTCCTAAAGTCAAGAAAGATTTTTTCAGAGGCATAACTTGAAGGGAAATATACTCTATAAAAAACTTTGGGATATTCAGATAGAATAGAATGGTCAATCCTTGATTTGTTCTGTCATCAATGCCGTTACAGCATAGCCCTGCAAGCCATCCGCATCCCTGCTTCTCTTGATTTTATAGCCTAATGAGAGAAGCTTTGCCTCTACTGAATAGAAAAGCATCTGCTTTACTGCAAGGCACCGCTCTGAGAAGATTATTGTGTTATCGTGTTGGAATATAGGAAAATCCTTGCATGCCTTTGGCCTTAAAGGATGATGATGCAATAAGCATTTGTTATCTTTGAGAGCTGGACAGGGATGGCTTGCATCCCCCAGAAAGAGAGACCATTTATCATCTCCAATCTGCTTGATAAGGGCCTTTCTTTGGAAGAGTGGTAGATTATCTTTTAAAAGAAGCTCTTTTTGTTTTTTATTAATAACAAGATATCCCTTTCTACAACAATATGCTTTGCATTCATTCGCGCAGAAATCTCCGATAGATTTTCTCGCCCTATCTAGAAAAGCTTGCAGGTTCATTTCTTCTGTTAAAATGGACCCTGGGGGATTTGAACCCCCGACCTTTCGGTTAAGAGCCGAATGCTCTAGCCAAACTGAGCTAAGAGTCCGAGAAATAGGCAGAGCTGAACCCTTTAAATATTTTTCTGAAAAAAGAGGTTAAGCTTCCATGGAAAGAGCATCAAGATTCTTCAGATTCCATAATAGAAATGTTTATATATAAATACCACTTCAATACATATTCAGGTGGTATTATGACATTCAGGAAGGTTACAATAACTCTGCCGAAAAATATGTACAAGGAAGGCATATTATTAGTCAAGAAGGGTTTGTTCTCCAACTTCAGCGATTTGGTTAGGAGTGGAATCAGACAAGAGTTCAAGGAGTTAAAGCCTGATATGGAAGACATTGATGAACGGCTCATATATAAGGATAAGGAATTAATTGCTGGAGTTAAGCAAAGCGTTAAAGAGGCGCAAGCTGGAAAAGGCAATGTAGTCAAATCTGAGAAAGAGATGGATGATTACTTTGAGTCTCTCTGAAAATGAGATATCTTATCAGATTCACTCCTACTTTTGAAAACCAAATACGTAGGATTAAGAAAAAAGACAAAATCCTATTCAAAAGAGTAACAAAGAAGATTAAGGATATAAGTCGCCAGCCAGAACATTATAAGCCATTGAGAAATGTATTGAAGGGGTTTAGAAGAGCACATGTTAATCCCTTTGTTTTAATCTTTGATATACAAGGAGATTTGGTAACATTCCATTATATAAAACATCATGATGATGCATATTAATCTCTATACATTATGAGATATAGGCCATGGCAGAATATGGTAAAGAAAAAAAGAAGAAGATGACACAAGAATGAAAAAAACAATATTTTATCATAAAAATCCACTGCGAGTGGATTTTTAGGATGCCAA
>DAWM01000018.1:0-203 GCA_002505945.1 Candidatus Woesearchaeota archaeon UBA119
AACTTTATTTTGCCTATGTCGTGGAGTATTGCAGCAACTAACAGCTGTTGGGTTTTTACCTTCTTATCTATTTTTTGTATTATTTCTTTAGCTGACTCATATACCCGCATTGTGAAATATTTTTCATCAAAAGGACCGTGCGCGAAATGCGCAGTATTATCATATTTCTCACAAACAAATCTGTATATGCGTTTATAATCAGG
>DAWM01000018.1:469-1109 GCA_002505945.1 Candidatus Woesearchaeota archaeon UBA119
GTTTGCTGGGTTTTTTGGTAGAAGGAAATAATAACTCTCAACCAACATTCGCAAAGAAATCAAAATATTTCCTTAATTATGTTAATCTCACATGATAAAAGCTTAAAAAGAATAAGAAAATATCCTTAATAAAATGGTAGATGAAATTATTGATGAAATCAGGGAAGAACGTGAGAAATGGAAGAAAAAATTACTAATACCTTTTGTTTTCTTATACGGTGTTGCGAATCATTTTACCTATTGAAAAGAGAAAGATCATTTTATACCTTAAAAAAGATGACATAGAAAATTAGTAAACCTATCTCTTCTTAATATCTTTGAGCTTTTTCTTTACTTTGCCTGAGAACTCTTTTGTTTTGCTTGCCACAATAGGCGCTGCCTTGTTGTACTGCTCTTTAAGGTATTTACCTGTTTTTATGGTATGTTTCTTTGCTGTATCTAAATGCTTTTTTACATCTTCTTTCTTTATCTTGCCTTTCTTGAAAAGGAAATAACCTCCTCCTATAACAATTAAAAGTATTATCAAGAATATCCACCAGCCTGCCTTGGATTCGTGATGGCTGTTTATCCTTTCCTCAAAGAGGCTCTTGTAATCAACTAACTCAATCCCTTTCTCCTCAGCTTCCTTCTTCAAATCAGA
>DAWM01000018.1:1291-1926 GCA_002505945.1 Candidatus Woesearchaeota archaeon UBA119
TCAGCTTCCTTCTTCAAATCAGAGTTTTCTTCTACATAGCTTGCGATGGCTGCCTTGTATATTACTTCTTGATTCATCTTTTCAATAAAGGTTTCCTGGAGTATTGAATAACGCAACTTCAAGTTGCCATTATCCTTAGAAAAGAAAGCAACCATATCATTATCCAGGCTTGTTTCCTTTCCTTCAATAGCCACATCCGCCTTGAGATTGAAGAAAAGAGTTAAGGATTCCTCTCCTTCGGTATAATACTGATAATCCAATTCATAATCCTCTATTTCCATATAACTTAAAACTTCTTCTAAGAACTCCTTGTAGTCATCTCCGTATATATCCTCTAGATAATCTTCATCAAACAAGCTGATATAACCTTCAACATTCTGCTCTTTGGAGTATGAATAATACTTATCAATAATTTCCTTTGCATCTTCTAAAGGAGAGGCTAATGCTGGAAGGATTAAGAAACAGAGTATCCCAATTGAGAAAACCATTAACTTCCCTGTCCTAAGTCCTTTCTTAAGTTTCATTCTATCTCATGGTATGCTATCTTAAAGATATGCATGTCCTGAAGTGTCCAGCCAGAGATGTCTTGGGCTGTAACCACGATTACAGTAGGATAAAACAATTCTTGAGCCCTT
>DAWM01000018.1:2132-8647 GCA_002505945.1 Candidatus Woesearchaeota archaeon UBA119
CGACAATTCTTGAGCCCTTTGAATCTTCTCTGATTTAGATATGTATTGAAGGTTGGCTTTCCACACATTAGTGGCGGCGCTGAATGCTGTCTGGAACCCTGCTGTTAGCTTCTCTACGCCTGGAATCTGATTAGGTATGAAGGTTAGAACCCCTACTGCGGTTTGAGCGGCAGAGATGCCTACAATGCCTGCATCGGCGGCTCTTTCTGACCATGTGACGCCTTTCTTGCCTTCATTTACACCCATTGCATCCCCTAATTCTCCTGTTGTGTCTGTTATTGCCTTATCCATTCCTTTGATGTTTCTTACGCCATTAACCGCCTTGAAAGTATCGGTAAGATGACCAATCTTCGATGAGAATTTCCCTGCATCAACCAGCCCCTCAACATCCTGTACATACTGGCCTCCATAAGCGGTAACAGCATCAAGTGCTATCTGTTGAGCGGCTTTCTTCTGTAAATCAACCATTGATAAGGAAGCAAGTTCCTTTCCTATGTCAAAGTTTCCCATTGGAGGAGCAGCATAACCTATCTTCAGGGTATCTCCCTCCCTTACACTTTTCAATACCCATTTTCTATCTATCTCCTTTGAAGAAAGTCCTATATATCCTGGGCCTAATAATGAGGCCTTAACAATGATATCATCTGTGGAGCCTCCTTTAGGAGTAACATCCAACACTGTATTCGTACCCTGCTGGACCTGAGTTCCTCTTGAATCCAAATCAAGCTCAAATCTTTCTGGTGGAACCAGGGTTAATTTTGCCTTTTCCTTTACCTGCTTATTTCCTACAAGAACCTCAAATTCATATTCCTGCACAATATCCTTAGCATCCTCAAAGAATTTCTTCCGGTCGCTTGGGCTGACTATAAAAACGCATTTGGGCTTTGACTCTTTTAAATCAACCTCGCATTCTAAGTATTTCTCTCGTTCATCAGTTGGAAAGCCAGATGTAAAGCCAGAATAAGATTCATTACTGATTAATCTTCCAATAACCTTCATCTCAAGTCCCGGGTCTTTGAGGTTGCAGTAATCTACTCTTTTTCCATTGTGTGTTATCTCAAGATTAGGATAAACAGTGATAGCAAGATTAGAATCAATTGCATTAAGAATCTTCTCATTATCGTTTTTGATATCAATATCTAAGCTCAAATCCACTTGTGAAGGGCTTATTGCATCTGATTCCTTAATGCATTTCCCGCATGCCCCACACACAAAGCCTTGTTTGCAATCCCCGCAGAAAGCATCGCTATCGTCCTCTATGACAAAATCAGCATTCTTACCTTGGCTTTCAAAATAAACGCTTGCCACTGCATCAAGAAACATGGATTTCCAGTCTTCTATGACTCCAAGCATCTCCATCTCTGATTCAACCAACTCTTTCAATTTGGCATCCATCTCTAGCCATACTGGACCTACGGGCATTAAAATGCTTGCATACAACCGGCAGTTGCCTCCATATAGACCATCAATACTTCTCTTATATGTATCACAGGAATGCCAAAAGATAGTCGGCTTGCCATTCAAGGTAAGTTGTTCTCTTGGAATATCGTTGCTTAATCCATGTCCCGGCGCTGTATCAGTTTTCAATTCATCAAAGGTGTAAAACTCATTTCCTTCTCTAAATGTTGTTAAACTCATTAAGAGGCTGATTTCATCACTGCCCTTTCTTTCATAGCGAATCCAAAGGTCTCTGTCATCTTGCTTGACAACTGAGAAATCATCAGGCAAATCCTTTACTCCAAAGGAATAAGGATAATATTCAATATCTAACCCAATGTAATTCTGGTTATTGACATTTTCTCCTTTAAACCAGATATCGCAGCCCCTTGGTTTCCATTCTCCTTCAATTCCTATCATATCTAATTTTCCACCAGAAATGGCTGAAAGCCATATCTCTACTTCTTTCTTTTTATTATATTCATAGCGGATGCCAGAGAGCTCTAATTCTGATTCCTTAAGGCCCATAGCCACTTCAAAGGGGATACTGCAGTCAGTAATAGAAAGAGATTCTAAGTTATCAATCAAATCTTCATCTGTAAAAACTAGCCTAACCTTAAAGGGCTCAAACACGTTTACCTTTGGAGGATAATATGCCTTAGCACCACCACGGATAGCTGAGGTCTCGCTCAAAGCAGAAACAGCATCAGATAATATAAATAGGATAAAAAAGAAAACAGCATATTTAAAGAGTTCTTTCATTCCTTGAAAAAAAAGGTAATGATTTATAAAGTTTACTTTTTCAAGTGAAAAAAGGAAAGTTTAATAAAACTTTTAGTTATTAGTTAATATAAGAATGGTCTCTGCTAAACTCCTCGCTAAATATGGCTTTGTTTCTGACAAATATAAGAGTGTATATAAAGAGAAAACTGAAGAGAGCCAAGAGGCATGGGAAGAGTATCTTGAGGATAATGAGGATAAGATTGAGGAGATTGCTGATATCGAGGAGTTGGAGGTTCAGAAAGAGTCTTTTGCTACAACGGGTTTTCCTACCCCTGATTTGCCGCCTTTGAGGATTGTGCATGAATCTTTTTCTCAGTCTATTGAAGAGGCATACTATTGGGTGCTTAAATCCCTTCAAACGGATTTTGGTCTTCCTCATACCAAAAAAACTATGGATTCCTTTGCGGCCAGCGAGCATTCGGCTTTCTTTGGGGTTGCTGCTCAAAGGTTAGGGATTCAACAGGATAAGGTTTCGCAATTCCTGGCTAGCGTAGGAAAGATGCTTAAGGATATGTTTCAGATTGTAAGGGAATTGAGGATTATTGATGAGAGATTAGAGCTTTACGAGGAATCAAGGAAAGGAAAGGAATCAGCGGATGTTACATTGAAAGGGATTTGGATTGATATGGTTGAAGGTGGGGCAAAGAACCCTGCTTCTGTATATGGTATGGCTCAGCAACTGGGCTTTGCTGTCCTGCCTGATTTGTTTTTCTCAACTCATATTGGTGAGAATGATGATGTGGATGAAGCAGTGGACAAGATGGAATTCAACGACCATCTTAAGAGAGTATTGAAGAGAAAGCTTAAGAGTTTTGTTACCTGGAGGAAAAGCACCGAGAAAGAGCTTACATCAAGAAGGAAGTTTACGATTCAATATCTCTATCAACATTATAACACAATAAAACTCTATATGGATTGGGTGAGACCATATCTGAGGAATATAAAGAAGCTCTCTGTTGACATGAATAAGCTTGATAGCGCTGATATTGTGAGTGCTTTTGAGACCTCTTTGGTGGAGATTGAAACGATTGTTTATAAGAAGATTAAGGATTATAATGGATGTGTGTTAGCGCATTTCTACTATAGAACAAAACCAAGTATGTCTTATCAGCAGGAAGGCTTTCAGAGGGGGCCTTTGCATGTGGGCCGGGCTGAGATTACCTTAAGAGGTTATTCCTGGAGTAATGAAGAGCTTAAGAATTATATTGATATGAGAAGGGAAGAAGACTTTGAAATCCTAGGTTCTTTGAATGAGACTATCAATAAGGCGATGGATGAGCTTGGGGGAGATGTGAGAAAGTATATTGAGGAAGCGGAGAATAGAGTGCAGAACAAAGGAAATAAAAAGGAAGAAGAGAAGAAGCCTCAAAAAAGCACTTTGGGAAATCCCCTAGAGCCGTTTGTAGAGCTGTTCAAGGGCTTTAAGGATTTATTTGGTCCTTTGAAAAAGGTTGATTTGAATCCGATGAAGCGCTCCAAAGAGCAATTTAAAAAGGAGCTGTTGAAGGACAATAAGAAGGCTGCTGTTGGTGCGATAAAGACACCTATGGTTAAGACCTATGAGAATTTCAAGAAGGCTCATGGGATGCTTGCGTGGTAAAATGCCAGATGCCGTAAAAGAGAATGGAGTTAGGAAGCTGGAAGAGGAGAAGAAAAAGAAAGAGGAAGAGCTAAAGAGGATTATGCGGGAGATAGAGGAGAAGAGCAATCAGATAAAGAAAGAAAGGAATGAAGAGATGGAGGAGATGCTCAAGGAGATTGAGCTGCCTTCCCAAGAAGAAAGAAGCATGGAGGATATTGTTGGCTCCACCACGACTGAAGAAGAGGAGGTTGCAGTTGAAGATGAATTAGAGGCGGCCACATATAAAGCTCAAGAAGAGTATTCTTCAGGAGGGGAAGAGGATTCATACAATACAAGCCTTAACACAATGCAAGATGTTTACGATACTGTTAAATCGCTTTATTCAGCAAGCGAAAACCAAGATATTAGTGCCAATGAATTGAATGCAATAAGGGATTTGGAGGAAAAATTGACAACCGCCCAGAATGCTTATATCCCAAGTGAGCAGGCGGTAAAACTGCTTCACACCTCTAAATCTATGCTTGAGAAGATAAGAAGATACAATATGTAAAATGGAATTCGCAAATTATTATTCAAGCCCGGATCCTTGGAATCCTGAGGTAAGGAGCCCTCAACCTAAACAAGATAAGATAGAAGGGGATCTGTCTGTGGCAAGGGTTGGAACTACTGTTACCGAAGGCCAAGGGGCTGGTGGCACATTCAGAGAAACATTAACCAATGCCATGAGATTAGGCGCAAGAAGGGTTGAGCTGGCTTTGCAGGCTGCTGGGGCTCAGCCCAGGGTTGGGGTTGAATCCTATGGAAAACAGATGAGACAGGACATAAGGGAGCTGGCTAAGGTTAATAAGGTTAAGATTCATAGCGTGCATTCGCCGACTCAGGTCGGTAATATATCTGGGCTGGGAAGGAATGGCTTCTCGGATGAGCAAAGGGAGCAAGAGATAAATGAGGTTAAGAAGGCTATCAACTTTGCTGCGGATGTTTCTGAAGGCGGCACCTCTATCGTGGTTCACACGGGTGAATATCCCAGGAATATAAGTGATGTGAATGCTTATGAGGGAGAAACAGGATATAAGTTTGAGGGCTATCCTGGAGAAGAAGAGAAGAAAGTATTCTCTTTAGTGGATGAAAGAACTGGCCAGGTCATAAAAAGTATTAGAAAGGATATCCCTATGACTATCCCAAAATGGAAGAAGAACAATAAGGGAGAATACGTGGATGAGAATGGAAATCCTGTTTCAGATATAAATGATATGGTGCCGGAAACAGATGAGGATGGCGCTGTAAAGTTTAAAGAGGCGCATTGGAATGATATTGAGGATGAAACAAGGTCATACAATATGCTATTGCAGAGAATGAAGAAGGAGGGAAAGGAGATTCCTTTCAAGAAAACTCACATCTCTCCTGCGGAATATGCCTATTTCTCTACCTTGGATGCGCAGGAGAAGTCAGCGCAGGGTTGGGCAGATTATCATCGTTCTAATGCGATGCAGGAGAAAGATCGACTTGAAAACATAGATAAAATATATCCTCATGCAACGGAAGAAGAAAAGAATAAAATAAGAGAAAGGGCCAAGATTAGCATTAAGTCTTCTAAGGAAACGGCAATGGGCCAAGAGATGCAGGCGCGGGAGATAAGGAATGTAAAGAGGCATGTTATTCCTGTTGATGAGTATGCTAAGGAAAAAAGTCTGAGGTCTTTGGCTGAGCTGGGCATATTCGCTTATCAAGAGGAGAAGCAGAAGAAGCTGAAAGAACCGCTTTTTATTGCACCTGAGAATATCTTTCCTGAGATGGGGTATGGCAGCCATCCTGCAGAGCTTATGGAGCTTGTAAAGCAGTCAAGGAATAAGATGGTGGAATTGCTTACTAAACCAAAGATCCCTGCTTCCTCTTCCTTCAAGAAGAACGGGGAACGGAAATTAGTGGATAATCCTTATTATAGGCCTGGATTGAGCGAGGGACAAGCAAGGAAACTGGCTAAGGATCATATTAAAGCGACGTTTGATACCCAACATCTAGGAATGTGGTTTAGATACTTTGACAAACAAGGCAAGGAGTTCAGCTCTGAGCAGGAAAGGATGGAAGAATTCAATAAATGGTATCAGGATTGGGTAGAGAAGTTGCAGAAGGAAGATGTTATTGGTAATGTGCACATGGTTGATGGTATTGGAAGAGGTCATTCTCATCTGCCTGTAGGCCAAGGAAAGCATCCTGTGAAGACTGCGATTCATAAGCTTATGGAGATGGGGTATGAGGGCAACATATCCTCTGAGGGGCATGGTGAAGGTAATGTGCGTCAGATAGTGCAGAGTTGGAACGAGCTTGGTTCTCCTATCTATGGGGCTGAGCTTGGCCCTGGAGGTGCTGGAAGAATGGACACCTGGACTAATGTGCATCAGTCATATTTTGACAAGATTCAAAGTCCTTATTTTGTTGTGGGGAATTATGCTCCGTCCAATGATTGGAAGCTTTGGACAGAAACTCCGCTTGAATAAGGAAAGCAATATTTAAATAGTCTGAATAAGTTAATGGACGTATTGGTGGTCTGGATGAAAACCAAAAAGAGGGAAAGTGGTTCATCTGCTAAGTACAGGCAGAGGGATGTTGATATTGTTTATGAGTTCTCTAAGAAGGCATATAAAGAGTTTGGGGATTTTATAAAATCTATTGTTATATTCGGGAGCAGAGCGAGAAAGAGCGCTAACAAGAC
>DAWM01000018.1:8887-9143 GCA_002505945.1 Candidatus Woesearchaeota archaeon UBA119
GAAAGAGCGCTAACAAGAAGTCTGACCTTGATATTCTGATAATTGTGGATGATGCTACGTATAAGATTACGCCGGAGATTACCAACTCCTACAAGCACATTATGAATGAGATTATAAACCAGGTTTCTGATAATATCCATGCCACAACTTTGAAGATTACCTCTGTTTGGGAATACCTTTTGAAGTCTGATCCTGTAATCATTAATATCTTAAGGGAGGGGCTAGCGATTCTTGATTCAGGGGTGTTTGAACCCTT
>DAWM01000018.1:9373-9771 GCA_002505945.1 Candidatus Woesearchaeota archaeon UBA119
CAAATGCTTCTGTATTCTGGCAAGATAAGGCCTTCCCAGGAATCTATCTATTCGTTTATAGAGCGGGCTCCTACTGCCTTGAGAAACTCTAAAACAAGGGTATTTCAATCTATTGTTGATATATATTGGGCTACGATTGATGCTGGACATGCTGCGCTTATGAGCTTGGGATATGTGCCTCCTGTGCCTTCTAAGGTGCCAGATACAATAAAAAAGGCTATTCATACAAAGGAATTCTCTGAAGAAGACTATCAATTTGTGGAAAGGGTTGTATCTTTGTATGAAAAGCTGAAGGCAAACGAGCTCAAAAGTTTTTCAGGGGCTGAGCTTGATTCCCTTGCAGAGGATGCTGAGGCCTTTATTGACCGAATGGCAGATATTGTAGATAAGAAAAATTC
>DAWM01000061.1:0-305 GCA_002505945.1 Candidatus Woesearchaeota archaeon UBA119
GGAATAATTGTTGGAACAGACCTCCTAATAGACAAGAAGAAGAATAAATGGATTATCGTTGCGATTAAAAATGGAAAGATATCAAAGGTTTCAATTAAATAAAACAGGTGATTATGATGGGGATTCCGCTTATAAGTGATAAGAGCGAGATTGTTAGGGTAAAAACATATGTAGAAGGTTTAGATGAAATCATGCAGGGTGGAATACCTAAAGGGAATGTCACCTTGATAAGTGGTGTAAGCGGTACAATGAAATCTTCTCTTGCCTTCACTACTTTATACTACAATTCACTTGAAAAGAAAAAC
>DAWM01000061.1:580-884 GCA_002505945.1 Candidatus Woesearchaeota archaeon UBA119
CTTAATCACATGGTAAATCTGGATCTTGATTTATCAAAGATAAATCTCGTGATTACTACTGACATATCCAAACTGGAAAGCAGAGCCAAAGAGGCCAAAAATTCCTCGAAAGGCAACTTCTTCATAATAGACCTCGCTGCATTAAGAAAAGAAGTTAAAGACACAAAAGCAGGGGAAAGAGGGAACTGGCTCAATGTCATTAAAAACATAGTGAAGAAGATAAAACAGCAGATAGATTTGGATTTATTCGTGTTAGATTCAATGTCAGCCCTTTATGTCTTGTCGGATTTTGAGAATCCAAGGT
>DAWM01000061.1:1084-2505 GCA_002505945.1 Candidatus Woesearchaeota archaeon UBA119
CAAGGGTAGATTTATTCCACCTATTTGAATACTTTAGGGATCAAGGAGTTACCTCATTCCTCATCTCTGAGATGCCATTAGACAGATCTAAATTCGGGGAGTTTGAAATAGAAGACTATCTTTCAGACGGGATACTCTTTTTAGAAAGAACAGAAAAATATAGAAAAGTTGTAAGGTCCATTGCCGTTATAAAGATGAGAGCCACTAAATGTGACCTTGATATATATACTATGGAGTTCGAAAACGGAAAATTCAAAGCCCTTTACGGAGGTCAGCCCCCGCTGGTTTAAAAAGGAGCCTCATGAAGCCGGTAAGCAAGCCTTGAAACTAAAAAAAATTATAAAGAGTTCTTTACTTTCCCAGTAATATGAGCAAAGAAGACAAGATAAACATCACTTTTGAGACGCTTTACGATCTCCTAACAAAAGAGAAGAAAAAGGGAGAATTACAAGAGCTGCCTAAAGAATTCTTTGATGATCTTCTATCATATTTAAAGAGCAAGCAGGATATGTTTGAAAAGTTTAAAACCGATGATCTCATCTTCTCTATAGACAGACAGAAGAAGCTTAAAGAACTGACTAATATCAAAGGGATAGTCCAAGACCTTTTAATCAAGAGAATCCAAAAGATAACTGACCTGGTCTCACTATCAGTAAGAACAGGGAAAGACATTGTATCTGACAAGCCATTACTTGAAGAAGAAAAAGTTCTTGCCAAGGAGATGAGAGACATACTCTCAATATATAAAAAACAGGTAATAGATAAAATAAACTCCTTTAAAAAACCAGATTTGAAACAAGAGTTTGCTAAAGAAAGAAGCTCAGAAAAATCAAAAAAGCAAGACAAGGATGAGGAGTTAGTATTGCTCAGATTCAAAAGCCCTGTACCCCAATTCCTAGATGAAAAAGGAGAAGTAGTAGGCCCATTCAGAGAAGAGGATATTGCTTCATTACCAAGGGAGATTGCCTCCATTCTTATAAAGAAAGGCAGAGCCGAGGAGATGAAAGAGAAAAGATGAAGCAAAAAAGAAAGAAAATAGAAGAGATAAAAGACAAAATAGCACCTTCCTTCTATAAAAAACTCAAGGAAGAGAGCCTTACAGAACTAAGACCCTGCCAAGAAAAAGCCATAGAAAAGGGATTGTTTAAGGGAGAAAATTTACTCATCTGCACTCCAACAGCATCAGGAAAAACCCTTGTAGCAGAACTGGCAATGGTAAATACTATTCTCAAAACAGGAAAGAAAGCAGTTTATATACTGCCCTTAAAAGCCCTTGCTAACGAGAAATATATTGATTTTAAACGTAAATATTCAGAGTTAATTAAAGTTGGCAAATCCACAAGCGATATAGATTCAAAAGACAGCTTTTTAGCAATGTACGACCTTATACTCATTACTCCAGAAAAACTTGATTCCCTTCT
>DAWM01000040.1:0-245 GCA_002505945.1 Candidatus Woesearchaeota archaeon UBA119
TCAGAATGCAATGATAGGAATCATCTCAGATACGCATAACAACAGAAAAGATATTGAAAGAGCTGTTCAGGTCTTTAAACAAGAAGGCATTAAGAAAGTCTTCCATTGTGGGGATTTCACAGAAGCCTTTGTATTGGATTACTTCAAGGACTTTGAATTCTATTTTGTAGTAGGCAACATGGACAAACATCCTAAGGAACTTGCAATAAAGGCCGAGCAATTAGGTCTTAATTACCTCGGAGAAG
>DAWM01000040.1:464-856 GCA_002505945.1 Candidatus Woesearchaeota archaeon UBA119
GGGTCAGATAGATATAAACGCCAAGAAAATCGCCTTGTTCCACGGTCATTATGCTTATGAACTAAATGATTTAATCAAAAGCCAAGAATATGATTATATCTTTACTGGGCATACCCATGAAAGAAGAAACGAGAAGATTGGGAAAACCCAAGTGATAAACCCTGGAGGGCATGCAATAATGAGAACCTCTCCTGAAGACAGAACCCTCTGCCTTCTGGATGTAGATACAGGAGAAACAAGGTTTATAAGGGTAGATAAATGATTCTACTCCTTTTGAGCCTCATCTTCCGGCTCTTCAGGCTTTGATGGTTCTTGCTCTGGATTCAACACATATTTTCTATAATCCTCTCTTAACTCCTCCAAATCTTTTAAATCCTGAGCAGGCAGGAAAT
>DAWM01000040.1:1072-4432 GCA_002505945.1 Candidatus Woesearchaeota archaeon UBA119
TGAGCAGGCAGGAAATCCGATATCTTTTCCCCTATTGCTATAGCAAGTTTATAGGCTAAACCTGCCCTACGAAAATCCTTCTTGCTTAAGAAAAGGTAAAACAAGTCAATAGAATTCTGCATTTTCTTCTTCTCCATCTCCATTACAAACTGATGCTCTCTGAACTTAAAAGACCTCCCAATAAGGAAGAAAGCTCCTAAAAACAGACCAAGATAACCCAGAATAGAGAAAAGCCAGAAGTCAAAAGGTCTTCTTTTGGCAAAAGCCCCTATCTTTGTAGTCTTCTCTTTGGGAGATACACATTCAAAATCCAGCATATCACAGGCATTGCTCTCACAATCCTTATCCCCGGTGCATTTCCTTCCTAAGGCGCAAGGAGAACAAGAGCCACCACAATCCACATCTGTTTCATCCAAATCCTTCTTGCCATTAAGACAATGAGTCTCATAAAGATGATTGCACTCCTTATGCTCTATCATCTTAAAGTTCTTAGTGCATCTGTTCACATCATAACAAAAGCGATACTTAGAATTGTTCTCAAAGCATTGAGACCAGTTCATACAAACCCTCAAATAATCGCAATTCTCAGGAGGCACAAACCCCTCCTCTTCAGAAACATTGGGAGCTTGATTAGAAGCGTTCAAAGCCGTTTGATTGCCTTGGCTCAGAACAGGACGAATAAGCAGAAACAAAACTATCAAGTACAACAGATACCTCTTTTTCATGGCTTTAAAAATATACTGCATTATTTAAAAAGCTTTTCGTTATTTCCTCCACTGCCCTTATAGAAATTCTTTTATATTATGCAAAATTAACCCTCGGTATGATAAAAGCACTATTCTTTGACTTTGATGGAGTTATCCACGATACCTTTGACCTGGCCTTTGGCGTAAATAAGAAGCTTTATCCAGAGATAACAGTCGAAGAATACCTTGATATGTTTAATGGTAACCTCTATAAGCATAAAAGGATTACAAAGGAGAATGCTGAGGAGTTCTTTGAATTGCAGAACCAAGCCTTCCTAGAGCTAGAGATAGAACCAGATATAAAGAAAGAACTTCTTAAGCTAAACAAGAGATACATGATGTTTATAATCACCTCTAATATGGAAGAAACAGTCAAGAAATATCTTGATAAAAATGAGATAACACACGCCTTCTATGGCGTATTGGGTTATGAAACCCATTCCTCTAAATTAGAGAAATTCAAGAAAATCATGAGAGAATATAACCTAAGAGAAGAGGAATGCTTATTTATCACGGATACCCTAGGAGACCTTCTAGAAGCAAAGAAAATAGGGATAAAGGCATTAGCAGTAAATTACGGGTTTCATGAAGAAGAGAGACTTAAGAAAGGTAGTCCATTAAGAATAATCTCTCATCTAGCTGAAATACATCCTACAATAGAAGAATTCAAGCTTTAATCACTTATTCGGCTTCTTCCAAGCAAAACTTCTTCTCCTCTTACTTTTTCCATAGCCACAAGAGGAGCATACCTTTTTAGTCCTATGATAGGTGAATTTCCCACATCTTCGGCATCGGATGTGGGTAGATTTCTTATTCATCCTTCCATGTGCCGCAGTTCCCTTAGTCATTTAAAAACACCCAAATTAAAAGCCAAAAAAGGCTTATTGTTCAGAAACATTGATTGCAATTATCGTGTCTCCTCTAAGAAATACCTTGCCCATCTTCTTCTCAGTCTGGCCATCGTGCCTTTGCTCAGCGTCCTCTAATACGAGGTTGATATGAATATCAAAAGCCTTCAATTCCCCAATGAATTGCTTGCCATTCTTCAAATCAACTATTACCCTCTTATGTCTTGCAGCATTAAGCGCATCTAACGGTCTTGATTGTTGTTGTTCCATGAAAAACACCCCAAAAAATATTAATTACAGGAGTAGGCCACGCCTTTATAAATTTATCGGATACAATTTTAGAGAATCTTGTATGTTTTAAGGAATACGAGGTTGTTTAATTTGATAAAATATGTGTTTAAATATAAATATAACAAAAACAGAAAGGATAAAAGTATATATATAAAGCCCGCGGATAATGAAAACTAAGTATGCAGGTAGGGTAAGATGTCAGAAGAAGAGGTAAAAGAAGGTCTAGAGGTATTGTTGGATAATTTAGTCAAAGAAGATATTGAGTGTTCAGCGATAAGTAGATATAATGCTCTTGTCAGGAATTCTAGAACCTTTATCGAGGAACAGGTAGGGCTTTCTCCAGAGGATTTGAGATTTAATGTGTATGCCGAATATAACCCTGCAGAAAGGTTGATTCCGGCCTCTAGCGAAGAAAAAAGGTTATATTATAATAGCAGGCTGGACGATAAAGTAGAAGAACTCAGCCAAGAACCAAAGAGAAGTTTTATTGTTTCACCCTACCTAAAAAGTTATTTCGCTGCACGAGACAGCAAAGACAACCTAAACAGAATCCTGTCATCCACAAAGGTAACAGCAAAAAATATTCAGAACTTGATGTCTGATTTATTCTCTACTAAAAACCAAAATAGATATGGAGAGCAGTTATTCAAAACAATCCGGCTTGAGAAAAAATGGCTCAAAGCAATGTATAACCAAATAGAGAAAACTGAAGAAGCCCTTGATTTATTGGAAAAAGCATATTCTCGAGAGGGTTCTAGTGAACAAATCTCAAGAATAAAGGAGCTTAAGAAAGAGTTTGCAGAATTTAGAAACCAATACCATGAGATAGGAGGAGAAAAATTCTTGGACACCCTGCCTGAAGATCTCAGTGAGATTATAGGAAAAGCCAAAGAAGCGGAAAAACTATTCCAACTGCTTCAACTGAAAGATAAATGCAAACAGAAGAATAATACCTTCTTAAGAAACGACAGCAAAGGCTTGGATTATATCCTGCTTGAGGAGAAAGGATTATTGAATATCAGAAACGCCTTGGATAAAATGGAAGGAGGGGATTACGCCAGATTTTCTTTAGTTGAATTACTTAACATACATGAAAGAAATAAAAACAACCCATTAGAGCTTTCAATTATAACAAAAGAAGACAAAGGCAGTAGTGAGCTTGAGAAAATAAAATCACTTCTTGAGGGAAGATGTTCAGAAGACATAAAGCTCGATGACGCCTACAGAATCATCAAGATGCAAGAAATAAAAGGAAGGATAAAAGGAGGAGAAAAACTCTCTCATGAACAGATTATGGAGGAATACGGGATAGAAAACCCAGTATTCTTCCAGGAAAGCAAAGAAAAGATTGATGAGATGTTCAATGAGAGATTATTCGACAAACTTGTCAACATATACAGTAGGTTATATACCTCAAAAGAGGATGTTAAGAATATAAAAAATCTACTCCAGAAAGAGGATTTTCAAAGCGAGAC
>DAWM01000040.1:4671-7457 GCA_002505945.1 Candidatus Woesearchaeota archaeon UBA119
ATTATCTTGATAGTATTGAGGAGACAGTGAATATGCTAAAAAACCAGGCAACTTCCTTAAAAGAAACCAGCCCGATTTTCTCTAACCAAACAATAAAAGACGAAGGAAAGGAATATAGATATAACTCGATTGTTGAAGAATACATCAATGAGTTAAACAATCTTAAATCAGAGATAAAAGAATTTTCTAAGAAAAGCAAGGTGTCAAAGCCCAAGAATGAAGCCCCTAGGCGAGGAAGAGAGCCCTATCGTATAAACATCAATGAGAGAAGCGTCTTTGACTACTTAGAAGAGTTTGAGAACAGCCTGCGAGCCATGAATGGCGGAGAGCTGTCATTCTCCCCTTATGACATCAAAATCCTTTCTGAAGAAACCCCAAACAGCATTATGGGAGAGGATAAAACAGAAGCATTGAGAAAGAAGATAAACAACATCATGAAACAGAAGGGATATCTGGTAGTGGAGAAAATAGGAGATCCAGAGTTGTCAAAAACATGGAAAAGACTCTTGGGTGTTGACCCCCTTACGGATGATAACAATCAACTTGAAACAATCCCAGAGAGAATAACTGGGGCTGGTTTTGATTTGCAATTCAAGAACATATCTACTCCTTTAGACTCCAGTGAAGCCTATAGAAAAGCTTGGCTCGCAATAATAAACACATACCAAAAGACAAATGACATAAAGAACCTCAGCCCTGAGGAAAGCTATGACTTGACTGAACTTAACTGGTTGGAAGAACCAAAAGATTTTTCAGTAGCAGATAACGATAATTTTAACCATTATAACGGCTTAAAAACCCTTATCAACGCTGCTAGAAAAGGAGATGTTAAGGAAATAGAAAGACAATCAAAAAACCTATTCCTTTCTGAAGACCCTAAGATGGGTCTGAAAGTTCAGATAAGGCCTCAAACTGTTGATTATCTAAAGGGAAAATATTACTCACTACAAGGGAAAGAGAAAGATGAAGCAGAAAGTGCTTTAAGAATCGCTGAGCAATTTAATGACCAAAATGTTATAGATTATGCTAAAATAAGCGATGGCAGAAAAATGGCTGATTTCCTTGCTAGATACATGAAAGAATAAAAATCCGCTGTGAATTCACACGCTTTGACAAGTGGATTTTTAGGATGCCAAAAAATCACCCTGGAAGGTGGTATGTTGAACCCCATACTAAAATCGTGAATTTCTGTGCATCATAAATGGATGAAGCTATGTTCAATTCGATATGTTCAGGTTATTTTTTCCCTGTCTGCAAGCCCTTTGCTTCAGCCTCTGCAACTTTCCTCTCCAGATCATTCAATCCCTCCTGAACAGTCTTTATCTGCTTGTTTATTCCAAGGTCTTCCCTTCTTTCCCTTACGATGCTTCTTACCATAGACCGAAGGTTCTCAATCTCCGTCTGCGTCAGCTTGATATCCTTCTCCTCCATCTGTCTTAATTCATTCAAGGAATGTTGGGTACTATTCACAAAGTAACTTAATTCTTGACCTGCCTTCTTAGGATTCTTTTTTATCTGCTTGGCCATGGCTTCAGCATCTTTAATCAGACTATCAATAACTCCAAGTTCATACTTTACTGAATCCTCCTTCTCCTTACTTAACAATCCCTTTAAATTATTTGATTCTGTTTTATTTATTGAATCTAAGTCTTTCTCTTTCTCTTGAAGGTCATCTATGCTTCTTCCCACCTCATTAAGCAAAGTCATTATCTTACTATTCGCTGCCAGGGTGGAATTATTTTTTATCTTGTTCCTCAACTTTTCGAAGTCCGAGATTCTTCTTTGTAAGGAGTCATTCTCTCTCATCTCTTTCATTTCTCTATGACGAAGGTCATGTAACAACTTCTCTTCTTTGCTGTCAAGTCTGCCCTCTTCTCTCAAGAGACCTTCCAATCGCTTTAATCGCGACAACATCCCATCAAGAATACGCAATACCTGACTTTTGTTATCAGTGTCAGAGTCATGGAATACCTCAGGGATTTTGCTTACTCCAGAACTCAACTGATGAATCAAATCCAATTCCTGTTTATCCAATGAAGCATCTGACTCAAAAAGGCTTTCAACATTATGAAATCCCTTATTCTCTTTAGTATAATCCCTTGTTTCACGCCTTGAAGTCTTCTTCAAACCAGAACCAAAATCAGAAAACCAATTTTTGACCGCCCCGCCAACACCTGCTGCTTCCTTAATATTCTGATTCCTGAATAATGCAAAGAGAGCAACACAAAGACCAACGAATGCTGCAAGCCAGCCGAATATTATGCCATACCATCCTACTACAGTGACAAGCGTTGCAAGCCAACTAATGAAAGGGGTAACAAAGAAAATCATTAAAGTTAAGGCAATATAAAAAACAATCCTTGCGGATTTATATGCTTCCCCATGGAAGAAGGGCAGTATACGAGTAGCAGCAATCACCACAGGCAGTATTAAAGCAAAAGCCATCGCTACCAAAATCCAAGGCACATCAACCGTGACTGCCCCTATATCTCCCCGCTCTGACACCATATAAGGAAAAGGGATCTCGGTTGTAAGAACTTGTGAAATATAATCTCCAATATCCCCTGAGCCAGAATAAGAACTCCGCCGCTCAGGCACAATATAAGCAGAGAATACCAAAGGAGCGAATAACACAAACAGAATCATCAACACAAAAACCAAAGATAATGTCTTATTCTTCATCTTTTGAACCTCTGGACTAATCCATCTCTTATAACTACAACTCTCTTTTATGTGAGATAATTTAAATAGTTTTCTCTTTTCAGGGTAAGACTATATTGTATAAC
>DAWM01000039.1:0-1070 GCA_002505945.1 Candidatus Woesearchaeota archaeon UBA119
TGTAAGGAGGAGGGAATAAAGCTCCACGCATCTCCTCAGAGTATAAAGACGGGGTCTTTGCATAAAATATCTAAGAATATCAATATTAGGTTTGTTACAATGACCCATTCTACTCCTCAGACTGTTATGGTCATAATTGAGACTCCTGAGGGCAAGGTTGCCTATGCCAATGACTTTAAGTTTGATAAGACTCCGCAATTGGGCAGAAAACCTAATAAGAAGGCGATTAGTAGGATAGGGCCTGTGAAGCTTTTGATAATGGATACTTTATATAGTACTACTTTAGGCAAGACTCCTTCTGAAAAGGTAGCCAAGGATATGCTGAGGGATATCCTGTTTGATGATTCAATTAAGAAGGATAATGCTGTGATTCTTACTACTTTCTCCTCTCATATTGCTCGAGCTAAAACCATAAGTGATTTTGCTAAGAGAATGAAGAGAAAAGCGGTATTCTTTGGCAGAAGTTTCAAGAAATACTTAGGGGCTGCAGCCACCTCTGGTGTGTATACCTTACCTAAGGAATACAAGATTGTTTCTTTCTCTAATGAGGTGGAAAGATGGCTGAAGAAGGTTAGGAAGAATCCTGAAAGGTATCTGGCTGTGGTAACAGGGCATCAGGCTGAGAAAAAAGCTGTTCTTTCAAGGATGAACAATGGCCTCTTTAATTTCCAGAAAGGAGATGTGGTTATCTTTTCTTGTATTGTCATACCTGGAGGAGATAATGAGGTAAGGAGGGCAAGTCTTGAGTCATCTTTGGCTCATAAGGGAGTGAGGATTTTTTCGGATATTCATGTATCTGGCCATGCCTCAAGAGAGGACCATAGAATGCTTATAAACCTTTTGAAACCAGAGGTAGTAATTCCAGCCCATTCTGATAAGGAAAATGCTGAAGCCTTCTTGGACTTTGTAGAGGAAGAGGGGCTTGCAAACCCAATCTTAGCTAAGGAGGGAGATAAGATACTTATATGATTTTGTCAGGATTGCTTTTTCATATCAGGGTTAAGTCAACTTAATTGTGTTCGGCGTCTACACGGCACCCCGTAAGGGACAACCCCCGCCGTGTCATCGTC
>DAWM01000039.1:1268-4931 GCA_002505945.1 Candidatus Woesearchaeota archaeon UBA119
TGTCATCGTCGATAAGATTTGCTAAAGCAAATGCTTATCCAGATGACAGATGACGCCACCTCACACAAATTGACATTACCCCATATCAGATAAATTTAAATATATCCTTTAAATCTAAGGAAGTGGAGAAGGAGGGGTTGATAATGAAGCTTACTTTAGCAGAACCAAAATATTTGAAGGACACGATTTCCATTATATCTGAATTAGTTAGTGAGGCGACTTTTAAGATAGACAAGGAGGGTATTGAGCTTGTTGCAATGGATCCTGCCAATGTTTCTATGATCCTCTTCAAGCTTTTTTCAAGCGCCTTTGTTGAATATAAGGTGGATGAGCCAGTAGAGCTTGGTGTTAACCTGTCAAATCTTAAGCAGATATTGAGGAGAGCTAATCCCTCAGACATGGTTTCTTTATCCTTAGTGGGCAAAGGGAAGCTGAAGGTGTTGTTTTCAGGGAACTCAAAAAGGAAGTTTTTCCTGCCTATTATTGATGTGGATCAGGAGGAGCAGAAGATTCCGGATTTGAAGTTCCAGGCTAAACTCAAGCTGGATTCAAAGATGCTTGCCAATGCGATTGAGGATGCTGATATTGTTTCTGATTCCTTGAGTTTTGAGGTTGAAAAGGACAAGTTGACTGTTAAAGCAGAGGGAGATCTTTCCCAGTCTGAAACAGAGATTCCTGCAGGAGAGGATGTTTCTATCGTGCTTAATGGGGATGTAGAAAAGTTGAAGTCTAAGTATTCAATAGAATACCTCAAGAAGATGATGTCTGCTTCTAAGATTGCTGGCAAATGTGAACTCAGACTGGGGGATGATTATCCTCTGAGATTAGAGTTTAATGAGGTTGACAAGGTTTCGCTCTCTTTTATTTTGGCTCCAAGGGTCGAGTATGAGTAAGCCTTTTTCTTTATACTTTTATCAAGTAGTACCCAGATTCGTTATGAACTAAAGGCAGCTGAAGTTCTGTTAGTTTTTTTGCAATGCCTTTATATCTGGAGGAATTCTCAACTAAGCAATAGAAATCAAAGGTCATGTAATCAAATCCTTTTTTATTGAAGAAGTCCTCTATTTCTTCGTTAGGCATGTTTTCAAACTCCCTTTTCATACTTTGAACTTCTTTATCCCATGGGAGAGCTTTCCTGTCATAAGCGAATATCTTGTCTTCAGAGCCTCCGCATAGGCCGAATATTAAAGCCTCTTTAGGGGTTGTAAGCGGTAGTTTCTGATAACCAGAAAGGGTTCCTGGGTATTGATAAAGCACATGCGTGCCGGCAGGCCATTTAGACAAGGATTGAATGTAAATCTTGGGATACAAAGAACCCCATATCAAACCAATTACTAATATGATTGCGATGGAATAAAAAATGTATTTATTGTTCTTGGCGTATTTTAAAGAAAACAACCATGTTATCCCGATTGCAAAAAGGATTGCTGTGGGAATTGCTAAGATTGACCAGAACCGATGAGGCATTAAGGCAGGACCAGGCAAACTATTGCCTAAAACCCCATAAAGAGAAAAGAAGAACCAGAGCAAAACCATTATGTTCCTAGCTGTGGTCTTCTTGTTACTTTTTCTTGTTAGGATGATTTGTACAAAGAGTAAGACAATTGAGCCCAGGGCAATCAAGAACAAAACCGATCCGAAACCATAGGGGTTATCCATCTTATTCATTAAATCAACAGTCAGAAAATTTCTGAATGAATATTCTGCTCCTCCACCCGATTTTTTAGTGTTAATGGAGCCCAGAATATCGTTAACTTTTATGCTGTTCTGTCCTAGGGTATTCCGTACCCCGTGAATAGCGAACATGGGAAACCAAAATAATGACAAAGAGAGTATTACTACAATAACAAGAGACCAGAACAACTTAGAAGGAAATCTTCTACAAGCAATCCATAATGCGATGAGATAAAAAACATATAAGATGCCAAAGATGAATGGATTGGACATCTGAGTAATAGTCATTGCTAAAAATGAAATGATGAAAGGGGCCATGAAGCTTTTTCTTTCAGAAAGTTTGTTGTCTTTTATTCTTGAAAGCTTAAACATTGCATAGAAGCTAGGCACAAAGAGCAGCATTGCTAAGCTGGAAGCCCATATAAAATGCCCAAAAAAACAGGGTATGGCGAGAAGTGTAAGGGAAGCAATGATTGCCTGTGTTTTATTAAGGAACTGTTTGAATACGAAGTAGAATCCTGCATAACCTAGAGCAAGTATTAATATATTGAAGAATTTTAGGGTCCAGATGGTTTCTGGCGAAATTTGTTCTAAAAACCCAGTCAGAAAGACAAATCCGGGAGGATAGGGTTCAAGATATTTTTCAAAGTAGTTTCCCTTTTCTACTCCTGTAGTCTTGAACTCAGCCACGTAATTCATTGCTCCTGCATGAATCCAAGGATCGTCATCTTCTAAATAATTATATCCAAAGGCTCCATGATGAAACATCCAGAAGATAGAAACAAAAATAACAAGGGCTAGTATGATTTCCCAGATGGCTTTTTTATTAATCTTTTTGAAGAAATGCCCTTTCTCTTGATCTTTGTGTTTTCTCATTGTCTTTTTAACGAATAACCAGACAGGGTATATTAAAGAAAGAATGAGAAATATTCTCCAGTCAAGGGGAATAGGAGACCATCTTATAAGTAATGCTATGATTACAAAACCCCCTAATCCGAATGCAGGGATGAGAAATATCTTTTCAGCAAGATTATCAAACTTGATTTTCCTCGTTACAAACAGGCCAAATCCGTATGAGATTATTAGAAAGACTATTATTGGAAATGTGTAAAAAGCCATTTTGCCTCTGATTAACAATTCTTAAGGAGATTTATAAAAGTTGCTGCATTTTTAGTCTACAAACCTGTATTTTATCAAGGTTAGTATTGCTTTAATGCCGTCTGTTGCTTTTATTTTTTTGCCTTCATCTGTTTTTCTTGGATTGTAGCTGATGGGCACTTCTAAAATCTTCCACCCTCTCTTAAGGATTTTGGCAGTTATTTCAGGCTCCCATTCAAAGCCATTTCCCTTAAATGTGATTTGTTCCATTACATCTCTATGAAATGTTTTATAACATGTAGGCTCATCGGTAAGTTTCGAAAAAAAGAGGAGATTTGTGAAGAAAGTTACAACCCTCCCACCCAGATAGAAAGCCAAAGAGGATTTTTCAGTGTTGGATTTATTCAAAACACGCGAGCCGTAAACTACCTTTGTTTTTCCTCTTAGGATAGGTTTGATTAACTTCTCATATTCTTTTGGATCATATTCTAAATCAGCGTCTTGAACAACTAAGATGTCTCCAGTTGAGTTTTTTATTGCAGTTCTTATGGCTCCTCCTTTTCCTTTATTCTTTTTATGAAAGATTATCTTTATGTTGTTATATTCATTCGCCTTATCTTTCAGAATTTTTCTGCTTCCGTCCCTAGAGCCATCATCTACTATAATCAATTCCTTTTCTAAGGATAATGGCGCTTCTTCTACCCAATCTATTAATTCTGCAATTGTTGAGGCTTCATTGTATACCGGGATTAGAATGCTTAATCTCATTTTTGTGTTATGTTTAATCCTTCTTCAAAAACTTTTCGAAAATTTTATTAAAATAGGCAATCATGTCTCGTTTAGAATGGAAGTGGGAAGATACTTCATCGCAATAATGCCAGATGAGGATTG
>DAWM01000039.1:5138-8340 GCA_002505945.1 Candidatus Woesearchaeota archaeon UBA119
GCGCTTCAAAAGGAGCTTCTTTCTTTGGACAAATCCATCTATAAGACATCGCTTCCCATACATATAACCCTTAAGGAAACCTTTGCTACCCCTAATATTGAAAAGTTAGAGGATGATTTAGCAGATTTAGCAAGGGATTACTCTCCTTTTTCTATAAAGGTAAAGGGTTTTAAGATATTTAACCGGAGATGTGTGGTTTTGGAAACAACAAATCCTCTTTCTCTTCAAGAACTTCATGAAGAGTCTATTGAACTAGCTAATAAATACAGAATTGATGAAACTAGAGGCGGGTTATTGAAATCGTGTAAAACAGAGAAACAGAAGGAGTATTTGCTCAAATACAATAATATCTTTGTTAAGGAGTTTTACACCCCTCATTTAACTCTAGTATATCTTAGGCAAAAGAAAAAAGCATATAAAGTTAGTAAACTCTTAAATGAGAAAGAAATAGATATCAATATGAAGTGCTGGGGGATTACGACGGTGGATAAGAAGGACAACAAGCCAAGGGTAAGTTTTCCCTTCTCAAATTGAAAAGAAACAAGCTAAAACTTTCTAAAGGTGGAAAAATGCAATGCGATATCTGTGGCAAGGAAGTAGAAAACCTTACTGAAGTGGATGTAGAAGGTACAATTCTTAGTCTTTGTGATGATTGTAAGAGGTTTGGTAAGCCCATAAAAAAGCCCAAGCGGATTATCCGGAAAAGCAGGAGGTTTGGTAAGGAAGAAGAGGAAGAGCCTTTAGAGATGATTAGGTCGGATTTTTCTTCAGTGCTTAAATCTGCTCGTCAGAAGAAGGGTTTAAAGCAGGAAGAGGTTGCTAAGAGGCTCAATGAAAAGGAATCCTTGATACATTCTTTGGAAACTGGACATCATGAGCCCTCTTTAAACCTGGCTAGGAAATTAGAGCATTTTTATGGTGTAAAACTCATAGAGACGGTTGATAAAGAGGGAAAACAGAAGAAATCAAAAGCCAAGTCTAAAACATCTGGTTTAACGGTTGGCGATATTATTCAGGTCAAGAAGAAATAAAGGATTGCTTATTCTTTCCCCTTTTCACATATCTCTTTTAGACTTTCATCTTCAATTTTATTGCATAAAATCTCCCCAAGTTCTTCCCTTGTTAGAAAATTATATTTCTTGCCGTCTATGATCAGCCCTGGAAACGAGTTTATGTCATAGGTTTCCAATAGCAACTCAATAGTTGGTTCTTCTTTAAACTGGGAGTCTAAAGCAAAAATCAATAGTTTTTCTTTTAATTTAAGTTTATAGAAATCCAGGATTGTTGCCTGCTCATTACATCTTGGGCATTCTTTTTCATCACTATAAAAGTAAAGAATTGTTATGAAATCAGCTTCCTGAGGGCAGCTTTCTTTAAGGAGATTTGATACATACCAAAAGTTTATCTGAGCCAAGGTATATTTTCTCTTCATGATGTTAAATTCTTCTTTTTTTATTTGTGCATCTTTGTTGTAAACATCCAGTCTCTCTCGTGTGTTCTCAAGTTCTTTTATGTATATGTCAAATAGTTCTCTAATACCACCACATTGATTTTCCAGAAGTTCGCTATTTGCTAATTGGTGCTGGAGTTGCAGGCTTCTAAAGTCTAATTCTTGGTTCTCATATTGTTGCTGGAAATAATCTACTCTGATGTTCTCCATAAGGAACCCAAAAAACAACCCTATTGCAAAGATAGAGGCCGTGATAATAAATGCTGCGATATATCTTCTTTTCTTAATTCTTCTTTTGTCCATTATTTCCACTTCACATCTCTTTTGAGAATAAGGTCTTTAAAGACCAGAAGCCACACTCCTGCTAGGAAGAAGTAATACAGAAATACATAAGTAACTAAAGCAGGCTTACTTTTCTGGATTTTCTCATTGAATAATTTTAATCCTTTATAAAGAATAAATATGCTCACTGAGAAAAAGACTCCAATCATTACAATTGACTTCAGATTTAGATTCAAAAACCAGAATTGTGTAGTAAAGTTAGCCCAGCTGTCAGAGATATATTCAAATATGTTGAATTGGTATGTTTTTAGGACCAGAAAATATCTCTTTATTTGTTCTCTGCTGTTGAAAATCAGAAGTCCCAAAAGGCCAACACTAAGTATCCCTGCCATAGGTATCATTGGTAGTTGGAATAAACCGAAGTCTCCGTATTTTTTATTGAATAGCATTTTTGAATAATCAAAGATATTCCGCATACTTCCTAAATTCCATCTAATTCTCTGTTTGAGAAGTGACTTTAAAGTGGATGGAGCTTTTGTATACACCACAGCTACTTCGCATTGTTTTATTTCATAGTGTTTAGACTGAAGTCTTAGAGCCAATTCCATGTCTTCTGTTTTATGCCCTTCTTTGAATCCTCCGACGTTTTTCACTATTTCTGTTCTATATACAGTAAGTGGTCCAGGGGAAACATGGATTGCATTTCTTAATGCTATTATTGATTTATAGAAGTAATTAATTGCATATTCGAACCATTGAAGCTTTTCTACCAAGCTTTTTGGATTCTTTATTTTTAGAATCGGTGAAACTGCTGCTACCTTTTTAGTGGTAAACTCTTTAAGTAGGTTCTTGAGAGCATTCTTATTTGGGAAGGAGTCGGCATCTAATGTTGCGAAGAAGGGAGATGTCGTCTTTTCAAGGGCTGTGTTTATGGCTGCAAACTTGCCCTGGTTTTCCTGATGAAGGATATTTATGTTGAGCAAAGGGTTTTTTCTTTTTTCTTCTTGCATTGTTTCTTCTGCGATTGACAGGCTTTGATCTTTGGATCCGTCATCAACAACAAAAATCTTAAGTTTATCTGAAGGGTAATCTATATTGCATATTGATTCAATTGTTCCCTTTATGTTCTCCTCTTCATTATACATGGGAATTATTACAGATACCTTCGGCCAGGATTTGAAACTTCTCTTCCGTTCCTCCTTCGGCTTTTCTTCTAGATAGGTTAGCAGCCAGAATACTGCGTAATAGAGTGAGATGAAATAAATTACATCTAGGATAATTCTTGTTACATGAATCATAGGCATGTGGTGTTTTTCTGGTTTATAAAACTTTCTTAGAGTTTAAGCATTTCCTGGGGCGTTTATCTCTATCAAATTAACTTCATCATTAATCTTTTTTACTTTAAAGACCTCTTTGTTTCTCAATAGAAACAGCAATCCCTCTTCATCAAATTTCCAGACCAAACCTTCC
>DAWM01000039.1:8565-10999 GCA_002505945.1 Candidatus Woesearchaeota archaeon UBA119
TCCAGACCAAACCTTCCTTCATCTCATTAGTAACAATAATGTACTTTATACCAAGCTCTTTGGCGGCATTAAGTGTTTCATCTATTTCTCTAGAATAGTAGAGTTTGTGGATATTTGAGATTGTCTGATTATTGTATTGTTGAGTTTGGTTCCAAAAGCTCAGAAGTTCCTTTAGATTCTTTCTTTGGCCGAGGTTTGAGAATTCTGAAGAAATGGCTAATCCTGATTCAGGCTTTGTGATGTTCTTTTCTTTCATATATACATAGTTAAGTAAAGAAGAATAATAAGGATGTGTTGAGATGTTATTCAAAGGATATGTTGTAATTATGTTATCTGCTTCCTCTATCAAATTATCGTTTAATGTGATCTGAGGTAATACTGAGAAGAAGGAGAAAACACTTAGGATTAATACCGCAAAGATAGCACATCCAGTAGCAATCTTTGCGTTTTGTATGTTCCATTTTTTGAAAAGGGAATCCTTAAGGGCAGTCCCTGCGAAAAGACAGAAAATTATGTTGCTGAATGCTAGATAATATAAGGACTGAAAGAGCATTATCGTGCTTCCTAACAGAAGAAGCACTAAAGCCTTCTTGTGTTTCTTAATTGTCCCAATAAACAGCCCAATCAACCCGTATATTAGCGTGATAATGTATATGCCAAAGATGTTACCAAACTCGAAGGTGATCTCCATCAGGTTTGAAGGGATGTATGCGGGAAAAGTGAATTCAAAGCCTCCGAAAAGATACCAAGCAATAACTAAGAATGCAAATACAATTCCCAGAAATATCTTTGTTTTTCTAAATCGTTCTTTGTTTATTATATTAAAAATAAATATGATTCCTGTTATTAGCAAAGCGGAAGGGGAGAGGAAAGCAGATATCACAAGAAGGAGTGCTCCGGCTAATTTTCCGAAAAGTGGAGTAGTTAAGAAAAATAAGACTCCAATGAGTATTATAGAGATTAGAATTGCTAAAGGGTTTATAGTTGATAAGAAATATAGATGTGGCGGGGACAAGAGGTATAACAAACCTGCTAGGACTCCTGCTTTCTTTCCTACAAGAAATTGAACGAGGCGAACAATTGAGAATAATCCAATCATTGAAAGGGCTGTTAGAAAAACTCTGATGTAGATTAGGGAGTTCAAGAGCTCAGAAATAAGCAAGGTAATTCTGCTTAAAAGGGTTCCTTGAAATATTGTGTAGGAAATAGTAGTCTTGGGTATGTTGCCTTGGTAGTTCTCTGTTATTGCTAAGTTGATTAACAGGAAATTTAATATGAAAAGGAGGCTAAGCCACAATAAAAATTTGCTTTTGGTTTTATTAGATTTCATTTTCATGTTGTGTTTCTCGCTTTTTCTTTTGAGTAATGATATATTTTTGTAGAATTGTCTTCATAAACCTTCTCAATAAAGGGGGAATCTCCAGCGTATTGGAGTTCTTTGATTCCATAAACCTGCTGGATACGTTGGTTTATAATAATGTAACTGAGGTTATACTTATCTAGGATTTCTCGTGCATTGGTTTCAAAACGTGCGGAATAAATCTTATCGTATTCTTCTAATCTCTCTTTTGGATCCTTCACAGCGATAAAGGAATTCGTAATAAATACCTTCCGCTTAGCATAGTAGTAGCTGCCGTACCCTTGATTGAAGTCTACAACTATACGAGAGTTTTCTGGGGTGTTATCCTTTATATATTCCAAAGCCCCTTCCATATTAGCCATTTCCTTATTCCTTGAGGAGTTAATTCCAAAAGAAGCGGCCGGGATTATTGAAGCAAGCAGAAATAATACAATTAATGAGCTATAGATGATTTTATGATACTTAGCGAACTTGCTTCTTTTTATCGCAAACTTGAGTTGGTTCAAAAAAACAGCAAATTGGGCGGCGAAGAGCACTCCCAATATAGAAACTCCGAGTTGCCAGGGAATAATCTTCAACCAAAGTAAGAGCAATGTTGAGAGCACTATTGCTGTTGTAAGATGCTGTTTTTTAATCTCTTTACCATGAGCAAGTGTGGAATATATTATCCAGATTCCATACAACATAGGAAATACCCCTAAACCATAGCTAATTTCCAATAAATTAAAATCTGAGTAAAGGATTTGTTGAGCTTTTGTTGGAATATTAAGCCAAAGTATCTTTCTGCCTAATCCAAAGAAAAAGGTATTATAGATAATCAGCACAGAAAACAAGTATAAGGATGAAGCGAAAGAAAAGAGTTCGTTTTCTGTTGGATTGGTTTTCTTCTTTTCTATATATTTTAACACAAGATTTAAGAACATACCAATAACCAATAGAACAGCGGCAGGGGTTGTTGCACAGAGAAGGATGAATACAATATAAAAATAAACCGAGCTTTTTTTATCTCTAAGCGCTTTTAGGTATTGAGAGGTTGCCAACAGTGTTAAAGCTAAGATGAAAGGCAATTTACCC
>DAWM01000039.1:11184-12732 GCA_002505945.1 Candidatus Woesearchaeota archaeon UBA119
CAAGATGAAAGGCAATTTACCCGCCATATTTGTTGAGGAAAGCCAGAGAATAGGCACAAATCCACCCAAAATTGCAGACAATGTTGCTGTTGACCGGTTTTTCTGAAGCTCCTTTGCCAATATGTATATGAAGAAAGGAATAGACGCTAAAACCACGCTGTTTAAGATGTTAGAACCCATCATCTCTCCGAACAATATGATGAAAAGTGCCAGGATATATTCGAAAAGAGGAGGAAAAAAACTAGTTCTTCCATTAACTATCTCTTTGTTGGTAAAATCAGGAATACCCTTCTCAGAGATATGTTTTGCTTGGATAAGATACTTATAAGCAGCATCGCCGGCATAGAAGTTATCTTTATTCCCCATCTCCATAGCTAATGAGAATATTACTACAGATGTTAAAAGTACTATCAAAACACTTATGGTTTTTTTCATTTTGTTCGTCCTGTTTGCGAACTGCTTTTTATGATTTTGCTAAAACGGAGATATTTCTTATCTTTAAAGATTTTTGTGTTTTTGGTTTTGTTCTTCATAAGCTTTTTATACTTCTTCGTTTTATTGCTTAAAAAGGGATGGTTGATGAATTCTATTAAGTGGTGGGTTGTTATCTTTGCATTATTGTTCTTGTGTTTATTTCAGCTCAACTTAGCTTTCTCTATTGGTGTTTATCCTTCTTTAAAAATTTTTCAATATAAAAAAGGAGATTCCTTCACATCTTCTTTTTTTATCAGGAATGAAGATGATAGGGCTTATGAGGTAAGTGTATCGTTAGATGGAGAACTTAAGTCATTTGTTGATATGAATCAGGAAAAGATTGTGGTTGAGCATGGGGTTCAAAAGGAGTTTAAGTATGCCTTAAACCTCCATTCAGCGGATTTAGAACCTGGTTCACATGAAGCGATTTTTTATTTTAGGGCTGTTCCAACGGAAGAACAATCTGCTCAAATGAACGCTGTTCCTACTTTAGTGGCTAAAGCTCGAGTCAATGTGCCTTATCCTGGTCAGTATTTAGATTTGATTTTAGGGGATATGAGTTCTGAGAGGGAAGATGTTCTTCAAGCAACAGTTATTTATTATAACAAAGGGCAAGAAGATGTAGATGAGCTTGATTGCACTCTTTCAACTACAGACGATTCTGGCGCTTCTAAGAGTTGCTCTGGTTCTGTAGAAGATATACCTAAGGGCAGCGAGGGTTTTTTGAGTGTTGAATGTGAAGGTGATTTTCCGGTAGGGTATTATCCTGTTTTTATTACTTGCAGATATGGAGAAGAGGAGAAGGTTTTTGAGGATTCTGCAACGATAGGAGGTAGGCAGGTTGAAGCAGAGGATTTTAAACTAACTGAAAAGGAGTACTCTTTTAATGTTCGTAATCTTGTGAATTCCAATTTTTCCACAGTATACGCTAAGGTTAAGCTTTTAGATAAAAATAATAAAATCTTGAGGGAATTCAATACGCCGGCAGTCTCGCTTGAGGAGAACTCTAATCAGAGAATAGAGGGTGTTTTTCCAGATTCTCTTTCTTTGAAGGAGGGAAAATATTCTGCCGTC
>DAWM01000039.1:12942-13159 GCA_002505945.1 Candidatus Woesearchaeota archaeon UBA119
CCGTCATTGAATTGTTTGTGGATGGGAAACCAACTAGTTTTACATTGTATACTGAAGCAGGCAAGGGCTTAGAAGATACCCCAAAAACTGAACCTATAAGAGAGGAAAAGGGTTTTTCTGTTTGGATTGGTGTGCTTGTAGTGTTGTTAATCCTGAGTTTTGTTATTGTGTTGTCTTTGTTCAATAGAAAGGAGAAAGAGATGTATTTTTAATTGTT
>DAWM01000012.1:0-1645 GCA_002505945.1 Candidatus Woesearchaeota archaeon UBA119
AGCCATATATATTCGCATTGTTTCACTTTGAATAGCTTTGTTTTGCCGACGTCGCATACACAAACTCGCTCGCAAGGGCTTGCTCGTTTGGTCGCGACGTCTTGATTCGCAAAAGCCATATATATTCGCTCTGTTTCACTTTGAATAACTTTATACTGCCGACGTCGCATAATCCGGGATTGCGCTCGGCTCGAGACCGGGTGGCCTTCGGGCCTTGGGGGTTCAAATCCCTCCGTCGGCGTTTGTCCCCTTAGTCTAGCTTGGATAGGACACAAGCCTGCGGAGCTTGTAACCCGGGTTCAAATCCCGGAGGGGACGTCTCTGTATCATAAAAATCTACTCCGAAGGCGGATTTTAAATCCCATACAGAAATTGTGACTTTTTGTGCATAAAGAAAACTTTATAAAATACTTCACTCTCTTCACTCTTGAAATGCCTCTGTAGCATAGCGGCTAATGCACCTGACTTGTAATCAGGAGATCGGGGGTTCAAATCCCTCCAGAGGCTTTAATTCTTCTCTGAGAATAGTAATACAGCAAAGGAGCAGCCCCAGGCAAAGGGATGCTCTGCTTTATACAAAATTGTCTGATACGGCTTGTTATCTGGAGAATAACACTCATAAATGGTTTTATCTCTTATTATTCGCTCGCATAAACGCTCTAATCTCTTTCTACTCTTGTCTTTCAGCAACCCTTCTTTCTTCAAGCAAAGAAAATAGAAGAAACTCATCCATGGATATCTTATCTCAGTACAATAACCTTTCATCCCTATAACCTTAAAAATTGGTCTAATGAATCTCTCGGAATAGTTAGGATGAGATTTTATGATGCTCCCATCCTCCATAATCAAGCCTTTTTTCTCGATGAAATCAAAAATCTTTTTCTTCTGGCTCTTATTCGCAAAATCAAAGTAGATTGCTATCAGGTTTGAAAAAGTGGAGAAATAATTCATATCGTTGTTTCCTTTCCAGTCAATAAAATATTTTCCATTCCAAAAGACCTCATTTATACTCTTCTTCAATTCTTTTATTACTGCTTTATTAATTCTAACCTCTTTTATTTTGATCAGCTTTCTTAACGCCATATAAAGAAGAATATTGGAGTAAAACAGATATCCTTTCTTGCTTATCCCGTCCATCCATGAGGCATATTCCCCTTCTTTTATCAGCCCGTTGGCTCTTTTTAAGAGATAGTTGATTACGGAATAGATTTTATCAAGGTTTTTTATAAAAAATTTCTTGTCTTGTTCTTTATTATAGTATTCAGAAAGGGCAATCAGAAACAAAGAATTGTTGTCAGATGCATGGTTCTTATTGAGACTGGAATAAAAATTAGGCTTTAGCCCAGAACCCAATGGTATCCATCTCTTACTCATCCGCAAAGGGATTTTTCCTGTCTCTTCGAAGTCAAGCAAGACCTGGAGATTCTTTCTCACAACATCGCAATCACCAAGCTCTAAAGCGCCCAGAGAAGCCCACATAGAGTCCCTTGCCCAATACTGTTTAAATTGGTGCAAGCCCGCATATATCCCATAAGGCCCATAGCATTGTCTTAGGCCCTTGACGGCAATCTCCTTACATCTTTTGAAGTTTTTCATTTTAAGTGAAGGGCATCACCCTGAATATTGTTCTTTTTGGATGTTTTAA
>DAWM01000012.1:1869-2757 GCA_002505945.1 Candidatus Woesearchaeota archaeon UBA119
AATTTCTAAGTATCTTACCCACAATACCAAATCTCAAAAACCAATTGCCTAACTTCAGCAATGGGCTATAATTTGGATATTCCGTGCATTTGTAGAGCGTTATACCAGCTCCCTCTTTAAAAGCACTTGAGCCGCTCCCATGCATTCCCAAACCAAAATGCACATTTAGTCCTTTATAGCATGCATACTGTATCAGTTCGTCATAGAGCCTATTATTACACCTCTTTTTGAAAAACCTTTCTTTGCTGCCACCCACAGAAGCATATAAATTCTCCTTGTTCTCAAAACAGAAAGAATAAGCAGCAATTTCTTTATAAAGGTACAGAAGAAAGAGCTTTGAGCTTGACAATCCCATAAACTCCTCAAAGAATTCCTTTGGAAATAGGAAAGAATTCAACCGTCTCATCTGCGCTTTATATATCTGATAGACCTCTTTAAGGATTTTCTCGTTAGTCTCTTGTAGTATTAAAACCTTGTAAGGATACCTCTTGGCTTGCTTCAACCCATCTGAAAAAGACCTTGAATAGCCTTTTATGGCATCAGAATGTTTCTTTTTTAAGAATAAAGCATATTCTCTAGGGGAAGGTTTCTTGCTCTTCTTATTAATCTGATTCTCCACGCTAATAAACCGAATGTTTCCTTTAATCATTCTTTCTTTCATCTCCTCTGAATAAGCGTGGATAGAGATGTTTTTGTTTTTAATGACAGGAATGTCTATTTCTCCTATGCTGTATCTTCTAGTTTTCATCCCGCTGACCTTGCTGCAGAATGAAGCAAACTCTTCTGAGAGATAATAATTATCCTTAAAAGCATCCCTAAATTTCCCCATGTTTTGTGTTAAGCATGCTTATTATTTAAGATTTAGCCATCTCTGATTTTATATCTTAT
>DAWM01000012.1:2966-25268 GCA_002505945.1 Candidatus Woesearchaeota archaeon UBA119
ATTTTATATCTTATAGAACAATAAAACTTAAATTCCATTATTTAGATAATTTATGTATATATGGGAGATTCTCTTTTCTTAACTGCCTTAATAGGAATTAAATAACTTATTTCCCTTTTATAAGACTTAGAAGAAGTCTAGCCTTTTGCTCTTCAGGGATATCAACCCAATCTAAAATCTCAAAGATACTTCTTGGATTAGCGGCATATTCCTCACTCTTATCATACATCTTGAGGACAAGGGATTCCAGTATCTTAAGTTGCATATCTGGGTTGTTACCTTCATCTTCATTACTGAATTTGAGTTGTGTAATTAGGCCATTCTTGTCAAAAACCATCAATATAAACAAAGGGTTTGTTCTCTCAATCTCAATTCCACAACTTTTTATTCCTAACCCCTTAATAATCTCAATGAGATGTGTGTTGTTCAGCTGCCTTATTACAGCATCTGTGTTGATGAACTTAAGAATATCCTCTATCTTTCTTACTTTTATCTTCGCATCTGGAGAACAAAGTGCCATAATCTCATTATGAAGGAAAATTCCTCTTTTAATTACCCATACCCCAACCTCATCGGCAAACCTCCTCAGGGTTTTATCAAATGGAATTCTTCTTTCACCTTCAATCAGCTTGTCTGCATAGCATACTATTTTTTCCTCATTTGTCAGAGGCATATAATCCTTTTTTGGCAAGGGAAGATGTTGATTCTCCACATCAAAGGCTTTTATTCCAAACCCGACATGCCTTTCAGCAATCTTGCTTTCCTTGGTTAGCCCCTCTTTCCTAAGAATCTCAGATCCTTTTATACCATGCTTAATGGATTCTTTACCAGGGGGAAAGAAAAACCTTCCAATATCATGTAGAAGACTTCCGCTTATTATTAATCCTTTATCAAGAAAATAACCCCGCTGGCTTGCTTTTTCCCACAACTCTAAAGCTACATCCCTTACAGCTTGAGAATGAGCCAAAACCTTCTGAAATGACTCTTTATCTCGGCTATGCTTCTTCAACAAAGAAATCGCTTCTTTACTGTCCATTTTTCTTCTTCACAGGAGTGCCGATGGACTTATTAAGCTCCATATTCCACATTACCCCAATCTTCTGCAAATCTGAAGAAAACTTATTGCTTAGACTATACCTTTTTTTATAGAGATCATAGTAAACTAAGCCCATGCTTTTCATTGGAGTTAAAATTCTATCATAGAATTGCCTTTTATTATAAGATAGCTTAATCTTTCGGCCTTTATATTGAGGATCATCTATCTCAGTTATGAGTTTCCCGTCATGAAGGTTGGTAGCGAATAAGGACATCTCGGTCTTGGTCAATTCCTTACCATGCTCCTTAAACTCCCTTACGAGGGCTTTAGCAACAATTGCCTGTTGCTTAGTTGAGAAGATTATTTCGTATATATCATCAGGGAAATTGAACCTATCATATAAAATGACCATGAAATCACCCAGTATTTTAGGATTATTTATGTAATATTAATATATCAAAAAGAATACTGATATTTAAATATTATCTTTATTCATAGCCATTTAGGAATATATGATGTTATTTTTAGTCCAGGATTTTTGCTAAAGAATTTCTTAACCCTTCTAGCCAATAAAAAGTTTTATATAATGGTATTACTAATTTTATTCTAGTATACTTTTTACCCCAAAAATGAAATTTGAAAAGTATTTATCTTCCTTGGATGTGGATGAGCTGAAAGCCCTTTACACTGATATTGTGAATTCTAATTCCTCCTTGCTTAACAAGATAAAACGAGAGATTGCTTTATCAGACAAGTTTTATTCAAAGAGTTGTGCTGTTTGTGGAAACCCACTAGTTTCAGTGAAAGAGCCATTGGTTCTGGAATTCGGCCCCAGGGATTTAAGGAAGGAGGCTGCTTTTTGTGGAGCCGATTGCCTTCAATACTTCATAAAGCACATGCTTATTCTTAAAGAAGCCCCTCTCAAGAAAGTTAAAAAGAGGAGTAAGAAAAAGAAGAAAGGCTTTTTTGAAGCATTGTTTTCGCTTTAATTCTTCGCTTTAATTTCTCTTACACTTATTTAAAGAATATTCTCTTATTCTTAGCATAACTGGATAGAAAAAAGAAAAAATGGCTCCCTTGTAGGAGGGGGGTTGCAAGAACTAGTGGAAGGGAGCCATCCTTCAACACATGAAGTATAAAACTAAACTAATATATAAATATTACTATTCTGTATACTAGAATACTTAAAAACCCCTGGTTTTTTGAAGGAATATTTAAATATCTGTGCTCTATTTATGCTAAGGAGGTGGCTTATGCTGGATAAGAAAGGATATTTCTTTACATTGGATGCAATACTGGGTTTTTCTATACTGGTGATTGGAGTAGTTCTCTTTATTCAAATCTCAGTAGAGACACCTGAATCCAAATCATTTGACTTTGTTAATTCTGTAAGGGATTTCTATTCTGGAAAAGTGGATCAGGTGGATTTCAGTAAGAGCAGTCCCTTTGCCAATACCCTAAAAACCTGTTTTTACGATGGCCTATGTGAACTTGAAAACCAGATCGATCAGCAGATTCTGATTCTTTGTGAGGAGGGAGAGGATGATTGTGCTTCCCTTGCCGAGGATTCACTGAATGAATTAATCGATGCATCTCCTATTGAAGGTGGCAATCTTTCCCTTGCGATATGGTGTGATCATAATTTAGTTTACAATACAACTGAATTCAATCTGAGTGATAAAGGAGAAAACTCAACCAATGTTGCCTCTTCAAGTTGGGTAGTGGTTGCAAATAAACAGCAGGAATTATATGGTCCTTGCGTATTCAAGGTGGTATCATGGTCTTGAGAATGAATAAGAAGGGCTTCTTTTTCACAATTATGTCTCTTATATTAGTTTCAAGTGTCCTTCTTATCCTTGTTCCTCAATCCAATGAAGCAGTAATAACAATGGAAAAAGCAGAAGAAACAGGCTTGAAGTATGGAAATGATTTCTATGAAGCCCTGGAACATTCTATCCTGCCTTCTTTTATAAGGACAGCGGCATATAATGCATTGGATAATATCTCTCGGAATTATACTCTTTTGATTGCCAGTGGGGTAGATTTTGATACCGCTTTTAAAGGGCTTTTCTGGAATGAAAGCCGTACAATCTCTGATTTAGGCAATAAATATAATATGAGTCATATGCTGGGAGTTTTAGAAGATGCTTTTGATGAAGCCAGTCCTGATCTATATGAACTAGATATAGAGGAAGATTATGAACATGTGGTTATAACAATCTTCCAAAATAATGACACCGGCCCCTATCAAGTAGGGGTTAATGTCTCAATGAGAGCAACCTTGACCACCCCTTTCGCTCTTTGGAATAGAACCCTAGATATAACATCCTTTGTTCCTATAATAGGCTTAGAGGACCCTATTTACTTTAACTTTACCAATGAGCAGTATAGGAATTTCTTTGAGTATTCTCCCTTGGACATAGGAAAAGATCTGAATGCTACTCAAGAAAATTTAGAGCAGTTATACACCCCTGTTCAAATAGGATGCTTTCTAAGCAAATCCTGGAATTACACCTGCTTTAAAGACCATGTCAACCGCTCTGCTTATTTCAAGAATACCCTAGCTCCTTCTTTCCTCCAGAGGATGCGGCTTAATATCTCTGCCAATTCAACTTGCTGCGGTATTGAATCCTTCCTTAACCCAAATACTTCCTTTCCAAAAGGGATTGATATGGAAAAAATAAAATATGGGTATGAAGGCGATGATGGTGATAACAAGAATATGACTTATGTTGATCATTGTTTCTTTAGCGGTAATTGCACTGGTTTAGAAGGAGATAACCCTGATAGGATGGATAATATAACTGCTCTTGAATGCCTAAATGATACCTTCCCTTACTTCAAGATAGACCTGATCAGGCTTGATTACTATAACCTTAGCGATTGCGTGCAATGGCCTTAGATAGATAATTATTTATTCTTATCCTCTTTCTTTGTTCTTGATTAAAGATGGATTATTATGATGAGATAGCACCACGTTATAATTCCTTCCGAAAGGAAGAGCAATTGGAGAAGGCTCGCTTTGTTAAAGGTCTTATCAACCCCAAGCCTAAGGACAAAATCCTTGATGTGGGCTGCGGCACAGGTCTATCAATGTCTTTGTTTCAATGCGATATCGTTGGTGTAGACAATTCAGAACAGATGCTTAAACACAATCCTTATAGAACTAAGAGAGCAGATGCTGAGGACCTTCCTTTTCCAGATTATTCCTTTGACTATGTAATAAGCATCACAGCAGCCCAGAATTTCTCTAATGTTGAGGCAGCAGTCAAAGAGATTCATAGGGTTGTAAAGAAAGTAGCGGTCATAACAATCTTATCAAAATCCAAGAAACTTAACTTATTAAAGGATAGTTTAAACAGAAACTTCTCAAGTGTTAAAGAGTATAAACTAAGAATTGATTCTGCATTCTATTGTATTAAATAAATTAGAGAAATAACCTAAAAAACTACTCCTCGTCTACATCGCTTTGATCTTCCCTTCTTATAACCTTAACATCATCTATCTTCAATGTTATGGGAATAGGGACCGCAGCATTAAGAAGTTCAACCACAACCTCTGCTTTGGTGCTATCAAACCTTATCACCTTGGCCTGCTCCCTTTTGAAAGGCCCTGCAATAATCTCGACAATATCATTCTTCTTGATGTTGATTGCCTTCTTCTTGGTAATCTCAATAAGGTGCTCTATCTCGGTGTAATCCACTCCTGCTTTAAGGATTCCCCTAGCATAAGGCACTCCATTAGCAGCTGCTTCAGCAGTCTGTCTATCCTTAGCCTCCATAATGATATAACCCTTCATCCCAGGAGGGTGAACTAATCCATACACCTCAAAGCCCTTTTTAAGAGCATTGCTGTATATAAAGCCTAGTACCTGCTCTTCTCTATTAGCAGTTACCCTCAAAATGTAATATCTTGGCTTGTCGTTCTCTTCCATTTACTTACACCTTATCCAAAAATATATCTCTCAATCATCTGGATTACAAAACCCATCGCTCCAATAAGCAGAATCCCAATTCCAGTGATCTTTACAATATTAGCAAACTCGTCCTTAGTTGGCTTGCGAGTCAAGCGTAAAGCAACCTTGCATTGATAAAAAAATCTTTTTAAATCTACCATGTTTATCACTGGAAAAAGGAAGGCCTTTATAAATTTAATCTTTTCATCTCTATGATTTTTAATCTACAAACTCTATTCCAAGATCAGATTCCATTTCTCCCTTTGCCTTTGGGCTGTAGGTTGAGCCCAGAATCTGAGAGGATTTTACTCCGGTAACAATAACCATTACCCTTAATATATTCTCTAGGTCTTCGTATATCTGAGCACCCCAAATTACCTTTGCATCCTCGTCAAGCTTTTCTGCAATCAATTCCATCACATGCTTAGCCTCAGACAAGGTAAGGTTTGGTCCCCCTGAGATATTAATGAGAGCGCCAGATGCTCCTGAGATGTCCACATCTAATAAAGGATTCTCTACCGCTTTTTCCACTGCTTCTTCTGCTCGGTTATCACTATCGGATTCACCAACCCCTATTAAAGCAACTCCACCATCTCTCATAATTGCCTTTATATCGGCAAAATCAAGGTTTACCAAGCCAGCCCTGGTTACCAATTCTGCAATGCCTTTTACAGAGCTAGTAAGAATCTCGTCAGCGACCTTGAAAGCAGTGTTTATCGGAAGGTCAGGAGCTAACTCCAGAAGCTTATCATTAGGTATGACTATCAATGTATCCACAATCTTCCTAAGCCTTTCCAGACCTACCATAGCATTCTCATACCTAGAATTTCCTTCCATAGTAAAGGGCAGGGTGACAATTGCAATGGTAAGGGAGCCCTGCTTCTTGGCCTGCTCAGCAACCACAGGAATACTTCCAGTACCGGTTCCTCCACCAAGACCGCATGTAACGAATATCATATCAGCGCCTTTAATTGCTTCCTTTAAATCTGCCTCATTCTCTCTAGCAGCCTCTTCACCAATATTTGGGTTAGAGCCAGCTCCTAACCCTTGAGTAAGGTCTTTCCCAATCAAAATCTTCTGATCTGCCTTTGTGTAGAGCAAATCCTGTGCATCCGTGTTGATTGCAATAGACATTATCCCTTCTATTCCTACCTCGTTAATCCTAGAAAGAGTGTTGTTTCCAGCGCCACCACATCCAACAACCCTAATACTTGCCTTTTGGGAATCAAGAAGCTGCTCCAATTCCCTATCAATATCGCTGTTTCCTTTTTCCTTCTTGATTACCACAGACTCCTCTGCTCTCTCGGTGGCGTTCTGAATAATACCTTCCATCTTTTTACCCTCCATTAAGATTGAAATTATCAGATAGTCTTTACCCTTAAAATCTAGTTGATACAACCCCTCATTTTTAAGGATAGAGCATCAAACCCACAAAACCTAAGCAGGTAGACTTTTCTTATTCTTTTTTGTAAGATTATTATATTTAAACTTTTGTTTTTTAGAGATAGAATTAAGGAAAACTAAAAAATTATTGTTCAATTGATTTCTTAGTGTTGTCTTGCTTTTCTTTCTTCTTCTCTTTAAATATTACTTCCTTGACCTTACCAGTTGACTCCTTAATCTCTTCTTCAAGAGGAGTTTTTATCTGTTGAGGCAGCTCAAAATCAAGCCCTATGATTGCCTTCCCATCCTCTATCTTACTTTTTATCTCGGGCAGCCCTAATCTTATTTTAAGGATAGCATCAATCTTTTCCTTATCATCATCTACAATCCTGTTAACTTTCACATCATACTTGATATTCTTTCCAGCAAGAGGATGATTAAAATCCACCAGAACTCTTCCTCCACTTATACTCTTAATAAATCCCGTCTTCCCATCAATCTCCACCTGCATTCCAGGAGTGGGATTTAGATTGTGCTTTTTGAATTGGGCTAATGAGACTAACTTTATCAAAGAAGGTGTCCGTTTCCCAAAAGCCTTCTCAGGAGTCAGCTCTATACTATATTCTTTTCCAACTTCCTTTCCAATCAGCGCTTCATCTAAACCCTCAAGTACATGATTCTTACCAACACATATCACAATTGGTTCATATTTCTTCTTCTCTGAGTATAAGCCGTTTTCCTTAGCTAACTTTTCATCCGTAGTATCAAAAATAAAACCTTCTTCAGTCTTGCCAGTATAGTCTAATTCAACAAATCTGTCTTTTTCTACTTTTTTATCATCAGCCATAAATTACACCCTTTTGTTTTTAATATGGAAATCTGTGATGAGCTCATAAAAATCCACTACGAGCGCCACTTATTTTGACAAGTAGGGATTTTTAGGATACCAAAAATCCATCCTGAAAGACGAGGTGTTAAAACCCGCACAAAAATTCACAATTTTTGTGCATAAGAAAACCTATAAAGACAAGGTTTTTTGTTGTTTATTGCTCCGAGGATTCGTTTGTGTCTTCTATATCGTCTTCATAGCCTTTCATAAAGGCTTCTTCTTCACTTGAGATTTCATCGTCATCTACCAAATCGTCCCTGCTCTCCTCTTGATAAACATTGGTATCCTCGTCGAATTCATAGTCCTCTTCCACATCTTCATCATACATTTACAACTCCCCTAAGAAGAAATGTGATTCAAATCATTTAAAAATGTTTTTATTTTTTTAAGGCTGTTTAAGAAAACTTTTATAAACACTTGTTATAATTATTGTAATATGGCCTATGTGGTAACAGATCATAGAAAATATAAGTACTTTGATGACTTGAGGAGTGCTGCTGAATACATCCGAAGTCAGAACGATTCTTCACTTAAGTTATATGAGGATACAGGCTGGGGTGCTTTAAAGGAGATTCCACCCCTTAAACTGCTTCAGATGCTAGAAGGCTCTTCTTATTCTCCCAGCAATGCTGCTCCTCAGCAAGCTGCTCAGAAATCCAACGAGAACACTCAGAAGGAGGAACAACAGCAACAGCCTGAGAAACAGCAGTCCCAGCAAACCAAAGGCAAGAAAAAGAAGGAGCCCGAGAGTTCTATTTCAGGTATTCTGGTTTCTCTTTTGGTTAAGATAGCGATTGTAATAACCCTTTTAATACTTTATTTCGTGTTCTTACCTCAGTTCATAAACAACGCCCTTCAGAACATTCCAGTGGGTTAGTACTTTTTTAAGTCATTTCTCAAATTTTGATATTCTGTTTTCTGAATATACCAGAAACTAGCTATGTAAAGATAAGAAATAGAAATATAAAAAATAAAATAAAAGACATCAAAAAACAAAAAGGGTTTTAATCTTTCTTTGTCTGACCATTGAAGTATCTTCCAATCGTTTCGATAAGATCCTTTAATCCTTCAGTCAAAGAATTATATGCTTTGCCAACGTTTTCAACATACTTGTTTCTTTCTTCAGACGCCTCATCCAAGTAATCCGCATGTCCTTCAATACTCTTGTTCTCTTCATTTACTCTGTCACGAGCTGCTTTCAGCATGCTTTCTAAATTACCGTCATTTCCGCATTTTTCAATTGCTTCTTTGGCGGACATAAAACTATCGTAGAGCCTGTTCACTTCTTCATCTGCGTTTCCTTCAGGTATATTCTCTTGAGATTTGTACTCAGGACCTATGGGTTCCTGGTACTCAGACCCTTTTTCCCCGCCAATCTCAACCATGTTTTCTTCGTCTTCTTTGTCTTCCTTAGCGTTGTCTTTATTAGCGTTGTAATTTATCTCAACCTCTTCGGGTTTCTGTGGCTCTTCAGATTCTTCCTTTCCATTTTCCATGTTTTTCACCCCCTTTAGATTTTCGTCTGGTGACTTGCCTCCTACATATGAAACTCCTCTGAAAGGATCTACTGTCTGAGGCAGTTCTCCTATTCCTGTTTCAAAACTTGAATAATCTTTCATTATAGTCACCTAGCCGTAGAATCAACTTGTTCTTTTTAAATGTTTTTACTGAGAAGTAGTTTATTTTTGTGTTAATGGGATATTTTTTACCAAAAAACCAATACTTTTTCCTCTCTTTTAACCTAGCCCTTATATTTAGAAATCAACTGTTCACATCTTCGCATTTCTTCATCGATTTTGTTTATAGTGTTTTTAAATGAATTATATTTTTTCTGAATTTTTTCTTTATCTGTAACATACTCAGGAGGAAGATTTTCTTCTATATCAATAATTCCTTCCGTATCTCTTACTGTATCTTGCATTACTTTTTTGAGAGTCTCATAATAATCCAGTAACTTCTCTAATCTTTGTTTTCTTTCTTTCTCTTCTGGTGGTACCTTCTCCCAATCAATCGGTTCCAATCTTTCTATCGCATTACGCGCTTTCTCAAATGCATCAAACATTTCTCCAACCTTTTTGGATACTCTATCTTCTTCAACCATACCTCCTTTTTACCTCTCTAATATATATAGTTTTATGAAACTAATAATAGATAACCCAAACAAAAATTATTTAAAGAACTGCCCAGAACTCATCATCAACGCGCCAGTAGTTGAACGGTACAATAGGCCCCTGCCACGGGTCTGGTCCGGGTTCGATTCCCGGCTGGCGCATTTCATTGATAATTCTAATAATCCTTTGCAATATAAACAGTCTTATGCGCCTTTTTCCCGCATACAATGCATTTATCAAAAGAAATATCCTCTTTATCAAGCCTGCATCCTCTTACTTTTCCGCCGGTCTCTTTTTCAATAACCTCGGCGCATTTCTCTCCATCATGATCTATAGAGCAAAACCCTGCGCAAGCAATCTTTCCCCTGTTTATTGCCTTTTTTACCTCATCTATTGAATGGCATTTCTCAATAAGGTTTTCAAAACGCTGCTGGTGAAGCTCCCTCAGTTCCTTTGTATAGGCTTCAGAAAGTTTCCTTAGTTTCCCTTCTAACTCTTTAACCCCTACAAAGAACTTCTTTCCATCGTATCTTCTAACAATAACAGCTTGGTTATTCTCCAAATCCTTAGGCCCAATCTCAATCCGGAAAGGGACACCTTTCATCTCCCATATATTAAACTTCTCTCCCGGAGAGATATCATCTCGCTCATCCACTTTAACCCTATAAGAATAGGAAAGCATCTCCCCAATTTTCTCTGCTTTACTCAGAATCTCCTTCTTCTTTTCATCATAAACAATAGGCACAACCACTACCTGTAGAGGAGATATCTTAAAAGGCAAAACCAGGCCTTGATCATCTCCATGAATAGCAATCATCGCCCCGAATATACGACTTATCGCTGGCCCATAGCAAGTAATATAGCCGTATTTCTCTTTTCCATCCTTATCCTTGAATTTAACATCAAATACCTTAGCAAAACCCTGGCCTATAAAATGGGTGGAAGGAAGCTGTATAACCCTGCCAGAATCCATTAAGGCATCCGCAGCATAGGTAGACTCAGCCCCTGAAAACTTGTCCCATTGAGGTCTTTCAAAGAAAATAAAGGACAAACCAAATTCATCTGTGAGCATTTCCTTAGTGGTTTCCATATCCTCCTTAACCTGATTCAGAGCCTCCTTCTTTGAGGCAAACACATTATGCGCCTCTATCCAATGGAACTCCCTTGCTCTCAAGAAAGGTCTGGTAGATTTTCCTTCGTATCTCCACACCTGGCCAGCCTGATACCTCTTAAAAGGTAAATCATTATAACTTCTAATCCAATAACTATACATGGGATATATGGCAGTCTCACTTGTAGGCCTCAAAGCCAATTTCTCCTCAAATTTTTCTGATTCGCCAGCTTCTGTTACCCAAAAAACCTCAGGAGTAAAACCTTCTACATGTTCAGCCTCCTTTTTGAAGTTGGACTCAGGAATTAGAGAAGGCATTACTATCGGCAAATGGCCTTTTCTTTCCAGGCACTCCTCAAACAAATCAAACATCTTCTTGATAGTGATAGCAGCCCAAGGCCTATAGCAAACAAACCCTTTCACATTATACCTCAAGTCAGCAAGCTCTGCCTTTTTGACCAGTTCAGAATACCATTCAGAGAAATTCTCTTCTTTCTTTACACCAATCCCTTTCGGAGTCTTTTTCTTTCCCATCTTATTTGCCTCTTAGAATTAGGGTCTGACAAATAAATAGTGCTTCTCTTCTCCTTCCAACTCTTTAATAATCCTCTTCTTAACCATATCCTTAGCATGAGGAAGCAGTTTTACCCTTTCGTTTACCTCTTTTAAACCCTCAAAAGGCTTTTCTTCTCTCTCATCAAGAAGCTCCCACATCCTTTTCTTGCCCATACCTGGCAAAAGTTCTAAGGAATGCATTCTCGTAGTCAAAGGCCTAGCCTTGTTGAAAAACTCAACAAACTTATCCTCATTCTCATCAATAATCTGATCAATAGCATAACTAAGCTCGCTCTTAGCTGTGGGAGTTAACTTTGAGAATGGTAGTCTTCTGATAATATGGTGAATCTTTTCCCTCTTCATCTCTCCAATATACACCTTTTCATGAGGCTGGAGAAATACACCTATCTTTGGGGCCAGTTCTAATAAAGTGAGATTCTTTGTTCCCATTGCCTGAACGATAGGCTTTTTCTTATAAGAACTTCCTTCAGAGAAAGGATAACCATTCGGCAGAAAATCTAATACAATCGCAAATTCTTCTCTTTCTTTATGGCCTCTACTGCCTTTATGTTCTCTTTCCATTTCCCCTCCCTGTATTTGCTAAGATATAGAAGATTTAAATAACTTTTGTTTTCAAGTTGGTTCTAAAGCTTCCTAATCATATATGTTCAGAAACAGCCTTTAGAATTGATTTTACATTATTCTTAGAAACAGTAAGGTTGTATGTTTGAAGGATATTCTTTAATTCCTCTTCATCCTGCGGCAATAAATCCACAATCTTGCATATGACCTCGTCCTTCATTCTAGGGATATTTAAATCTATCAGGGACTTCTTGAGCTCCTCTCCTTTCTTTGCAGAGAGCTTGCAAACCTCATTTAAATGCTCTAAGGTTCTATTGGCCCTAAAGTTAAGCTCTCCTTCTCTCTTTTTAGTCTTCTCTAACTCTTTCCTTAACTCAAACTCGCAAATTGGCTCTTCTGAAACAATATTTATCTTGCTCATTTTCACCCTTTATGCTAACTTTTTCAAATGAATAGGATGCACTATTAAAGTTTTTTCCTTTTTCATATCCTTAAATCTTACTTTATAGCACCTTCCTCTCTTACCAATTACCTGCCCGCATTTCCCATAAAAACGAGAATGGAACCGCGATTCAGGAGAGGAGGATTCAGTTTTGAGAACAACCTTATCCCCTTCCTTGAGCTCCTTAAAGTATTCTTTGGTGCTTCTTTTTCCCTTTCTCTTATAATCCTTCCTAAAGAGGGACCTACTTTTCCTTATTGATGAACCGATTCTTTGAACCATACAAAACCACTTATTAGCGGGAAATTTGTTTTATTTATAAAGCTTATGATTTCAAGGAAGCTTATGATTTCAAGGTTTTAGAAATCCTCTTGCTAACATTTTTTCGTAAGTTTTAAATATTCAAATCAATAAATGTAAAATATTGGGCTTTATATTTAAAATAAAGCATTCGAGGTGAAAAAAATGGGTTTGTTTGGTGATGCTACTGGTGTTCATTTTGTGGTTTGGATGAAGGGATTTTTAATTGGAGTTATTTTAGTATTGTTGATAGTTTTTTTAGCCAGGAGTGGGATAATATCTATTCCATTCTTAAGCTGCTGATTCTAAATCAGCTGTAACTTTTTGTTTTATTCTTGTATCTCCCTCTTTTCTCTACTTTTTCTAATCGCTTCAATACCCCTTTAGCATCCTTGCATTTCCTTTGATATTCTTTTAAGAAGGCTTTCATAAAGTGTTGGTTTATCTCTGGATGCTTTGATTCTATAGCTCTTTCCAAGAGATGGATATCCACTGCCTTATCCTCCTTCTTTTGAGAGAAAAAAGACAACCCAAAGTCAATGATGAATATATTATCATCTTGATCAATTAAGAAGTTGGATGTGGTTAAATCCTGATGAACAATGCCTTGATTATGCAAGCCCGCAACAATCTCAGCTACTCTATTAGCAACCCTTTCGGAATTATCTCTATTCAAGACATCCTTTAGCCGCTTTCCTTTTACCCACTCCATAGAGATAAGGCCTCTTGCTTCATCAATCTTTAAAGGCTTAGGGCACGGAATTCCTTTTTTGTATAATTTCTCAAGTATTTTGAATTCGATACGTGTTCTTTCCTTTCTCAGCTTGGAATCTATTGTCTTATTTCTGTATTTCTTTACATTCCTTTCCTTCAAGACCATATCCTCCTGAAAAGAGAGAACTGCCTCCGCTCCTCTAAACTCTTTCATATCCTTTTTCTTTTTATTCTTCATCATTTTTGAAAAGTTTTATATCTCTTTTATTCTTTTCCCTTATTTAGCAAAAATGAAGCCTAAACAAGATATTCCCATACCATATTCATCCCCTGAGGATGAGATAGATAAGTATATTGAGCTTAATAAGCCTAAACAAGAAAAGAAGATACCTGACCTATTATTTAAAATTCTTGTTATTATTTCGGTTTTCTTGATTTTCATTGGCTTTTATTCCACCTTCTTTGTAGAGCATCTTGAACAGCCCTCAAATGTGCCAAGCTTGGATGATCCCCATATAGAATATCTTCTTCAGCAGATAAAATTAAACAATACCGAAATAAAGAAAGAGAAGGAGATGGATATGGTATTGTTGCTCAACTATTACAAGAATTATGAGGATTTTCGTTTAAAGGCCTTGGCAGATTACATATCCTCCAAATCCTGCAGGGATTATGAAGGTTGCGCTCCTTTAGCCCTTTATTTGTTTGTAAGGGATTCCATAAACTATGTCCCTGATCCACTGCAAGATTATTTTGAGCATCCTTTAGAGGTCTTGATATCTCATTCCGCTGATTGTGATGGCATGTCCATCCTCTTAGCCAACCTCTTAGGGCAGATTGGTATAAGAACCCGGTTTGTACTGATAGAAGGCCACATATATGTTAATGCTTACATGCCTGACATCCCTCTTAGTAAGAAAATTGAAGGCAATTGGGTAGCTTTAGACCCCACTTGCAAGGAGTGCAAGTTTGGTGAGGTTCCTTTTTCAGATACATTTGAGCAGAGACAGGTAATTATTTAAAAGACGAGACTAAAACTAACACTTTTAAGTGATAAATAAAGCCTCTTCTTTTTAATCCCAAAAATTCACAATTTTTGTGGGGGTTAAACACCCCGCCCTTTCGGGTAAATTTTTAGGATATGATTTTTCTCTAATCCTCACTCAGAAAATCTTTGTTTTTTTCTATTTCAGTGAGAAACCTTTCTATCTTTTTATGAGCCCTCTCAAGCTTTTCATTAGCTTCTTTACAGAATTCTTCAAGCATCTCATCATTTGCAATAATCCTATTTGATTTGGAAAAAGGCATAGCCAAAATCTCAGTAGAAGAGCATTCTAGTACTACCTTATTGTCCTTAACAGAGATTATTCCACTTTTCTTCCAGCCAGCCTCTTTAGCGAGCTTAAGCATCCTTAACCCTTTATCTACATTCTTTGTAGCAATATGAAGTATTACACTTTCAAACTTTAAACTACACTTTTCTTCAATCAAAGAAATACCCCTTAGATCTTCAATACAGACCTTTGAATGACTCTTAAAGAGCCATGCCTTTCTGTGCTTAGTCATTCCTTCTTTTTCCTTTACAATAGAAATCCTTCCAGAGCAAGAACTAGTAGTAACGAAATCAGGGAGTTGATTTATTTTATCAACTAAAGGAACAATAGGCTTGTCTATGCTTCCCTTACTGGATTTATCCTGATTAAGCTTTTTTAACACTTCCAGTTTTATTTTTCTGAATCCTGTTTGCATAAAAGCCAATTCTAGCTTTTTAGTTTATAATCTTTTCTTGTCCCCAAGCATTGTTATTATCCTATAGTGATTAAAACATTTTTTAAACATTCCTTTAATATGAGAAGTGGAGGGATTTTTGTTAAATTATCCTATTAACAATTAAATTTTTTGGTGTCCGGACATGGAAGATAAAGGAGAAGTAACTACATTAGTGGACTCTTTATTTAATTTGATAAAGGAAAAGAAAGAGATTTCTATTCCAGATGCTGCCAAGATTCTTGAGACTAATCCTAAAGTAGTAGAACAATGGGCGCTCTTTCTTGAGGAAGAAGGCTTTGTTACCATTAATTATGGCTTATCTTCACCCACAATAAAGTATAAGAGTTCTGAGAATTTCAAACCCATAGAGCCATCTGATGAAGAGGATTTCAATGTGGAGAATGTAGATGTTGCCTCCAAGATTAAGGAAGTTGAGGACGATTTAAAGAATAATCAAAAACTAAGTGCTGAAATGGCAAATAGGATTATCAATAGCCTTAACAAGATTTTTTCAGCAGTATCTTCTCATTACGATGACAAAGCCTTTGTTTCAAAATTAAAGGAGAAATACCAATTGATAAACAAGGTGTTGAATCAGATTGCTTCCGGTAAAATTTCTTCTTTCAAAGCAAAGGTTGCCCACAACACTATTCTGAAGAATCTAGAGGATATGAGGAATCAGATTCTAGAAAAGATAAACTCAGATGAACAGGTCAAGCTTGATCAGATGAAAAGCAATCTTGCTTCAGAAGAAGGGAAAAAACCAGAAATCTTCTCAGACATCAAATATCTTCTGCAACAGGCTCAGGAATACTCTAAGAAGGGTGAACTTGATAAGGCTCGGCAGCTTTATAAGAAAATATCTGAGTTGAAATCAAAGATACCTGAGATATATTACAAGAAAAACCTTGAGCTCGTAGAGAACATAGTTGATTTTGACAAGCAACTGATTGAAAACCTCAAAGAGAAGGCAACCAAGGATTTTGATATGAAAGAGAAGCAGATTATGATACTTCTTTCCCAAGCAAAAAGTTATGCTGCCCGAGATAAGATTGAGATGGCAGATAACTCTCTGAAAAAAGCAACTGACCTCTTTAATGAACTCCCCTCAGGGTTTATTCAAAGAAAGACAGAGCTACAGAATAAAATGCTGCAAATGAAGTCAAGACTACTTCAAATAAAGAATAAGGTGGAAACCAAGAAATATTCCTTATTGGAAGATAAGTTGAAAGCGGTAATAAAAAAAATAGACAACCTCCTTCAGAAGAAGGAGATAGATGAAGCAAAGAATCTCCTAAATCTTGGTCAGCGACTTATAACCATGATACCCAAGGAATTTTATGCGGAGAAAAAAGAGCTTAATAATGAGCTAATACAGGCTTCTCAGCGCCTGGATATTGTTTCAGAAGAGGTTCAAAAGGAAAAGTTTGAGGAGCAAATGTCAAATGTGAAAGCCCAGATTAAGTTGATTGAAAAGGCAGTTAAGGCGGGTAAAACCGATTTTGCTGTTAAAAATTACATAGAAGCAGCTTCTCTTTTTAAGCAACTTCCTGAAGGTTTCTTAAAGGAAAAAAATCCAGTGCAAGAGAAACTCTTGGATCTTTACTCCCAGATTAATGAGATGGTATTAAAGGAAAAAGTCAAGCGATTCTCTTATGATTTCAATAAAATAAAAGAGCTTCTTGAGGAGGCCAATAAGCTAATAGATGCGAATAAGCTAAAGGAAGCACAGGATTATTATGAGAGAATCCTAAAGTTATATGACAAATTGCCTGCAGGCTTTTTAGAGAGAAAAACAATGCTACGACTCAATATCTTGAATCTGTATGATAAGATAAGAGATAAGTATAATGATATGAATAAGAATCTGTTGTCTTCCCTGAAGTTGCTTCCAAGTGAAGAAAGTGAGAAATAATCATCTTTTCATTTAAAAATTAGAAGAGGTTGGTGAACATGCCAAATCAACAAACCAAGGAAAAGGAGAAAACTCAACCTAGCTTTCGGATTCCTGGATCAAACTCCCCTAATAAGGCCTCATCTCAATCTCCTTCTCCTTCAGGGGAGAATCAATCCCCCAAAAAGTCAAAAGAAAAGCCAAAAGATGACATAAAGGTTCTTTCTTCCTATGAATTGAATGTTAATGGTCTGATTGTGAACATAAAAATCCTTCTCAAAAAGGGGGCATTTGTTCCAGAGTACCATATTTCCATCATCAATATCAGTCAAGTTACCAAGGTAGTATTAGATAAAATCAAAGATGAATTTGTCCGGAAGGTTCAGATAGGTGAGATAGATTTATCCAAATCTGCTGGCTTTGATGAGATAAAGGATCAGTTTTCAGGTGAGATTCAGTTATTAATCAAGAAGTATTTTCCACACATTGATGAAAAAACAACCAACCTTTTGGTCAATCATCTTATTCAGGAGAATATTGGTCTAGGCAAGATAGATATCATTCTAAAAGATCCGAATCTAGAGGAAATTGCAGTGAACAGTTCTCAAGAGCCCATTTGGGTTTATCACAGGAAGCACAAATGGCTTAAGACTAATGTTTATGTTTCTTCAGAGGACAAAATCAGGCATTATGCTACAATGATAGGAAGAGAGATTGGAAAGGAGATAACTGTGCTAAAGCCCTTGATGGATGCCCACCTCTCTACTGGAGACAGGGTTAACTCTACCCTTTATCCAATCTCTTCTTTTGGTAATACAATCACAATTAGAAAGTTTGCTACCAAGCCTTGGACAATAACTGATTTCATCAGAACAGGAACAATTGGCTATGAAGCTGCTGCAATGCTCTGGCTTGCTGTGGAGAACGAGCTTTCCATTCTTATAACAGGCGGAACAGGTTCAGGAAAGACCTCTATGTTGAATGTGGTTGCGAACTTCTTCCCACCCAACCAGAGGATAATCTCTATTGAAGATACGAGAGAAATTACTCTTCCAAAGAACCTCCATTGGGTTCCAACCGAAACAAGACTCCCAAATCCCGAAGGCAAAGGAGAGGTAACTATGTTAGACTTAGTAGTGAACTCCTTAAGGATGCGTCCAGACAGGGTTGTAGTAGGAGAGATTAGAAGGAAAAGGGAAGCAGAGGTCTTGTTTGAAGCAATGCATACAGGCCACTCTGTTTATGCTACTTTGCATGCTAACAATGCCGAAGAGACTATTCAGAGGTTGGTAAATCCTCCGATTGAGATTCCAGCTCAAATGCTTTCAGCAATTTCATTAATATGCGTCCAATACAGGAATAGAAGAACAGGAAATCGGGTTACGTTGCAGTTAGCGGAAGTAGATAAGGAAGGAAATTCTAATGTTATAATGCAGTATAATGTCTCAAAGCAAGAGATGAATTTCCTCCAAACTCCTAGGAGACTGTTTGATACTATTACTCTTTACACGGGAATGTCAGAAGATCAGATTAGGACTGATCTTGAAGACAAAAAAGAGATTCTTCAATGGTTGGTTTCTAAGAATATAAATGACATCCATAAGATTGGTTCAATCATGGCTCATTATTATCTCAGAAAATATACCATTCAAAACAATGACTCTTAATCATCTAAGCTTTATTTGTTGTTAATATTACCAAGCATACTAAAGTCATATTAGTGATTATAAGATGGTGAGGACCCCGCCTTTTGTGGATAAGTATAAACTCAAGAAAGAGCTTCATACTGCAAAGTATAAAGGAAGTTTTGACGATTTTCTTAAGAAAACCTATTTCTTATCATTTTTCTTTGCCTTTGTAATTACCTTGTCAGCTGGTTTAGCCTTTAGGCTGATTGAGAAACCTCTTATTCTCTTAGCCCTTTTTCCTATCATTTTCATATTTTTCTTCTTCATATTCCTCGGGTATCCTGCCGTAATGATTATTAAAAGACGGAAAAAATATGATAGAGAGGTTCTCTTTGCAGGAAGATATCTCTTGATTAAGCTTCAATCTGGTGAACCCCTCTTTAAATGCCTCATAGATGCTTCTAATAGCTATGGAGTTTCATCTACACTATTCAAAGAGATTGTAAACACAATAATGTCAGGTGTGCCCATAGAGAAGGCATTGGAGGAAGCTCGAGAATATTCCCCCTCTGATAAATTCAAAAGAATCCTTACCCAGATTCTTACTGCAACTAAAACAGGTGCTGATGTCGCATCCTCTCTTAGACAGATTCTAGATTCAATAAGGGATGAACAGATGAATGAAATCAGGGCTTATGGCAAGAAGTTAAATGCTGTAGTAATGTTTTATTTGGTATTGGGTGGCGTGCTTCCAGCTATAGCGATGGTTCTCGGAGTTATTGTAATGTCTGTAATGGGACTTGAAACAAGTGTGCTTTTCTTCCTTGCTCTCCTGTTTGCCTTGTTTATATTCCAGTTTATATTCGTGCTTAATGCGAAATCCTCTCAACCGGCGGTGTCGTTATGAAACCAGATAAGGCTAAAAATGAATCTGAAAAAGGATTTTCTTTCTTCCATGAGCTTGGTAGGGTTATTATCCCAAACAAAATCAGACCAAGATTAAGGGATTACTTGCTTAAGGCTGGAATAGAAGAAGTACCTTATTCATTAATTGGCATAATTGTGGTACTTGCCCTTTTATTTTCAGGGATATATGTAGTTTTTTCTGTAGTGCCTTCATTAGAAAAAGTAACCCTTCCTGGTTTAGCTAGACCCCTGACTTTCTTTGAATCACTTGGCTTGATTCTAATCAACAAAACAGTTTTTGTGAATTTTCTGAAGGTCTTTGGTTTCCTTTTCCTTGCACTTATAGGTTCTTTGTTTTTGGTATTCATACTTTTTTATGTTTATTTTGAGTATAGAATATTTCGTAGAACCGTTTCCATGGAGAAGATGTTGCCTGATTTCCTTAGACAGGTTTCGCAGAACCTGAAAGCAGGTTTGACCCTTGATAAAGCCCTATGGAATTCAATAGATCCTGCTTATCAAGAATTAAGCTTTGAAATCCGGTTAATGGCCAAGAGGGTAATGGTAGGTGAAGATTTAGTTTCTGCGATGTTTAATCTGGCCAAGAAATACAACTCACCTGAATTGTTAAGGACTTTCTCTTTGCTTGCAGAGAGCAATAAAAGTGGCAGTGAGATGGCTTATATTGTAGATAATGTGGTAGATAGCCTTGAGAAAAACAAAAGTCTTAAAGAAGAGATTAGAGCAACCTCTACTGCTTATACAATTTTCATTTCGGTTATTGTTATAATAATTATCCCATTGCTGTTTTCACTTGCTTTCAACTTAGTTGGAGTGTTAGAAAGTATATCTCAAAAATTCTCCAATGTAGGCCAGGTTCAAGGAGCAAACCTTCCTTTAAATATTGCTGATTTGAATATTACTTTTGATCCTTCACTGCTTTATTATTTTATAATAGGAGCAGTAATTATTTCAAGTTTTACTGCTTCGCTTCTGATTTCTGTTATAAGGAATGGTGATTTGAGGGCTTCGCCTAAATATGTTATTATTTATTGCACCCTCTCAATACTGACCTTCTTAGGTGTCTTTAATGTGATTTCAACTTTATTCGGTTCACTCTTCTCTGCTTTGTAGAGTGGCTATACTTGCCACTGGACAGCTTAGGATAGATGGGAAAATTTAAAATACTCTTTTCTATTCTCCTTCAAAGGAGGGATGAAAATGGGAGAAAAAAATTATGAACCTTTATACTTCTTACCCGATGAATACTTAAGGGTAATGGGCAGGAAAGCCCAGAGAAACAATATTGCTGCGGCTAAGCTAGTGGCAGAGGCTGTGAGAACCACCCTTGGGCCAAAGGGAATGGATAAGATGATAGTTGATTCTTCTAACAATGTTATTGTTACTAATGATGGGGCAGAGATCCTTTCACATCTTAGCTTGGAACATCCTGTTGCTCGAATGATTGCAGACATATCTAAAAACCAGGAGAGAAGTGTGGGAGATGGAACTACAACTGCTGCTGTTCTAGCAGGAGAACTCTTGTCTCATGCTGAGAGACTCTTGGACATGAATATCCATCCCTCTGTTATTATCAAAGGATATAGGATGGCTTTGAGGAAGGCGAAGGATATTCTTAAAACCCTTTCTACTGAAACAGAGCCAGATGATGACATGCTTAAGAGGATTGCCGAGACAGCTATGACTGGCAAGGGAGCTGAACAAGCTAAGGATATTCTCGCTGATATATGTGTAAAGGCTGTAAAAGCAATATCCCGAGAAAAGAAGATAGATCCTTCTGATGTGATGATACGCTCTATAAAAGGGGGAAGTGTGGAGGATAGTGAGCTTGTTCAAGGTATCGTGCTTGAAAAGGAGAAGGTAAACACCTCTATGCCTCAAGAGCTCAAGAAAGCTAAGGTGTTGCTTTTGGATGCCCCTTTAGAGGTAAGGGAAACGGAGATTAGTGCGAACATCCAGATAAACAATCCAGAACAGATGCATAAATTCATTGACATGGAAGATAGCATGATTAGAGAGATGATTGATAAAATTGAGGAAATGGATGTCGATGTTGTCTTCTGCCAAAAGGGTATAGATAACCTGGCAGCGCATTATCTTGCCAAGAAAGGGATATTCGCCTTGCGCAGGGTAAAACGCTCTGAGATGCAGAAGCTCGCTAAGATGAGCAAGGGAAGGATTATATCTACCTTAGAAGAAGCCTCATCAGATGATTTAGGTCATATTGATGAGTTAAGAGAGGACAGACTTTCGGAAGAGTCTTATGTATTTGTTGAGAGCAAGACTTCAAATGTAGTTTCCCTGATAGCAAGAGGTTCAACTGTAGAGGCCATGGATGAGGTAAAGAGAGCATTGGATGACGCTGTTGGTGATTTAACCACTTTTATGAGAGGGAGACGCATAGTAGCAGGTGCAGGAGCTTGTGAGGTGGCTCTTCTTACTCAGATTGCCCGTTATTCCGAAGAGCTGACGGGCAAGGAACAATTAGCAGTAAGGGCTTTTTCAGAGGCATTGGAGATAATTCCCAAAACATTAGCAGAAAATGCTGGCTTAGATCCAATAGATATTCTCGCCAGTCTCAAAGTAGAACATAATGAAGGCCATGAGCATAAAGGCATAGATGTGTTTGATGGGAGCATTATTGATGCCTTTGATAAAGGCATAGTAGAGCCTTTCCAGGTAAAACTAGAGGCTGTGGTATCCGCAACAGAATTAGCCATAATGATTCTAAGGATTGATGATGTTATAACAGCTCAGCCAACCAAGGCTCAAGAAAAGCAAGAAGAAAAATAACTATATACAGGAATAGTGAATTTTTGTGTATAAGAGATAATTACTTTTTTGTTTTCTTCTTCTTGAATTTCTTGGTTATGTCAATCGGCTCATTACACTTTTCGCAGAAGAATCTCAATGTCTTTACGCTCTTTATTGTCTTCCTTTTGAAGGGCACAATGGTCTGCCCTTCAAAACCACAATGAGGGCATTTATACTTAATCTTTGCTTTT
>DAWM01000020.1:0-12031 GCA_002505945.1 Candidatus Woesearchaeota archaeon UBA119
TGTAGTTAACCCGTCTGTTTTTTGGAACTCATACTCAATCTCAGCAAGAAAAGAATATAATAAGCAGTTAAAAATATAATTGAAATGTTTGGATTTAATACACGATTTCATTAGATGGCAAAAAGAAACCTTTAGGCTTAATTTTAATTTAGCACTTTGAGCATCTTGGATTTTATTGATAAAATTTGAGGTTAATTCCTCGAAATTTTTGCACAACTCCAGATTATTATATACAATTAAATTACCAATTCTAAAACTTTCTTTGCTTGCATCTTCTCCAGCATGATATACTTCATATTTTGTATTATTGAATATTGCATCATGGATTTTTGTCAATAATGTCTGTTTTGGTTTGATAGCTGGCGGGTATTTAGTAAAAAAAAGAATACTATATCTTGGATGTGTTTTTTTAATTATAACTTCCTCTCCGTTTCCTTTAAATTCAGAAACAGAATTTTCATCCTCAACATAACGATACTTCTCATCTTTCATAAATTTGCTTAATCCCTCTGTGCTCGGTATCAGTAAATTAAATCTTTTCTTGTATTCGTCAAGTTTTTCTGTTTCAGTTACAAAGAAATCATAAAATTTTGGATAGTCTAATGCTTTTCCATAAACGAATACTTTTGAGATTGTTCCTTCTTCTTTTCCTAACTTAATTTTTCCAGATGGGCTTATCTTATGTTCATCAACCATGTTTTTAAGCTGATCATTGTCTAAATTAATTTGCACAGGGATGGTTATTGCATCTAACTCTATGTTTAGGCAAATATTACCTAGAGAATCCCAACCAATATCTTCAATTTCAATTCCCCAAAATTTAGCATGACCTTTACTAAATTTTCTACTTTGCTCATAAGCCAATAATTTTAAGATACCATTTTCCTTTTTAATTATATCAGCTCGAACTATATTCTTTGAATGTAATATTGTCTGAACAGATACAACTTTATCTTCAATCTCTGCCAAAGATGGCCCTTTTTTACAATGAACAATTACAAGTACATCATTTAATTGTAGAACCGCAAGAATGAATTTTTCTTTTTCTCTCGATCTTGAATTTAAAACAGCCCGATATTCATTTATTATGTCTTCAACTTCTGATTCTTTTTTCTCTGGATAGCTAGAAAAAACTATGTTTAACCATTTTTTTACGGATGGGTTCTCAGGAGATAAATCTTGCAAGTCTCTTTTTTTCCCAATTATTTTATCCTCTAAACTTCGGATTAATTCTCTAATGCTTTTATCTTCTTCAACCTCATTAGAGAGCAAAATATCTTCTGATTCTTCTTCTGGTTGATTTGCAAATTTTTCCCAAAAATATATCTTTGCCATTATATCAAACCTCAAACCCAATACTTTCCAGATTCTTCTTTATTTCTTCATCTAAATTCTGCTCTTTTCTCATTTTTTCATTATTGTATAACCCAACATTTATTATTTTTAATAAAATCCTTCCAACCAATTCTTTTTATTCTCCAATCTTCGGGAATTAGTCCTATTTCAGTTTGTTTGAATTTAGTTTCTTTCATCTTTAAACTCTTCTTTGATTTCTCTTATTATTCTTTCAAGTTGAATCTTGTATTTTTCAGTGTTCTCTTTTTTTGTTTTCTCAGGAGCATAATAAAATAATATAAACAAATGAAATGAACAAAAGAGGACCAATATTAACAAGTACGAAAAGGCAGACAGATTTAAAACAATACTTATCATCGATAGAGAAAGCACAAATAATGATAATATAATGAGATGTAAGGCCGGCTTTATTATTTTTGTATATTTAACCATCATATTTTCCCAAGTCAGTTCTTCTAATGCTTTTAAATTACAAAAGAAGTCCTCGTGAAAGTTATCTTTAGCTATTTTCTTTATAGTTTCTTTTATTTCAAACCAATGTACCATAGGTTCTCTTGAAAAAAAATCTTTTAAGAGTATTAATAAGGCCACAAATTGGAATACTATTGGTACTAGAATAATCATATCCTTGAACTTAGGTGTAGTGTATAAAGTAATTGATAAAATAGGCAGAAATGTTGCCACTAAAAGTAAAAAATTTATTTTATTGAGAATAAGTCTTTCTCTAGCTTCGTACATGTTTTGATACGAATTCCAAAACAAAGGAGCATTGTCTTTCAATCCTGTCTTAATCCTTTGTTCACTCTCTTTTTGTTTTTTGTTTTCGTTCCTCATTTTGAAAAAACCGAAATCTTTATATATCTCTATGTGTTATACTTTTATAACAGGTAAAACCAGCCAGACAGTGTACCTTGAGGTGCACGCTATTGAGTTCTGGTTGGTACTGTTTTTTCTTTTACCACATTGAATATGCTTCTTGGTCATCTATTAATTCAATATATTCTGGGTTGTTAAAGCACACCTTTTGATACGCTGACCATGCTAAAATGTCTGCAAATTGAAGGCCTGCCCATGCATGGGAGTAACTGTGAAATATTTCAATCTTGTGTATACTGGATTTCTCTCGCAGATTCTTCTCAAAATATTTGTTAAAATCCTCTCGTAATAGTTGTTTTCCTTTAGATTTATCAATCCTAACTTTGACATCAACCTCCTCTAGAACAATATTTCTGGCGAGCTTACCAGCAATAAAGTTATATTGTTTATGTTTGTTATTTCTGAGGAACTCGCTGTACAATTTTTTCTTATCAAATATAATATGAAAAACTTTTTTATCTTTAATTTCATTTAGTTCCCTGAGCATATGTTTAATTAGTCTTTTGCTTGATTTATTTGCCTTGATTTCATTTGCTTTTTTCAGTTCTTTCTTGAACTTATTCCTTCGCATGTTCTTGACAATCCTATCGAGTTTGGCGGGTTCCTTTACAAGAAGAGCAGATATAACCAAGTACTTGGAACATCCATCTTTTACTCCAAGGTCTCCACTCTCATCAATATACATGTAATTTAGCATTCTCTATTCAACTTTAAACCCGATACTCTCCAGATTCTTCTTTATTTCCTCATCTAATCTTTTACCTTCTCTCATTTGTTCTGCTAGCTTAGATGTAAGCTTCTCCATCTTTTCTTCAAATGGGATTCCATCGTCCTCTTCTTCTGGGATTCCAACATAACGACCAGGAGTTAAGACAAAATCTTGTTTTTCAATCTCTTCAAGTGTTGAGCTCTTGCAAAATCCAGGTACATCTTTATAATCTCCATAATCTGGATTCTCGGTTTTTTCTCCTCTCCAAGCATGGTATGTATCTGAAATCTTTAAAATCTCTTCATCGGTTAAAACCCTATTCCTTCGAGAAATCATCTTTCCCATATTTCGAGCATCAATAAACAAGACTTCTCCATTCCTAACTTTTTTACCTCTTCTCAAAATCCAGAGGCAAGCTGGAATCATAGTATTAAAGAAGAGTTTGGAGGGTAATGCTACCATACAATCTACTAAATCGTCTTCAATTATTCTTTTTCTGATATCTCCTTCATTAGAGGTTTTTGATGACATAGAACCGTTAGCAAGCACTGTCCCCATAACCCCAGTAGGAGAAAGATGATAGAGCATATGTTGGATCCATGCAAAATTCGCATTCCCTGTTGGAGGAACGCCATATTTCCAGCGAGGATCATCCTTTAGATGTTCCCCACCCCAATCAGAAACATTGAAAGGAGGATTCGCAAGTATATAATCTGCTTTCAAATCTTTATGCTGATCTTCGTGGAAGCTATCCCCATACTTTATATTCGCTTCAATTCCTCTTATTGCTAGGTTCATAATAGAGAGCTTCCATGTTGTAGGATTGCTTTCCTGCCCATATATGGAGATGTCATCTATTCTTCCATGATGGGCCTTAATGAACTTTTCAGATTGAACGAACATCCCAGAGCTTCCACAACAAGGATCATAAACTCGTCCTTTATAGGGTCTTAATATATAAACTAATGTTTTAACAATACTTTCTGGGGTGTAGAATTCACCACCTTTTTTTCCTTCCGCATTTGCAAATTGTCCTAAAAAATATTCATATACTCTTCCAAGTATATCAATTCCGTTCTGTTCATGGAGTGTTATTGAACCAATTAAATCTACTAATTCCCCTAGAATCCTCTTATCCAGTGTTGGCCGATTATAATTCTTAGGAAGTACTCCTTTTAGAGATTTATTATTACTCTCAATCAAATCCATAGCATGGTCAATTATCTTGCCAATCTCAGGAAATTTTGCTTTTGATTGGATATAGTCCCATCTTGATTCTTTTGGAACCCAAAATGCGTTTTTTGCTTTATATTCCTCTTCATCTTCAGGATCAGCATATTCTTCATTGGAAAGTTTTTCGTATATAACTTGAAATTTGTCTGAGATGTATTTTAAGAATATTAAGCCAAGAACTACATGCTTATACTCTGCGGCATCCATATTATTTCTTAACTTGTCAGCCGATTTCCACAATTTCTTCTCAATTTCTTGAGATCCTTTTTCAGTCATTCAAGCTCCCTCTCCTATGTTCTCTAATAGAATTAAACGTTATATAAAGGTTTTTCCTTTCTTAGTTATATTTGTCTTATTATTAGATGTTTTTTTCACCTTCATCTCCATCAGAACAACAGGCATCTCCAACTCATAATGCTCAATCAAAGAGGGATGGAGCTCGCCAATCTCTCCAATCTCTTCCTTACCATCCATAACCTTCCCTGCTCTGCCTTCTATGAAGTAATCTTTGGAAAGCTCTTCAACATCAAACTTCCTGTCAAGCTGCTCCTGCAATAACTGCAATACCTGCTTTATCCGGGTGAAGTCGGCATCCCTGGAAGAGATGCCTATGCATAATCGTGCCTCTTCAGAAGGGAATACCTTGCCAATCTCAAAAATCCTTTGAGGGAATTCCCTGGATTTGTTGTTGTAGAAAACCTTCATAATGCAGGGTATTAAGGAGGGCCTCAGCACATTGTAATCTTTATTTGAGGGATTCAATATCTTGACTGCCTTCAACCCGAACCTCTTTGCATCCTCATTGGATATAAGGCTGAAGCTCTTCACCTCTATAAAACCGGCTCCTACAAGCACCTCCCCTACCTTATTGAGGAAGGCAATCTTCTTGTCTTCCTCTCCTTTTGTGTATATGGAAGGCATCTTGGAAGGCACATTATCATAGCCATACCCAATAGCAACATCCTCTACAATATCAATAGGATGCAGGATATCTGCCCTATATGGAGGGATATAGGCAATCCCTTTCTCATAGCGAATCCCCATGTGCAGCAGCGCCTTGGCAATATCAACCTTCTTGCCTATAATCCTGAAAACATAATCCTCATCAATATCCATTCCCTCTTCTTCAAGGGAAGGAGTCTTGATCTTAAAGTCATCATACCTCAGCTCCATAGGATAAATCTTAGCGCCCATGTCAAGCAGAGCGCATGAAATGATATTCAGCCCCCTCTTCAAATACTCAATGTCAAAACCAGAGCACTCAATAAAAACCTCTTTGGTATTCTCATTAATCTTTCCAGTATCATGCGAATTAACTATAGGAGGGATGGACAACACATTTCCATCAGCATCCTCAAAATAAGGGAATCTCTTCTTCCCCTCCAAAAGATAGCCGTACTCCTTTCCAGCAGGATGCTTCTTCAATAATTCCTTACCATTCATTTCCCTAGTGGATTCCAAAGGCCTGAACCTTATATTCTCAGGTTTATCAGCTTTGAAAGAGATAGGCAGCTTGATATGCTCCAAAGGATAGATACCTATAGCCATCTTCTTCCTCTTCCTTCCAAAGGTAATATGAAGCTTCTCCTGTATCCTTATAAGCTCCTTAATCTTAGCATCATCCAGCTTAAGCCCTTTTGCAATACAGCAGGCAGTATAAGGCCTTACATCCTTCACGCTCTTATCCACAATTACCCTATACCCCTTATCATCAGCAACCCTATACTGCTTGATCTTTCTGTCCTTGCCTATTAGATACCTTAAGCCGCGAGCAATCCCATAAGCCGAAAGGAAATCAGGTCTATTAGGAAACACCTCAATAACAAACTCCTTGGTGCTGGAGGATTCAAGCTCAACCCCTAAAGAGCCCAGCAGCTCAGCTAGTTTATCCTCTTTAATCCTCTCTCCTATCAACCCATACAACTGCTCCTTCTCAATCTCAACGCTAGGCATTCTAAACCCTCATAAACTTCTTGATTCTTCTTAAAACCTCAATATCATTCCTATACAAATCCCTCAAATCCTCAAAACCGAAATAAGGAATCATAATCCTCCCAAGACCCAATCCCCATGCCAAAACAGGAACCTCTCTACCCAGAAGAGGCACAGTAACCTCTGGCCTGAAGATGCCTGCTCCTCCCAATTCTATCCAATCCTTCTTCTCCTTTGAATACACCAACACCTCAACAGAGGGCTCTGTGTAAGGGAAATAGGCCGGCTTTATCCTTATCTTGTCATAGCCCATCTTCTCGTAGAACTGGCTTAAAAAGCCCTTTAGGTATGAAAAATTAGCCTCCTCTGCAACCACAATACCTTCAACCTGATAGAACTCAAAGAGATGCTTCCAATCCAGGGTTTCATTCCTGAATACCTTACTCACAGTAAAATATTTCCCAGGGATATCCTTCTCAGAAAGCTGGCTTAATGTTATAGCCGACAACACAGTAGAATGGGTTCTGAGCAGCAGCCCTTCAGATATATCCTTGTCCAGTGCCATGCCCCAGCCCTTGCTGCCAGTCTTGCCCCCATTCTTATGTACATTGCTTACTTCCTTAAACAGCCTAGAAGGCACATCCCTCTTCCCCTCTACATAGAAGGTATCCTGCATCTCCCTGGCGGGATGATCCTGAGGCACAAAAAGAGCGTCCATATCCCAGAAAGCATTCTGCACAATATTCCCAGACATCTCCTTAAAGCCCAACTCAATCCATATCTTCCTGACATACTCTATGGTCTCGGTGACAAAATGTTTTCTTCCAGCATTGATTTTAGGCACCACCGCCCTTATATCATAGTGCCTAAACTTCTTCCCTCGCCAACCCCCTTTCTTTATGAGCTCAGGGGTAAGCCTTTCCAATGTTTTTATCTTGGATAACCTGCCCTTTACCTTCTTCCCCAGGGCAGTAAGCCACACCTCTCTATCCTTCTCCTTCTCCAGCTCAACAAAATCCTTTCTCCTCATAAGCCCGTTAAGGATTTTCTTATCTGGTTTCTTACCTTTATGAATCTGATTAAGCGCATCTTCCTCATCAAAACCCTTCTCAAGCAGCTCCTTGCCTTTAGATGTTACATTAATGCCCTCAGAATCCATCTCAATAGCCTGCTTCCGCCTCAAAGCACCTATAGCGAAATTAAGCTCGTCCTTATCTATATCAAAATTGCTAGGATTAGATTGAATATCCTTTATAGAAACCTTCCTGCCTAGCTTTCCCAATAACCTCTTCTCAGGCAAACCCTTCTTCAAGGCCTTCTTACCATTCTTGCCCAACACATATCTCTCATTCTCAACCTTCTTGCTCTCAACCAAGCCCTTATTCCCAAGCCATTGGATAGCCCGCATAACCTCAACCTGTTTCAGCCCTGTAGAAGAAACAAGCGAGCTAAGAAGCTCCTTTCCATCCATTCTACTCAAAACCTCCCTCTCATTAGAGGTAAGTTTCAGCGTGATATCCTCTTCCTTTCCACTCATCTTAACCACATAATTAAAGGTTTTTTATATAAAACTTGCTAATTCTCTTTATTATTGATATGTGTGAGGTGGCGTCATCTGTCATCTGGATAAGCATTTGCTTTAGCAAATCTTATCGACGATGACATGGCGGGGGTTGCCCCCTGCGGGGTGCCATGTAGACGCCGAGCACACCTAATTCTCCTTAATCTCAACAATATCCTTGTCTCTCAAAGTATGGTCAAGGCTATGCCTCTGCCCAGGGAACTTAGCGCTAGGCCCCCACACCCTCGCAAACCTGAAATTTTTGACCATCTCCCTATGCACCTTCTCGCACAATTGCTTTATAGTGCTGCCCTTTTTCATAATCATAGGCTCCTCCAAGTCAGCATCCTTCCCAGGCTCTTTCATAAAAACCCTGATGAAATCAAGCTTCTCAAAGATAAGCCGCTTCAACTCCTCAATATTCTCCCTTTCCTTAGCCGAAACACAAAGGTCCGGCTTTATCCTCTTCTTAACCTCTTCCAGTCTTTTCTCCTTAACCAAATCAATCTTGTTCAACAAGGTAATGGAAGGCAGATACTTCCTGTTGCCCTCAATAACATCAATCAGCTGGTCAACATTAATATCCTCCCTAAAGATAACCTCGCAATTATTATACTTAAACTCCCTCAGAATTCTTCTTATTGTATCTGGATGCATCTTGGTAAGCTTCACAGTAGACCTCAGGACAATCCCGCCCCTAGGCTTCCTCGTAATCTTCACGAAAGGCTTATGCTCGTCAACCCTTATTCCTGCTTCCCTCAATTCCTGCTTAATTGCATTATACTCCTCCGGCTTATTCACATCCACTAATATAACACATAGATCAGCACTTCTCACGCAAGACAAAACCTCCTTGCCCCTCCCTCTGCCGGATGCAGCCCCCTCTACAATACCAGGCACATCCAGAATCTGAATCTTGGCATACTCATATTCAAGCGTTCCCGGAATAACATCAAGAGTGGTAAAAGCATACCCCGCTGTCTCGGATTCCGCGCCTGTAATAGCATTGAGCAAAGTAGACTTCCCAGAAGAAGGAAACCCAATCAAGATAACAGTGCCGTCCCCGCTCCTTCTAACAGCATAGCCCTCATGGCTTCCGCCGCTCTGGCTTCGGGCAATTGCCTTCTCCTTAAGCTGGGCTATCTTCGCCTTAACCAGCCCGATATGACCTTCAGTGCTCTTATTATACTTGGTTTTAGAGAGCTCCTCTCTCAGCTTGTCAATCTCCTTCCAATAATCTACCATAGCCCTAAGAGAAAAATACCTTTTATAAAAATTATCCTTTCCTTCTGGCATACAGAAAAATTTAAATACACCCTTTTGTTTCACTCTTGTTGACTTAAAGTCAACAGGGTTTATTTTAAGTAAACAGAAGTTATGGTCATAAAGTCGAGGTGATGAAAAGATGAATATAAAAGTATTAGGACCAAGGGTTTTATTGAAACCAGTTGAGAAAGAAAACAAAACAAAAGGAGGACTCTATATACCAGATTCCGCCAAAAACGAGAACAAGGAAGGCGAGGTTGTAGAGGTCGGCTCTTATGAGAGCAAGGACAAAGAGATGCCTGTGAAGAAAGGAGACAAAGTAATCTACTCAGGCTTCTCAGACAACGAGATAACAATTGATGGTGAGAAATATATCATAGTAAGCATTAAAGATGTATTGGCTATTATTGAATAAAGGGGGTGAATAATATGACAGCAAAGAAAATAAATTATGATGAGAATGCGAGAAATTCTGTATTAAAAGGAGTTGAAAAGATATCTAAGGCAGTAAAGATTACCTTAGGGCCAAGAGGAAAATACGTTATCCTTGATAAGGGATACGGCAGCCCTACCATAACAAATGATGGGGTAACAATAGCAAAGGAGATTGAGCTGAAAGACAAGTTTGAGAATATGGGGGCTGAGCTCATAAAGGAAGTTGCCTCCAAGACTCAGGATGTTTCTGGAGACGGAACCACTACTGCAACCGTATTAGCGGAATCCATCTTAAAAGAAGGATTGAAGAATGTGGCAGCAGGAGCTAATCCTGTTGAAATCCGAAAAGGCATTGACAAGGCCACAAAGAAGGTAGTCGGATTCTTAAGGGAACACAGCATTCCTGTGAAAGATAAGGAAAAAATTACTCAGGTAGGCACTATATCAGCTAACAACGATGAGGAAGTAGGAGACCTTATTGCCCAGGCAATGGAGAAGGTAGGCAATAAAGGAGTGATAACAGTTGAAGAAGCCAAGTCAATGGAGACCTCTTTAGAAGTAGTAGAGGGAATGCAGTTTGACAGAGGCTATCTCTCGCCTTATATGGCCACTGACTCTGAAAAGATGGAAGCTGTATTAGAAGATGCTTATGTGCTTATATTTGACAAAAAAATAAGCTCAATGAAATCACTTGTTGGGCTTTTAGAGAAGGTGGCACAGCAGAACAAGCCTCTCTTGATTATAGCCGATGATGTTGAAGGCGAAGCCTTAGCGACATTAATCCTCAATATGATAAGAGGAGTGTTGAAGGTTGTAGCAGTCAAAGCCCCAAGCTTCGGTGATGAGAGGAAACAGATGCTGGAAGACATTGCTATCCTTACAGGAGGCACAGTAATATCAGAAGAAAAGGGAATGAAGCTGGAGAATGCCTCCTTGGATATGCTCGGTAAGACCTCTAAGGTCAAGGTGGATAAAGACAAGACCATCTTAGTAGGAGGAGCCGGAGACAAACGAGCCATCAAAAAGAGGATTGCCCAGGTTGAGCAGCAGGTAGAAAACGCAGACTCTGACTTTGAGAAGGAAGACCTTGAGAAAAGACTCGCTAAATTGTCTGGTGGAGTAGCGGTAATCAAGGTAGGAGCAGCAACAGAAACCGAAATGAAAGAGAAGAAAGCCAGAGTAGATGATGCCCTGCACGCAACCAGAGCAGCAGTGGAAGAAGGCGTTGTCTGCGGAGGAGGCGTTGCACTACTGAGAGCCGGAATGAAGCTTAAGGAAGAAGGCTTTGAAGGCGACGAGGTAATAGGTTTAAAAATAGTTAAGAAAGCCCTGGAAGCTCCTCTAAGACTTATCGTAGAGAACGCCGGTCATGAAGGCTCAGTGATAGTTAATGATATCAAGAGCAACGACTCCGACAGTTACGGCTTCAACGCCAAGAAAGGCAAGTTTGAAGACCTTGTAAAGGCAGGGGTTATCGACCCAACTAAGGTAACAAGGAATGCGCTTCAGAATGCATCAAGCATAGCAGGCCTCGTGCTCACAACAGATGCAGTTGTTGTAGAGATGGAAGAAGACAACGATGACAAAGGCGGTCAGCCTGCACCAGGCGGAATGGGAGGCATGCCCGGCATGATGTAATTTTTTATTTTTTATCCCTTCTTTTTCTTACAATCCATTAGAACCAAAATCTCATGTTTCTCCTCACTTAATTTGTTGGTTCCTATTTAAGCCCGTTTTAATTTAGCTTCTGTTTTCATCTTTCTTTTATCCAAAATGCACCCTTATTTTTCACTTTTTCATAAAAAGAAGGATAATTTATTTTTATCCTCTCAAGTTTATCTTGAATATATTTCTTTTTACATTCTTCTGAGCAAAAAAGTAATGTTTTCTCATTTGCAAATTGAGGCGAGAGCCATATTCCCGGCTGGCATTTTTTTTACAAACCTTACAAATATCATAAATTGGCTTATTCATTTTAACTTCTCAAACTTCCCTTCAAGATAATCTCTATGTCCCCATCCTTCGTTAGACTGTTTAATCAATTTCTTAATTTCAGATTTATATTCTTTTTTCAAAAAATTATTTTTTTTAACTAAGTTGAATATCATATCATATACATTCTCAATTGCTGAATAAAAATCTTCCTGAAAACGCCAATCTGTTTTTTCTAGTTTATAAGCACATTTGATATAGTATAAACACAAATCAACAAATAAATTATCTGGTGGTTTTGACTTTTTAAAATCCAATAAAGCTTCACGAGCATCTTTTAAACTTTTTAATTCAAAGCAACAAAAAGCTTTGTTAATTTTTTGAGAGTAGAATTTGAACATTTTATGATGATCAGAATGTAATTTGTTCTTCAGAAACACATCATTTTCTTTTTTTAATTTAGACAAGTCCACCAATAATTCAATCAAGTCCTCCTTATCCAACTTTTTGAGTGTGCTTTTCTTCATTTCACAAAATATCCTCCAGTCTTTTTGCTTCCCCTCCTTTCGATTAAGTCTTTATCAACCAATTTTTTAATCTGATCTTTTAGAGTATTTATAGAATTACCCGTTGATTTAGATAATCGTTTTCTATTAATTCCTGGATTATTTTCAATTAGCTCATATAATTCTTTTAATGGGTGTTTTAATGGGTGTTTTAATGGGTGTTTT
>DAWM01000020.1:12210-12569 GCA_002505945.1 Candidatus Woesearchaeota archaeon UBA119
ATGGGTGTTTTAATGGGTGTTTTTTATCAGCATCTTCTCCCTCCAGTTTAGTTGTCTTTTTTCTCTTAAAAGTTACCAGGAAAAAATCTGAAAAATCCTCAAACTTAGTTTCTGGTTCTAAATCCTTAATTTTACTAATTCCTGTTCCCCACTTTTCTACGTAATGAATCCTATGAAAAATATCTGCGATTAATTCATTTCTTCTTTTAGAAACTTTTTTTGTTAAAATATCTTTAATTCTCAATCCATTAATTAAGCCACCGGGACTTAAAATCTCTACTCTGTTTCTGAAAATTGCAACTTGAACTTCCTGATTAATTGTATAATCTCTATGACAAAAAGCATTAATTATAGCTTCT
>DAWM01000001.1:0-9167 GCA_002505945.1 Candidatus Woesearchaeota archaeon UBA119
TCCAATAATGAACTGGGGCGTTTAATCAGGCTCTCAAGTGAGGGGGTTTGAAAAAAGGTTTCTAATCTTGAGGAGAAAGAGGTTATTTGGCCAACTTCTCTAATAAATTATAAAAAGCTGGGTTATTCTGTCTATGGTATCTTTCTGCAGGTAAAAGAGGTTGATCCTGAGCAAAAGAAGAAATTCTATGACTTTCTCAAATCTGATTTCAGGGTTTTGGAGGTTGCTGAATTCACCGATAAGATTGATTTCTGCATAAAACTTCTTTTAAAAGATATGGACGAGGCCTCGTTTTTTGTGGATAAGATTGCTGATATCCTTTATGATCAAATTACCGAGTTAGAGATATATGATATCAAGGATATGATTGTTAACAGAAGCGTTCCTTGGGTTTATACTGAAAAAGAGCATTTCAAGAAGATAGAAGAGAAGAAAAAGAACGAGGATAATACACATGAGTTAAGTAAGATTGATGAAGGCATCCTTAATGAACTCATAGCTGATTCAAGGGTTAAGATTACAAAGATGAAACAGAATCTTAACACTGATATGAGCATTGGCAATCTTATCTATCGCAAGAAGCACATAGAGAATTCAGGTATTATAGACTCTTTCTCTGCTAAGGTAGACCTTTCCAAATTCAGCATCCATGGCTACTATGTTTTAATGAGTCTTAATCTTGCAACTCAGGAAGGCAAGAATAAGTTTAAAGCCTTCTTGGCTGAAAAGCCCTATATCCTTGAGGCTTTCCATGCTATAGGTAAATGGAATTACGTAGCGGTTGTGGCTACTCCTTAACCTCGCGTTCTCCAAGAATTCATTAACAAAACTAGAAAAGATTATCATGAAAAGCTCTCAAATATTGATGTTTTGATAATGTATCATAGATTAATGTTTCCTTCTCCTGTAAAGATAGTAAAAAACGAATAGGTCTTCCTCTTCTTTACGAAAGATTTATTAATGGAATTATTTTTCGCATTTAAAGCAGTGGTTTAAATAACTTCATTCGGGGAAAACATAAATGGCTTCCAAGAACCATAAGAAAGAAAAGAAGAGAAAGTTCTCATCTGACAAAATTGAGGCTTTCCTTGACTCAAATTACAAAAAACTCATGCTTATCCCTATTGCTTTTTTTGTATTTGCTATAATTATTCTATCGGTTAATTATGCGAATACTGGTGAGATAATCTCAAGAGGGATAACTTTGAAAGGGGGTGTATCTATAACACTTAACAAGCCACTTGAGATGTCCAGGACAGAACTTGAGGATTCCCTTTCTCTTGATTATCCGAATTATGATATCGTGGTGAGAGCACTTAGGTCTCCGACAGGTGCGGAGTCTTTTATTATTGAATCCAGTATAGATGAGTCTCAGGTAGATGCTTTTATAGCTACCGTTGAGGAGATTTTAGGGGAATTGAAGGAGAATGAGTATTCAGTAGAAACAATTAGCTCTTCTTTGAGCGAGCGTTTCTTTGCTCAGGTAGTCAAAGCCCTGATATGGGCCTTTGTTTTGATGGCCATAGTAGTATTTATTTATTTCAAAAAGGTAGTTCCTTCCCTTGCTGTAATCCTTTCTGCAGTTGCTGATATTGTGGGTACATTGGCTATAACTAACCTGTTAGGCTTTAAGATATCTACTGCAGGGGTTGCTGCCTTCTTGATGTTAATCGGTTATTCAGTAGATTCTGACATATTATTAACTACAAGGATGATTAAGAGAAAGATAGGGACTTTATTCGAGAGAGTAAAAGTTGCTTTCAGTACAGGGATCATAATGGCCATAACAACACTAACTGCAGTAGGACTTGCCTTCTTGTTTTCAACCTCTGATGTAATACGCCAGATAATGGCTATAATTTTCATAGGTATACTGATTGATTTGATAAACACCTGGTTCTTGAATGTAGGGCTTCTTAGAATGTATTTGGAGAGGAAAAAATGAATAAGGCAAAGCTGCTCTTTAAGGATTTGAGGATTTGGCTTCTTATAATAGCCTTAGTGTTTGCTGTGGTTGCAATTAATCCTCATCCTTTTGTAGAAGGAGTAGCAATAAGGGCAGTAGTTAAAGATAGCCCTGCTTATCAAGTCAACATGAGTGGTCCTTCTCCTCAGGCAATGCCTGTTTCCAGAGAAAGGATAATTGAGATGAATTCTAGGCCAATAGAAAACAAGGATGATTATTACAATGTACTCTCTTCTCTCAGAGAAAATCAGTCTATTTATATAAAAACGGATAGAGCAGAATACTTTATTCCTCAGGTGGAATATCGAAATGACACGCCTTATCTTGGTTTGTCGGTTTATGATGCCCCTACTACCAATCTAAGACAGGGCTTGGACTTGGAAGGAGGTACAAGGGCTATCCTTAGGCCCGAGACAAATAACACCCAAGATCTTCAATCATTCAATGATGATATAGATATTGTTATCCAAAACCTTAGGAAAAGATTGAATACATATGGTTTATCAGACATAACTGTAAGGTCTGCTGTAGATTTAGATGGAAATACCTTTATAATTGTGGAAGTTGCAGGTGCCAATGATGAAGAGGTCAGGCAGCTTTTATCCCAGCAGGGAAAATTCGAGGCAAAGATAGGCAATGAAACAGTTTTCAGAGGAGGCACAGATATTGTTTCTGTATGCAGAACCTCCCAATGCAGTTATGCAGTAGACCCAAATAGAGGAGGCTGTTCCAAAGTCGCCTCTGACCAATATATGTGCACTTTTTCATTTGCAATAACACTTTCCCCAGAAGCAGCTCAACGATTTGCTGATATTACCAAAGAGCTGAGTGTTGTAACAGGCCAGGGCGGTGAAAACTATCTAAATGAATCTATCAAGCTTTATCTTGATGACGTATTAGTAGATACCCTTAACATTGCCGCAGATTTAAAGGGAGTAGCTCAAACCAGGATATCTATCTCAGGGCCAGGATACGGAAAAACAAGAAATGAGGCAGTTGAAAGCAGTGCTGCGAATATGCGTAACCTGCAAACAATACTAATGACTGGCAGTCTACCTTTGAAATTAGAGATTGTCAAGATGGATTCATTGTCTCCATTGCTTGGTCAGGAATTCCTCATCAACTCTCTCAAGATTGGTTTGATAGCTATTTTAGTTGTGGTGTCTATCCTTCTTTTTAGGTATAGGACACCTCAGATGGTCTTTCCTATCATAATAACAATGGTTTCAGAGTTGCTAATCACGCTTGGTTTCGCGGCATTAATTGGCTGGAACCTGGATTTAGCTGCAATAGGCGGCCTTATAATCGCAATTGGAAGCGGGGTAGATGATCAGATAGTCATATCAGATGAACTCTTGAAAGGCCTCAAAACAGACAGATTTGTTAATTGGAAGAGAAGACTAGCTAGTGCCTTCTTTATTGTAATGGGTGCATACTTTACCACCGCTGTTGCAATGGTGCCTCTAATGTGGGCTGGTGTTGGTTTGCTTAAAGGATTTGCTTTTACAACTCTCGTCGGCATCTCTGTTGGTGTGTTCATAACTAGGCCTGCCTTTGCTAAGATGATTGAGATTTTGGCAAGGGATTGATTTTTTTTGCAAAAACCAACTTTTTCTATGGTTTAATTTATTAGTACTGAGTTCTTTATGTTTCAAGTGGTTTTATGGAGACTGAAAACCCGAATATCCGGATAAGTGCCGCCAGTCTGAACAGGATATGTATTGATGATAAATACCTACTTATTCTTAATAAGAATCGGCTTGGGAAAGGTTATATGGTTTATACTCCAGTAGGGGGTTCAATAAAAACAGATTCTTATGGTAAAAAGTATCTTGAGGAGGAATTAAAAGCTAATTTTGAGGATAACAATGATATCCGCTTATCTCTGCCAAGGGATAATGTAAATAGGTTTGAGGAATGGTTTAATAAAAGGGTTAATAGAGAAACGAATCCTTTTAGAGAATTGAAGGAAGAGCTGGTGGATGAGTCCGGTTTGCTAAAATCCCTTTCCAAAGAGGATGTTAGGTTTAAGTATTTGGGCACTTATAATATGATAGAACGAACAGACAGGGCGGGCCAGGAAGGCAAACATACAAAACGCTATTTTGAGGTATATGACACTTTTTTCTCTGATGACAAGAGGAAAGAGGTTAAAGATAATATAAAGGGCAATGATTTAGTTTCCCTTGTAAGCAGGGAAGAGATTAAAAGCCAGAAGACAGATGATAGAATTCCTATAGCGAGCAATGCTCTTCCTTTGATAGAACAGTACAATTCTGGCAATCAATGAAAAATTATTTATAATCTCATTCTGAAGGGGATATCATGGAAAAGCAAATTAGGATTTCTGTGGTAATTCCTACAAAAAACGAGGAGGATTGCTTACCTAGAGTTTTGAAATGCCTTAATAAGCAGACCTTAAAACCTATTGAGGTTATTGTTGCTGATGCCTTTTCTGAAGATGCTACAAGGAAGATAGCCAAAGAATTTGGCTGTAAGGTAGTGGATGGAGGATTACCTGGTAAGGGAAGAAATAGAGGGGCAAGGATTGCCCAAGGCGATTATATTTTCTTTTTTGATGCTGATGTGCGAATAGATAAATATTTTCTCGAGAAAGCTTCTAAAGAGATTATGAAGAAGGGTTTTAAGGTCGGGACATCTTTTAATATTCCTTATTATGTTAAAGGAGACAAGGGTTATAAATCATCTTTTGTTTGGTTTCAAGATAAGTGCATATACTTCTTTCATAACTTAGGCCTTGTTCTTGCAAACCTATTCCATTCACCTGTAGCTACCGGCACTTTTATTTTCTGCGAAAGGAATCTTTTTATAGACTCTAAGGGGTTTGATGAAACTATCGCTATATTCGAGGACTCTGAATTGGTTAGCAGATTAAGCAAAAGGGGCAAATCTGGTGTGCTTAAGAGCGTTTATGTTAAAGTATCCACTAGAAGATTCGATAAGAAAGGGCGTTTTCTGTTCCCTCTTTATATGGGCCTTAGAGGCTCGCTTAGACCATTATTGGGAGAAGTAAGATCTTCAGAGTATTTCTCTGATTCAGAAAAGAAAATAAAAACAAAAAAATAAAAATTAAACCTAGACCACTTGTTTAGAATTACTTTTTCTTTTTTCTAACTGGTTTCTTCTTTGTAGTTTTCTTAGTGGTCTTCTTTGCTGTCTTCTTCTTTGTTTTTTTTGAAGCAGCTTTCTTTTTAACCGGTTTTTTCTTGGCAACCTTCTTCTTAGTAGTCTTTTTTACTGGCTTTTTCTTTGTAACTCGCTTCTTGGTTGTTTTCTTAACCGGTTTCTTTTTTGTGCTTTTTTTAGCAGACTTTTTTACTGGCATGTATTATCGCCTCTTCTATATCTTTCTCTAATTATCTTTATAAATATATTTAATTTCTTTGTTTGAGTAGGCTTTTATATTCGAGTTCAACAGAAAAAATATTTTTATACTTTCTTCTTTTTGGTTGTTTTTTGCTCGAGAGCTGATTTATCGAGGGGAATATTGACAAATAAACAACTTTTCAAAATCTTTTATACTTACTATGTTATTTTTGCTTTAAATAATGTTAATTTTTCTAACTATTTAAAGAAGTGTTTTTATATCCGAGTTCATCATAATTTGCTCAACGGATTCACATCTCTCTTAATCTTTTTATCCTTTCTTCAATAGGTGGATGAGTTGAAAACATATTTGATAAAAATCCTTTCTTGCTTCCCAAGGGATTCTCAATAAATAGAGGAGCTACTGATGGTTCTACCTTTTTTATTGTGTGTTCTTGCTTGCTTATTTTTTCCAATGCATCGGCTAATCCATCTGGATATCTTGTTAGAATCGCGCCGTTTGCATCTGCTACATATTCCCTATGTCTGCTTATTGCCATTCGGATAAGTAATGCGAATATAGGTGCAAGTATTGCAAGCAGTAATCCTATTATCATGAGGATAACCCCTGCACCGGAATTCTTATTGTCAGACTTTCTTCCTCCGCCCCAGATGAAACTTCTCAATAAAATCCTACTTAATATGACAACAACACCAGACAGCATTATAGCATAAAGCATAACTAAGCTATCCCTGTTCTTTATATGAGAGAGTTCATGCGCTATAACCCCTTCTAGCTCTGTTCTGTTAAGCCTTCTTAGTAATCCCTCTGTTATAGCTACAGCGGATTCATTTGGTTTTGTGCCTGTTGCGAATGCATTCAACCCTTCTTGAGGAATAACATACACCTTAGGAGGATTCTTGAAACCTGCTGCAAGAGAAAGTTCTTCAACCACATTGATTAATTCCTGGTGCTTATTTGGATCTGCAGGTATGGCTCCTCCCATCTTCAGGATAGCCGACTTACCTGCTTTTTGGATAATCAAGAAGTAGATGAAAAAGATAACGCCTGCTATTATTGCGCCCATCCATGCGTTTTGATATATAAGACCAAGGGCTGCTCCTAATCCGGCTATAAGCACTAAGAAGAGAGCCATAACTATCAAAGACATTATAATATTCCGTCTCCTCTCCTGAAACATGCTTCTAACTTTCATCTTAACCTAAAAGAAAAAATTAAAAATTGACTTTAACAGGTTTCCTATCCTTCTCATCAACCTCAAAAAGCTCTTTTTCCTTGAAGCTGAACATTGATGCGACCATATTTGATGGGAACTGTTCAATCTTGTTATTAAGGTACATAACCATGTCATTATAGTGTTGTCTTGCATAAGCAATCTTGTTCTCAGTACTAGAAAGCTCTTCTTGAAGCTTCATAAAGTTCTCATTTGCCTTTAATTGAGGATAGTTCTCGCTCACAGCAAACAACGACTTCAATGTATTCTCTAACTGATTCTCAGCCTTTGCTTTCTCTTTAACACTATCAGCCTTCACCAAGGCAGACCTTGCCTTAGTAATATTCTCTAATACCTCTCTCTCATGCTTCATATACCCCTTTACCGTGTTAATAAGGTTAGGAATCAAATCAGTTCTTCTCTTCAGCTGGACATCAATTTGTGCCCAGGAATTCTCTACTTCATTCTTTAGCCTCACGAGGCTGTTGTATAATCCCACAATAATCCCTATAATGATGACGACAACAGCAATTAATATTATCGTGCCAATCATATTATCACCTATTTTTCTGATAATATAATAAATATTTAAATATTCCCTTTTTATTCTTACTATTATGACTTGGATTGAGCTTAATTTGGATAAGAGCATAGAAGAGAATGCAGAGGCCTATTTTGAAGAAGCAAAGAAGATGAAGAAGAAAAAGGAAGGAGCGAAAAAGGCCATAGAAAATTTTAAGAGAAAGTTAGAGGAATTGGAGAAGAAAGAGGAAGCCTTCAAAGCCAGAAATTCCTCTCCTAAAAAAGAAAGAAAGCGTAAATGGTACGAAAAATACCACTGGTTCTTCTCCTCGGAGGGCTTTTTGGTTATAGCTGGTAGGGATTCTACCACAAATGAAATACTAATCAAGAAGCATACTGAGAAGGATGATATTGTTTTGCACACAGATATGAGCGGTTCTCCTTTCACTGTCATAAAGACAGAGGGAAAGAAACCCTCAGAGCAAACATTGCAGGAAGCAGCGGATTTCACAGTTTCATTCTCAAACGCCTGGAAAAAAGGCCTCGCCTCCATAGAGGTGTTTCATGTATCACCTGAACAGGTAACAAAGGAACCCAACTCAGGGGAATACTTGCCCAAAGGCGCGTTTGTCATCAGAGGCAAAGTGAATTATCTATTAGGTCGGATAAATCTAGCGATAGGCCTTTTAAAGGATGGTCGTGCGATGATAGCTCCTTTATCGGCTGGAGAAAAGAACTGTAAGTCTGTAATTAAGATATTCCCTGGCAAGAGCAAAACATCAGAGGTAGCTAAAAAAATACAGGCTAAGCTTAAATATGATGACTTAGATGAGATAATAAGGTTGTTGCCATCAGGTGGAGTAGACCTCAAATGAAACCCAAATCCCTTGAAACAATTAAGAAGGACATCCTTACCCTAATCAAAAAAGAGGTTAAGGATGATAGCTTATCATTCTCCATAGATATTTTAGAGAAACCTCCTTCATACGAGCTGGGGGATTTTGCATTACCTTGCTTTTCCCTTTCTAAAGCCTTAAAGAAAAATCCCAAGGAAATAGCAAAGGGAATTGAGCAGAGAATAAAATCAAACCTTCCTTCTTTCCTTCAAGATGTAAAAGCGGTTGGCCCTTATATAAACTTCTTCTTGGACTCTTCTTTCTTAGTAGAGAACTTCTTAAGCCAATCCCATTCTTCCAAGAATATCAAGATAGAGGCAGTTAAAAATCCCTTAAACATTATGGTTGAGTATTCTTCTCCTAATACCAATAAGCCGCAGCATTTAGGGCACATAAGGAACAACCTCCTAGGCATGAGTGTTTCCACTCTATTGGAAAAGGTAGGACATAAGGTAAAGAAGGTAAACCTGCTCAACGATAGAGGGCTTGGAGTCTCTAAGGTAATCTATGCTTATCTTCATCTCTCTGATAAAAAGAAGCCAGATGGTAAACCAGATCATTTTGTGGGAGAGTTATACAATCTTTTTAACAAGGAGGCAAAGAAGAATTCTGGATTAGAGGAGGAGGCTCAGAGAATATTAGAGAAGTGGGAGAAAGGAGATAAAAAGATTATAGATGCCTGGAAGAAGATAACGGATTTTGTCAAACAGGGTTATAAAGAGACATATGAAAGGTTGGGCTGCTCCTTTGATAAGCAGTACTGGGAATCCCAGATATATAATGAAGGGAAATCAATTGTGATGCAGGGCTTGGAGAAAGGTCTCTTTAAGAAAAAGGATGGAGCTGTAATCGCTGAGCTTGAGCCTTATGGCTTGCCCAATAAGGTATTGATAAAACGAAATGGAACTGCGTTATACATTACCCAGGATATTGCTTTGGCTAAAAAGAAATTTGAGGATTTTGATGTTGACTATTCTATATATGTTGTAGCATCGGAGCAGGAACTCTACTTCAAGCAGCTCTTCAAGATAATTGAGCTTCTTGATATTGCTCCAGTTGACAAGCTCTACCATCTTTCCTATGGTATGTTTCTCTTAGAAGGGGGAAAGATGAAATCTCGTGAGGGAAACATAATTGATGCCGATTCTTTGATAGAGGAACTGAAGAAACTCGCTTTAGAAGAGGTTGATGAGAGGTATCCTGGTTTAAATAAGAAGTCGC
>DAWM01000001.1:9419-16616 GCA_002505945.1 Candidatus Woesearchaeota archaeon UBA119
AAAGGAACAAGAGAGCAGAGAGGATAGCCATGGCCGCTCTAAAGTTCTATATCTTGAGGGTAGATCCTAATAGGGATGTGGTCTTCAAGCCCAAGGAATCCATATCCTTTCAAGGAGAAACAGGCCCATATCTCTTATATACATATGCTAGATTGAGAAGCATTCTTAGAAAGTCGGGGATTAAGCCAACGATGCTTGATGTCAAGAGCATTAGTCTGATATCTCACGAAGAAGAAAAACAGATTGCTTCGTTGGGTAATGAATTCTCTTCAATAGTAATGGATTCTGCTCAGAGCTTCAAACCAAGCACCTTATGCCGTTTCCTTCTGGATTTTGCTCAATTGATAAACTCTTATTATCATGAGAAAAGGGTTATTGGCGAGAATGAAAGGCTAATGAAAGCACGTCTATCTCTATTAGTTGCTTGTTCTAATGTGCTTAAAGAAGGCTTAAATCTTCTGGGCATAGAAGTCCTGGAAGAAATGTAAAAAAATATGGAGAGAATTAAATCATCTCTCCAAGTTCAACGTCTTCTTCAATTAAAAGGTTATCTACTGTTTGGTCTATCTCTTGCTCTACCTCGTCTTCGCTGATTTCTTCCTTAGACTCTCCTTCATCGGTCTTATCAACTGCACATCCTGTTGTTATCACTAATCCTATAATGACAAGAGCCATCAAAAGATATCCTGTTTTCATTCTCTTCCACCTCTGCCTTTGTTATTGTCGCCTTGATTTCCAGGGGTCTCATTATCGCTGAAAGGACCTCCTTTGGCAGGAAGGTTGTTTAGCTTCTCTTGAACCTTTGTCATCTTATTCTCTAATCTTTCTTCAATCAGTTGCGTCTTCTGCCTTACCCTTTCTTTTACCTGTTGAAGAGCGACCTCTGTCTCTGAGTTTGTTTCTCTTATCCTTGCTAAGATCTCTTCTCTCTTCTCCGGATTGGCCTGAGCCATTTCTCTTCTTAACATTCCTTTGAATTCCTCGGGTCCCATTCTGCCATTACGTATATTCTCCATTGCTTCAGTATTGTTGATTCCTGTCCTGTTCATCACATGCTCCATTACTCTTTTATTATACCTGTTCTTAATCTCTTGTAATTCCTGTTTATGTTCTTCTTTCATTTCTCTTACCCTTTCATGAACTCCTTCTCTAATCCGCTCTTGGATATCTTGGTCAGTCATTTCCCTTGCTTCTTCTCTGAAAATCCTTGTCAAATCCCTTGCTTGGACTTTAAGCTCTACAAAATCCGCAGCCAGCTCAGATTCATTTAACCCTTGATTGAAATCATAATTCTGCACTATTTCCAGTAAATTTCTTATCTCTTCAAGGGTTGCATTCAATTTTTCTATATCTGTGGTTTCATTGTATTCAAGGATTCTTTCTATTATTATCTCTCCCGAGACAATCTGTCTCTCAATCGCCTTCTCCAACTGAAGCATCCTTACTTCTGCTCCCAATGGGTTTCCTATAATCCCTGCTTCTTCTATATCCTCTTCTTCTATTTCCTGTGCCAGCCCTATTCCGCTGAAAAGGGCAAACACAAGCAATATCCCTATCATTTTTATTGCTTTCATAACAATCACCTGGGCACATGAAAGATGGAACAACATATATATTTTAGCCGGAACAACCCGGAACAACTTGGAACTACTCCTTTAATTTTATGATATTAGTCATCCCATTCTCTATCTTTGTGATTATGCCTTTTTGAATTAAAGAATTAATATTTCTTGACAATGAGGATTTAGGTAAGCCAGTTACCTCTTGAAGCTCCTTCTGGGTTATCTGCCCTTTTTTCTTTATAACAAGATATATATCTTTCTGTCTCTCAGGCAGATGGATAGCAGGGATAGGACCTTTCCTTGTCTTGCTCTTATTCTTTTTTAGCAAGAAAAATACTCCCAAGGCGATTGCTGGGATTAATATTATCCAGAAATAAGATGCCTTAGAGGTATAACTGCTTAAGGAATATTGGATTAATATCTTTAATGGCTGATCTTGCGCAGTCCCAATAATCACAATCTCATCGGTCCTATGCTCTATCCTGCCCATCCTTTGAAGCTTGAGATAGTTGATATCAGTATTCTTAGGCAGATGAATCCTATAGAGCAATGCTGAGAATTCTTCTTGAGTAGATATGTTTAATACCCAATACCTTCCTTCTTTAGATGTATAGTCCGGAGAGTTCTTTGTTTCTATGGAAGGGAGATTTGTTTCTCCTTCTATATTTACCAGTCCTCTTTCATCCACCCTAATATCAAGTTCACCATAATATGTTTCTGAAATAGCTATGTTGCTTAATATGAACAACATTAGGATGAGTATGCAGACTCTTTTCATTCTTCTTTCTCCTCTTTATAGTATTTAGGGAAAAAGAAACTTCTATATCCACAATCCTGGCATTTATAGGGAGTAGCAATCCCTATTCCCCAGATAGGATTAGAGAGGTCTCGCTTGACATCTGTGCTTCCGCATTTAGGGCATTTAAGCTTCCCTTTCTTTGCCATATTCTTTAACAAGAGATTATTATTAATAAGCCTTTCTCATCTCTCAGGGTTTCCGTAACCTTTTTTTTAGTAGAACAGTGAGTATTAAATTATCTTTTACAACATTTGTATTTAACCTGCGTGTCGAAATGTATATAAACAAATAGTATAAAAAGAAGCTTAGTAAGCATATCAGGCGGAAGACGATAAAAAGATAAAGAAGGAACAAAATGTAAAATAAAGGATTTGGATGAAAAAACAATTGAACGTTATCGCAATTACTTTAGAAATGTTAATCTAGGTCACCGTTATAATATGTTATCAGAAGAAGAATTTCTTACCAAAATAGGTGTTTTGAAAGAAGGAAAGGTAACTTACGCTGGATTGCTGGTTTTCGGAAAAGAAGATGCATTAGCTGGAGAATTAGTTAACTATAGGATAGAATATCTTGAGATTCCTGGAACCTCATATTCAGATTCTTCGACAAGATACTCGTTTAGAATCTCTTCAGAAAGAAATTTGTTTGAAACGTTCTTTGAGATCTATGAGAGATTAAGTAAAAAAGTTGAAGTCCCATTCTCTATTAAACAAGGGATCAGGGACGATGATCCTCCACATTTGCAAGCGATGAGGGAGGCTTTGGTCAATTTATTGATGCATACCGATTACTTCAGCAGAGGAAATTCTAGAATAAGAGTATTTAGCAACAGGTTAGAATTCTATAATCCTGGAGCCCTTCCTAAAAAAATTGAGTTTATTTTAGAAGAAGATTTTTCTCTGCCTCGGAATCCGATTATTGCTAAGATGTTTAGGTTTGTGCGTTTTTCTGAAAATATAGGAAGCGGATTCCACAGAATGTTCAGGGGCTGGAAGGAATATTATGGATTTAATCCTATTGTAGAGGGTGATTTTGACTACTATAAAATTACATTCCCAACTACCAGAAAGACTACCGATAAAACTACCAGTAAGTCTACCAGAAAGACTACCAGAGAAGATACAGAAAAGCTTGTTTTAGAATTGCTTTCTAACAACCCCCACTTAACAGCAGACGAGATAGGCCATCAATTAGGACTAACAGAAGAAGGAATTCGCTATCACATAAAAAATCTGAAAAAGAAAGGACTGATTAAAAGAGTTGGTGGAAGGAAAAAAGGTTATTGGAAAGTTGAGGAATGAAAAGTAGTAAGGAAGAGGAAAGAAAGCTTAAGCAGGAAATTCTGAAGATTTTTACCAAATCAAGAATAAAACCAAAAAAAGCTGTAGAATTGACTAATAAGTTGGTTAAAATTCTGAAAGGTGTAGAATAATGATTCCTGTTCAAGATTTTAAAAAAGAAGTTAAGGAATGGGCCGAAGAGATTGGTGTAGAGCCAGATGAGATTCATGTAAGAGAGATGACAAAAAAATGGGGCAGTTGCTCAAGTAGAGGCCGATTGACTTTTTCATATGCTTTATTAAATAGAGATTCAGATGAAAGATCTATAGCAATTGTTCATGAATTGCTCCATCTTAGATATCCCACGCATAATAAAATGTTTAAATCTATGTTTAAGTCTTATTTAGAAGAGAAAGGCATTGATCCTAATATCCTTATTTAAAATCCTTATATTTCTGTATTCCCTTTATTGTATATCATAACAAAGATCAAAAAAGTTTCTAGTTATGAACTTTATTTATTGATTGGCCCTGTTGAATGGACTAAAACGAACCCTTTAGTCAGAAATCTCTATTATCTATTCTCAAACAGAATTTTACTCAACTCTCTCAGATAGTTTTTTATATTCTTTCTGATTATTTTTGTTTATGGCGAGGAGAAGAGGCGTTCCTTTTGTAATAGCTGTGTCTTTTTTGATATCTCTGATAGCCATACGTCTACTAGTGCTTTTAGCAGGTTCGGCCCATTCTGAATTTGCTGATGCTGCTAAATCAGGTATATTGCCTGGCAAGGAATTCTATATTGGAAGCAATGTAATTCTTTTTGGTTATCATATCCATCATTTCTATTTTGGTGTAATCTTGCTTGTAATCGCAGGCTGGCTGGCGATTGTGGAAAGGCCATATATCAAAAACAGATATTTAGCTGTGATATACGGGGTTGGCCTGGGTTTGTTTCTGGATGAGATCGGGCTTTTGCTCACTTGGGGGGATTACTTTAGCGGCTTAACTTATATTATTACATTGTTTGTGCTTGGTGTAATGTGTAACATTATCTTCTTTCCTGAGTTTTGGAAAAGCGTTAGAAAAGAGATTAAGGCTCAAAAATCTGGCTTCTTAGGCTCTTCTTTTTTGAATAAAAAAAGCCCTTTATTTGATTGGATAGATTCCCTTTCTTCCAGGATGTTTAAGCCAGAAAAACTGGATAATGCATTTTCAGCCATGGTTTATATATTAATTGCATTATTTGTGTTGCTTTTTCCTTCCTTTGTTCAATACATTATAGGGGGAGGTTTTATAATAGAAGGCATGCTGATACTGGCAAAACCGATTTTTCTAGGAGGCAAAAATGAAATTGCGTGATAAGATAAGCTTGTTGTTGATAGGTTCGTTGTATGTGATTATGGGAGTACTAATACTTAGATTTCCTAAGTTCTTGTATTATTGGGTGGCAGGAGTGTTCCTTGTTCAGGGCATGGTTTCCCTTTTCCGACTCTTTAGCAAATAGTAACTTTTAAAAAGGCTCGGTTTTTACTATAATATAATCAGAAGAGTTACTACTTCTGCGTTTATTTGAACGGGGGTGAAAACATGAAAGGCAATGTGAAATTTTTTGACGAGATGAGAGGATTTGGTTTCATCGTTGGTGAAGATGGCAAGGATTACTTTGTTCATTTGACTGGCTTGAATCCTGGCGTTTCATTGAATGATAATGATGCTGTTGAGTTCGACATTGAACAGGGAGACAGAGGTCTCAAGGCTGTCAATGTGAGTAAAGAGTAAGCTTCTACTTATGCGAGAAAATAAAGTACATTTTTTCTTCGGAGTCTAGTCTGCAGAATCCAAATCTTTGGAACTGTACTATGTCTCCTTCTTTTAATTCTTTTAAATGGCTTTCTGCTATTCCTTCTATTTCACTCCCATCGTCCATCAAGATAGTTGTCTTAAGATTATCTTTTGATTCTGGAAGCCAATGCATTATCAATGCGCCTTTTGGAAACTCCTTATAGCTAAGGGAATAGAATATTAGCTTATTCTTCTGTTTCTTGAAATTAAGGCAGTCCATCAGCCTGTATATTTTTCCATCTTGTAATTGTTTGTAATCCTCTTCTTCAATTATGAATTCTGAGCCTACTTTGAATACTCTTTTACCTAAATCTTTGGTAGGATGCTTGCCCAGCTCTATAGTCCTTTCTTCTGCTCCTTCAATCTTTATTTTCACGGGCTTTTTGATGAAGAAGTATCTTGGGGCTTTATCATCCAGAATCTTTCTGTTCACAGAGTTAATTAAACTCCAGTCAAGGTTTGTGGGCGTCTTTGACAGCCCTACCTGCTTCGCAATCTCCCAGAATGTTTCCTTGACAATTCCTTTCCTCTTCAATGCTTTGAGTGTTACGAGTTGAGGATCGTCCCAGCCGCTTACCTCTCCTTTCTCTATCATCTCCCTTATCTCCCTACCTTGGGAGATTGCTCCGGTTATATTAAATCGGCCGTATTGCACTATTGTCTGTTTTTTGAGGCCTAGCAATTCTTTTATGTAGTTTTGAAGCTCAATCCTCATATTCCCGAATTCATTGCTTCTCAGGATATGGGTTATGCCTGTTATTGAATCCTCTATAGAATTCTCAAAATCATACATAGGCCATACCTTATACCTCTGTTTCTGCCTATAATGAGGGTAGTCTATTATTCGGAATATTATGGGGTCGCGCATAACAAAATTATTGGATTCCATGTCCCCTTTAAGCCTTAAAGTGCATTCCCCTTCTTTGTATTTCCCTTTCAACATGTCCTTCCATTCCTTTATGCTGCTCTTTTCCCTGCATTTGCATACCTTGCCTTCATTCCTCAGCTTTCTTACCTTCTCTTTGTCGCAGAAGCACACATAGGCCTTTTCCTGCTTGATAAGTTGTTCAGCATACTTATAGAACTTCTCCATATCATCTGAGGCGAAAATAGTCTTATCAGGCTTGATTCCGATATATTCCAGGCCTTCATGAACAGCATCAACATACTCCTTAGATGACTTCTGAGGATTTGTGTCTTCAAACCTCAGAATTGCCTTTCCTTCGTACTTCTTGGCATAGATGTAGTTTAGAAGGAATGAAAGCGCATGACCAACATGAGGGTATTTAGAGGGCTCTGGCGGTATCCTGGTTGTTACCTTGCCTTTTTCAGCGTTAGGCAGCTCAGGCATACCCTTCTCTTGCTTCTCAAAGATAGAGTTATACCGCTTTTCATCCAATTTTTTGAGCTCGTCGTGTTGTTCCTGCTCTCCAAGCCCATTCACTTTTTTAACAGTCTTATCTAGTATTGGCTGTATCTTCTTCAGCATAGCCTTTACAGAGGAATCCATAGCAATAAGCTTACCTATGATAGAGCCCTTGCTAGCCCTGCCATCATGCCTTATAGCATTCTCCAAGGCGAATATATATGCTTGTTTCTCAATATCTTTCTTTTCCATATCAAAACCCTTTATTAATCATACATCCTGCTTAGTGTTCATTGCTTGTTGCTTATCGCTCATACCATATTTATAGGTCATCTATAGCTTA
>DAWM01000001.1:16859-17094 GCA_002505945.1 Candidatus Woesearchaeota archaeon UBA119
CAGACAAAACCCTCATAAATATAAGTTTTTGGTTTTTCCAGATACTTTTGTTATTTATCCCCTTACCTCTGATCCCTACTCAACTCCAGCTTCCCTCAATAATGCTTTATTATTCTTAGAACAAAAATGAAAATAAAATACGGTTTAAAACTGCTTTTAATCTTTTTTATGCTGTGTACTTCTTCTGGAAGTGCTTTTTAAATTCCTCTCCTTGAGGATATAGCAAGTCGGTGTT
>DAWM01000086.1:0-2076 GCA_002505945.1 Candidatus Woesearchaeota archaeon UBA119
TATTATGTAGAAGCAAACGAAGGCGACATAATCTTTATTGATGTGGATAAGCTGATCAATCTTCCTATAGAGTATCAGACTATCTTCTCTGCGCCTTTTGATGAAGAAGGACTATGGAAGACAGAAAAAGGAGATGAAGGGGTTTATCTCGCTAATGTTTCAATCTTCTTTCCTTCTAAGAATATTACCTCTGTCAAAACCATAAAAACCGTAATAAAAGGAAGGCCAGATAAAACCGTGCTTGAGGCTCCAGAAGTAATAACTGTTAATGAGGGTGGTGTAATTGAGTTCGGAGTTAGTGTCTATAACTCAAATTCTTCTATTTCAGTAGAGGCAGAAAATCTACCTCATAATGCCTCTTTCAAAGATGGTTTCTTCCAATGGCAGCCCTCTTATGAGCTGGTTAAAAGCCCAACTCTGCTTAAGAAGCTCAGGTATCTGGGGTTATCAATACCGTATTCAAAAAGATATTCAGTAGGCTTCTCAACTCCCGATTTCTCCAAGAGAACAAGGATCAGGGTAATAGATACCAATAGGCCTCCTACCTTTTCCTCTCCTCTAAAGAAAATCAGAGCTTTAGAAGGAGAATCAGTGAATATAATTCCAAATGCCTCTGATCCAGACGGAGATTACCTGTTCTTCACACTTGTAGATGAGGATGGAGAACTGGTTGACAAGGGGTTTGAGGCCCAGAAAGAAGATGATGGGGAGATACTTACCTTGATAGCATCTGATGGCTTGGGTAGTGCAGTCCGGCAGATTCAGTTAGAGATAAAGGGAGTTTATCAGCCATTTTCATCTTTCCCTGATTCCATAACCTTAAAAGAAGGAGAGAAAAGAGAGTTATTGGCAAACATCCCAATAAATTTAGATAGTTATTCATTAACCTGCAATTGTCCCGATTATGCTGAGCTTGTGAATAACCTCTTAATCATCAAGCCAGCTTATATTGTGGATGATGGAGCTATAAAAGACAAGGCTATAATGAACTTCAAGGCAAATGGGTTTGACATAACCCACACGGTAAATATAACAGTAGAGAACAACAATCGGCCTCCTCGCATACTTAATTCATCTCCTCAGAAGCTTTTTGAGGTCTTTGTGGACGAGCCCATAAAATTCTCACTCAACGCTTCAGATCCCGATGATGAGAATATCTCAGTAATCTGGGACATCAGCAGATTTAATCAGGAAATTGTAAATGAAACCTCATTCTGGGCAAGCTTCTCCTACCCAGGAGAAAAGCGAATCACAGCTAAGATTTCGGATGGAGAAGATACAATAACCAAGGAATGGATTGCTGATGTAAGGGAATATGTACAATATGTTTCTATAACCCCTGAAGAACCAACCGAGCCTTATCAGCCTGAGGAGCCTTCTCAGCCTAGCAAACCCGAAGAAGAGTATACGGCATGGGATCCCATTACTTTTATAATATGATAATATTTTTTTATAGATTGTTTTAAATAATACCATAGCCTATTTATCTTATTGGTGGGAATTATGAAACTGGTTAGGCTTATTAAGGATATACTCCCTCTTTCCTCCAAGAAAAGGGAGCAGCTCAATTCTACTCAGCCATATCTCTCTAAAAAGAACCTGAAAGAGCTCAAAAAGCTCCTCAAGTCTGGCAAAATCTTTATCTCCAACAAAGACCTTGGCTTGTCTGATGCCCTGAAAACGAAGCTTTCCTTTCCCCAGCTTTTCTTTCGAATGGAGGAATCCTCAAAAGAGCTCAAGGAGAGAGTGGAGTTCTTCAACCATAAAATCAAGAGGAGCGTTAAAAGAAAAGCCTTTGAAGACTTCTCCAGAATTGCCTATGATGTTATACCTAAAATAATTGCTCCGAACATCCTGGGTTTTGATGATGTTAAGAAGATGCTTGCAGCCCAATTATTCGCAACAGACAGACTTCACATTCTCATAATAGGCGATCCTTCAACTGGCAAGACAGAGTTAATCAGAAGTGCTCAGGAACTCTCCCCCATTAGCAGCTTTGGTCTTGGCTCAGGTATAAGCAAGGCAGGGCTTTCTATGACAGTCTCAGGCAAGCAGGTCATAAAAGGATTGCTTCCT
>DAWM01000086.1:2317-4561 GCA_002505945.1 Candidatus Woesearchaeota archaeon UBA119
ATAAAAGGATTGCTTCCTCTTGCGAACGGAGGCGTATGCGCAATTGATGAGCTCAACCTAATCAAGCAGGATGATTTAGGTGCATTGTATAACGCCATGGAGAAAGGCTTTGTTTCGTACGATAAAGCCAATACCCATAAAACGCTAAGCGCAGATGTCAGGATAATGGCCACTGCCAACCCACGCTCAAAGAAATTCTTAGGCAAATCTGCTAAGTTCATAAAAAATCAGATACCCTTTGATCCAGCCTTGTTGTCCCGCTTCCATATAATTGCTGTTGTTTTCAGGCCGGATTCTGATAAGTTTGCAGAGATAGCCTCGTCTGTAATAAGGGATTCAGAGAAGAAGATTACAGCCGAAGATAAGGAGTTCATAAAGGACTATATAAAGCACTCTAAAGAGCTGGACGTTGATTTTCCCAAATCCCTGGATGAATATGTGAAGGAATTTGCCAAAGAAATCAGAGAAAACGAAGAAAGGATGATTGCAGAAGCCTCCCCAAGGCATATTCAGGGAGTAGTAAGGCTTGCTAAATCCCTTGCCAGGATGCGTCTGGTCAAAGAGGCATCAGCCGATGATATAAAAACAGCCATAGCCCTTTTCAAGAAGCTTATGTATATAAATTAGGAATCCTCTTTTTATCTATCGTTCTCAATAGAATAGTTTCCCGAAAGGAAAAATTTATAAATCTCATAAAAGATTCCTGTTGTATGGCTTTTAGTTTGAAATTATTTTTACGGAAACTGTTCTCTAACCTATTTAAAAAGAAGAAGCACATTAAACTTGGTCTCTATGGCCCTCCTAATGGTGGTAAGACTACCATTGCTAACCGTATCTGTCAGGATTGGCTGGGCGAAGAGATGGGTAAGGTTTCTAATGTAGAGCATGAGACCCGGGAGATCCAGGTTAAGGAAGAAGTGAATATGAAGTCAGGGAATAAGGAACTCTCCTTTAATCTTGTAGATACACCAGGTATTGCCACCAGGATAGATTATGAGAATTTTATTAAATCCGGCTTGAAAGAGAAGGAAGCCAAGTCAAGGGCCAAGGAAGCCACAAAAGGCGTTATAGAAGCAATAAAATGGCTTGACAACATGGATGCTGTCATAGTCGTATTGGATTCAACCAAGGACCCCTACACCCAAGTCAACCTAACCATTATAGGAAATCTTCAAGCACGGGACATTCCTTTATTGATTGTTGCTAACAAGATTGATTTAAAGAAGTCAAACGTTGAGAGGGTTAAGTCTGCGTTTCCTCAATACAAAGTGTTGGGTATCTCGGCGAAAAGAGGCGACAATATAGAAGAGATGTATGAGGAATTGTTTAATTTGGTCTGAAGGTATGGAAAATGTTAACCTTAGAATTTGTACCTTATTCGGAAATAGCTGGCTTGTCATCAATAGGTAGGATAAGAAAGCTTCTTAATCTTGCCAAAGAGGATAAGATTGTGATAGTTCAGGGTCGGCTAAGGAAGGAAGAGGAAGCTGAGCTGATTAAGGCAACTATGGAAGAGATAAACAAGGACTTCAAGGGCATAGAATTAGCTGTAATATACCCAGAGGACTCAGAGCAGAACGGTTTCTTCTCTTCAATAAAATCCAAGCTTGTCAATGCCCTTGTAGGGGATGCCCAAGGCCTTACTGTAATAGGCCCTGCTTCTGTTGTAAAGGAAATCAAGAAGGATCCTCATAAGATTCAGATATATACCTCAAGAAGAAGATCCAAGAGGAGGAAGAAATAAAAATGCCTCACCAATGCGTGCATTGCGGGAAAATGTTTGAGGACGGTGCAAAGGAAATCCTCCAAGGATGCGATCAGTGTGGTTCTCGTCTCTTTTTCTATATCAAGAAAGATAGGGTAAAGGAACTCAAGGAGCTTCACAACAATCTCAATGAAGAAGAGAAAGAGCAGATTGAGAAGGATATAGTTGATTTGATAGGTGAAGAAAGGTTAAAGGATAATTCTGTTGTGCTTGACATTGAAGCCATAAGGATACCAAAACCAGGGGAGTATGAGATAGACTTGGTGAGATTGTTTAAAGGCGAGCCAGTAGTTTATAAAGTGGAAGAAGGCAAATACTTCATAGATATCTCAAGAAGCTTCAAGAATATCCTTGATAAGAGGAAACATCCCTCCAAATAGAGCTTTTTCTTAATGGGTAATCTCAACTTCTGTGAGGTGGCGTCATCTGTCATCTGCATAAGCATTTGCTTTAGCAAATCTTATTTAAAAGACGGGGCT
>DAWM01000065.1:0-1267 GCA_002505945.1 Candidatus Woesearchaeota archaeon UBA119
TTGAAAGAACTGTAGAAGAAAAACTTTTTAACCATATAAGCAGATAAAACTAATTATGAACATCTCAATAGGGGTATTTGCACATAATGAAGAAGACAAAATAGAAGACTGTCTTGCTTCTATACTAAACCAAACAATAAAAGACGAATTCAAGGAAATCCTAGTATTTTCCGATGGGAGCACTGATAAAACAAATAAGATAATAAAAGACTATGAAAAAAAACACCCATTAATCAAAACTAAAATCAAAAAGAAGAGGCAAGGAAAAGTAGGAAGCATAAATAATTTCTTAATAAAAGCTAGTGGCGACCTCATAATAATATCTAGTGGAGATATCATTCTAAAAAAAAATTGTATTGAGGAGGTTTCCAAACCCTTAAAAGAACCTAAAATAGGAATTGTTGGTGTGCGAGTAATACCGATTGACAAAAAAGGCATAATGGCCAAAGTTTCTTGGTTAGAGTGGGATCTTTTGGATAAGATATCCCGAAACAGACCTAAGTTTGGTGAGCTTATCGGATTCAAGCCATTGGTTAAGAAAATTGAGAGAGGGAGTGTTGATGAGGAACAGATTTATGAGAAAATCAGAGAAAAAGGATATAAAGGAGTATACAACCCGAGAGCAATAGTACATAATTATCCTCCAAAGACAATTACTTCATTTATCTCCCAAAGAAGACGCATCTACTGCGGACATCTTGAGCTTAAGAAAAAAAGTGAACATACAGTTCCTACTCTAGATTCCTTTTATGTTCTTAGTGTTTTAGTGAGAAATCTATTTAAGTATAATATTTTTATTGTGTTAATCGCTATTGTGTTGGAATCAATATCAAGGGTATTAGGATACTTTGACTTTATTATCCAACCTTCAAGACATTATCTTTGGGAGAGACCTTGAATATTTAATAAAAAGGGGATGTAAGATGTTTTCATTCAAAAAGTGGTTCGGATTTTACTTTAGAAGCGATTGGTTTAAAGCCACTGGACTGGTTTTATTAGGTTTCGTGAGTGGTAGTTCGCCCAACATAATCCAGAATCTGAATAACCTCAGCACCTACTTGAATCTGATAGCCGGTTCCCTTTTGCTGTGTTATGCTCGAATCTTAAACGACTACTTTGACACAAAAATAGATCAAGAAGAAAACCACATCACTCCCTTTATCAATAAGTATAAAGAAGTCTTGATTCTCTTTCTATTGCATCTGCCCTTGATAATTGCCAGTTGTATTTTTTGTATCACAATCCCTACCATGTCTGCAGTAATTGC
>DAWM01000065.1:1498-6082 GCA_002505945.1 Candidatus Woesearchaeota archaeon UBA119
TTTAGTTTATTCGTATTTTTTGCAGTTACTTATTCAATTCCAAAAATAAGAATAAGAAACAAACCTCTTCTGGGTTTTCTGTGGAATCCTTTTCTAGCACTCAGTATCTTCTCAGGTGTTTTTCTTATATACTCTAAAGTAAATTATGAATTCTTGATAATTGCTGTTGGAATTTCTCTTTTTTACTTCTTTAGCGAGATTTTACACCAATTAGATCATTATGAAATTGATAAAGAGGATGGAAGAAGAACACTTGTTACCTTGTGGGGTAAAGAGTACACTAGGGGATTGGCAAAGAAACTCTCTTGGCTTATAATTCCGCTAGGTGTTTTCTGGGGCATTCTGTTTTTTTTAGAAGTCCAATGGGGTATTCTCTTCTCTATTATTTTCTTCATAAACAGCTGGAGAGTCCTAAAACTTATGAATATCAAACCAAACAATAAAATCAAGAAGGTGAGGAGTTCTTTTGGTGGAAAAATAGAGATGATTTTGTATATTATTTATTTTCTAATGAAACCATTTATCCTGTAGGAAAAATAAAAATGAATAAAAAAATCATAGAGAGAAAAAATTTTACTGAACAAGTCTTGAATGAAAAATGATGCTATTACAAACAATCTTAGCGAGAGAGAATTATTTGAATGAACTAATAATTCCCTCGATATATGCAATAATTGGGCTAATAATATTCTTCTTAATTAAAATCTTAATAACTTATAAAAAAGATAATATTTTTAATAATAGGCCCACTAAAAAAGATTTGGTTTTCCTCACATGCACCATTGGAATTTTTTTAGTGGTTAGAACTCTTTTAGTTCTCCCACAATTCATCATGTATGTGGATGAAGGTTTTTATGTGTTGCAGGGACAAAAAATAGCCTCAAAAGGATACCTCCCAATAACTGAGAGTACGCGCTCACTCGGCTGGTCCTTTTTAGTTGGGTTCTCTTTAGTAATCAAGAACTCCATGAATTCGGTTTTTTTTCTTAACCAACTGCTATTTATAGGTGGTGGAGTTCTGTTATATTTTCTAGTAAAAGGGATCTCGAAAGAACGCTGGATAGCTTTTATCTCAATAATCCTTTATTTGTTCTATCCCGGCGGGCTGTTGTGGTCTGCTACTGCAGATAACTTTACCTCAGCAATGTTTTTTTTAGTCTTTTCTCTTTTAACCCTGTTCAAATATTACAGGACAAACAAGAAACTTTTTTTCTATCTAGCTACATCAGTTCTTGGTTTTTCAGTTCTGATTAGAAGAGAATTAATTGTTGTTTTTATACCAATACTTATTATCACAATATATAGAAAGTATTCAACAAAAAAAACTATTAGAAAGAAACCTTCAGACATAGGTTGTTTGAAAAAAATAATCTGGATTATATTCATATGTGTACTTCTATTCCCCACAATGTTTCATGAGTTTCAATACTACATGAACTCAAACTTTTTAGATAATGAAAGTGGGGGGCAATTCAAAGGAAAGCCATTTGGGCTACACAACCTATGGTATAATATAAGAAACTTCACGCCTGTTTTCTTTAGTCCAGAATACTTTTCTATTCCATTGTCTATTTTGTCTATTTTATCGGTGTTAATCTTAATCAAAGACTTACTAAAGGACAAAACTAACTTTGATGTGCCTCTTTTCACAATCTTTGTGTTTATTAGTTTGTACTCTGTTTATTTCTTTTCTTGGTTCCAAACATTGGGAGGAAGTACGGAATTGTGGGCAAAAACGAAATTTTTTTGGGTTCTTTCACTACCAATGATCTTGTTGATGGCCTTTGGACTTAAAAGACTCTTCTCCGAAAACTGGGAAAGCGAAAGATATGAAAAAAGTGCGAAAATACTTATAACTATAATAATGGTCATATCTATTATCAATCCGCTGCTAAATGTTAAAGAAAATTTTAATGTTCCCTCATTTATTTTGCAATTTAGAATGAGTGATGAAATAAACAGGTTTCTGAAGGCTAACAAACTAGAAGATTCAGTAATTGTTACAGCTTGTCCAGAACTAATACCGATAACACCACAGGCTAAAGAATGGAAAGAGACTTTGGCTGGAGAAAGTGAAAACATGCTGCTCCTTCTAGATTATTCTTGCAAGATTAAAGAAGAAGAGTGTAAGTTCTTCAGGGAAAAAGAAATTCATGAAGTACAAAAATTTAATTACAAAGATGCTTTTTTCAGTTTGTATGAGTTGAAATAAGATAAAAATAACCCATACGAAAAAAAAATTTGGGAGTGAAAAATGGAAAAAAGAGTACTTTTGATCATAAGCATCGTTTTTCTACTTCTAGAGCTTTCTATTATTCTATCTCCGATATATTTGAATATGAACATGATATACATCTCAGGCTGGCAGAGATACAGTATATCTATGGACCACCTGCCAAATCTCATTTCTTGGTTGTATGAAAACCCTACTAAAGATATGATTCATTGCTTAATAATAGCTCCTGTCGAATTGTTTTTTAAAGGAGAAATATTACAGGAGCCAACGTTTCCAAAAGACATCTTAACAGATGAAATTCTCAGCACCCAGCCTGAGCTCCAGGTCTTCAACTCCAACAAGCTGACTAGAGAAGACTTTGCGCAAATGAGATTTTCAGATCTTAATTTGCTTTTTTTAATCTACTCTGGAGCAATATCCTTCTTAATAAGAAGTCCTGTTGCCAAGATGAATCTATATTTCATTATCAGCACACTGTTTATGGCATTTGTATCCTTTTACCTTTTATTCAAGGAATCGAAATCCTTAATGTTATCCCTAATTGTATCAAACACCCTCATCTTTTCAAATACTCTTTTTTTCCAGTTTACAGTGGGACACTTAAATCTTTGTTTATTCTTTCCTAGTCTAATAATATTATATCTTATTTACAGAATAAAATATTCGAGAGATGTAAAAAAGTATTATTTATGGATAGGATTTTGGTTAGGAATCCAAACACTAAGCTCCATTCAAATTGCACTGATTCTTTTATATCTTATATTAATCAAAGAATTCGTAAGTTTGATTATTAAAAAGCGATCTTTGTTTCATGTCCTGAAATGGAAGAAAATCATTCCTGCTGTTTTTATTTTTGTTATTATTGCTGCACCCCGATTTGTTTTAATTGGTCTTCAATTAATCCTCAATATTCGATTATCTCTATTCGCTCTTGGTGATTTTGTAAGTAATGTAGGTGAACCATCTATAAGATTTGTATCTGAACTGTTTTCTTATTCTTATCCACATTCCATTTCTTTTAGTGGCTGGATTATTTCAGCGTTAATTATGATTTATAGTTTATTAAAAAAGAGATGGCACTATCTTGTTTTAATAATCTTAATTGTTTTATTCTCTTTTGGATTTGCAAAGTGGAATACAATCTACAAGCTTTTTTCCTACTTGCCTTTCTTTGCATTTTTTAGGGTTACGAAAAGGTTTTTAATATTTATTCCTCTATTTAATTTCATTGAATTAATCGAGATTATAAAAGAAGAATCACTCAGTACAAAAAGAGAAACTTTATTAACAAGGGTTTTTGCTTCTCAAAAATTAAAGATTATCCTTTTTATAGTTCTCCTGTCTCTCGACATCCTATATATTACCCTGTCTCCTTTTATATTTGGATTCCATTTATTCGACCCTTTCATCTAATTAAATTCTTTTTGAAACCAACAAATGCTTGGCAAATGTTTAAATATATCAAGATATTGAGCAAAAATCTAGTAGGGATGCAAGATGATTGGGATGAAAAAAGGTTTTTTGGATAATAAGAATATTCTCATTACAGGAGGAACAGGTTCTTGGGGGAATGTGCTGGTTAAGGAGATTCTAAAGCGATTCTCTCCAAAGAAGATAGTGATTTATTCCCGAGGAGAGGTTAGACAGGTGGAGATGAAAAGAAAGTTCAACAATCCTAAATTAGAATTTATGATTGGAGATGTCAGAAATAAAGAAAGGTTTAACCTGGCTTGTAAAGATATGGATATTGTCTTCCACCTGGCTGCTTTAAAGCATGTTACTGTTTGCGAGGAGAATCCAAGCGAGACCATTGATATTAATGTTAAGGGCACTCAGAATGTGGTGGATTGTGCAATTGAAAATGATATACCTAGAGTTGTATATGTTTCTACTGATAAGGCGGTAAATCCTATTAACTTGTATGGGGTTTCTAAGGCTGCATCTGAGAGGCTTATTGTTAATGCTAATCTGAGAATTGGAAAGACTGTTTTCAGCTGTATTAGGGCTGGCAATGTCATGGGCTCTAGCGGTAGTGTGATTCCTTTGTTCAGGAAGCAGATTGAGGTTTCTAATCTTATTACTTTGACAGATAAGAGAATGACTAGGTTTATCATGTCTTTGGAAGAGGCTATTGGGCTGCTTTTAAGGGCTGCTGAGCAATCGGTTGGCGGCGAAATCTTTGTTATGAAGATGCCGGGATTGAGAATAATTGATTTAGCGGAGGTTATGGCTAAAGAGATTGGGAATAAGAACACAAAGATAAAGATGATTGGGATTAGGCCAGGAGAGAAAATAGATGAGCTTCTTGTGTCGCCAAATGAGGTTGCAAGGACAGTGGATTTCGGGGA
>DAWM01000065.1:6394-10205 GCA_002505945.1 Candidatus Woesearchaeota archaeon UBA119
CTTTCGCAAGGAGAGATTAAAGATGTGTTGCGGAGGAATAACTTCCTTAAGAAGGGTTATGAGTATGAAGAACTTATTGGCAGTCTTGACAAAGAAACCCTGAAAAGATTGGCAAAGAATGAAAAATGGCTGATATGATTGGTTTGACAGGCCAGAATGGTTTCTTAGGGTCGCATCTAAAGGAAGAGCTGACTAGGGAGGAGTTTAACCTTAAGGGGTTTGACAGGAAGAAATGGGATTTGTTGGATTACAATTCTCTTAAAGGGTTTGTTCAAGGTTGCAGCACAATTGTGCATCTGGCTGGCGTGAATAGAGGAGAAGAGATTGATTTCTTAAGGGTTAATGCAGAGGGAACATTTAATCTTGCTAGGGCTATCAGAGATTCCAATCCTGGATGCAGAATAATATTCGCGTCTTCTGCTCAGGTTTATAGGCCAAATAAAGGGCAACATATCTATTCTGAAAAGGACAGACCAAATCCTCTTAACATATATGGGATTTCAAAAAGGGTCGGTGAGAAGCTGATTGAATACTGCGGAATAAAGCATACAATCCTGAGATTTACCAATATATATGGAGAGGGATGCAAGCCATTCTATAACTCGGCAATCGCCACATTTATTGAATTGGCTAGGAGAGGAGAAGAGATAAAGCTGACCTGTTCTCCTCAAAAGAAGATTGATTTTATATATGTGAAGGATGCTGTTAGGGCGATTGTCAAGGCAATGGAGAAAGGAGAAGATGGTGTCTTTAATATTGCGACTGGTCATCCCATAACAATGAGGGATGCCTTAGAGGAGATAAAGAAGCATTTTCCTGAGTTAAGCATAGAAGAGAAAGGTGGGGATGACAAGACAATTCTTATGGATGCTGGAAAGGCTGTCGGGGGTTTGGGTTTCAAGCCGCTCTTTGATTTTCAAGAAGGGCTTAAAAGGTATGTTGAGGTGGAGAGGAATGAAGAAGAATAAGAGGTTATTGGAGAAAAAAGAGGATGAAAGGGGATGGCTGATAGAGTTGTTCAAGGGGTCCCTTTTGGATGATAAGATAAAAGGTCAGGTGTATTCATTTTCAATCAATCCTGGGGCGAAAAGAGGCAACCATTATCATAAGAGGAAGACTGAATGGTTCTCTATACTTGAAGGAAGATGCAAGCTGATTCTTGAGCAAGATGGAGAGGAGGAAGAGATAATATTAGAAAATGAGAATCCTCTTTTGGTGAAGGTTTTACCTAATGTGAGGCATACCTTTGAGAATGAGACTGAAGAGAAAGCGATAGTGATTGCTTATATTGATGAAGAGTTTAATCCTAATGATCCAGATACATTTCGTTAGGGACTCATCAGGCCTTTGATACTTTTCTTGAGATGCTCTTTCTCAACTATCATGGAATGGGCATATGGCTTTAAAAGTGCATAATTCTCATTGTTGAAATCAACAAGGCAGAGAATTACATGTTTATGCTGGCAAAGTTCGGACCAATTTCTTTCTATCTCTGTAAGATTACTAGAGGAGTATTCTGTTAACAGGTATTTGGTTTTGTCGAAATATGAAATGAGGTGAGAGAATTCATCAGCATATACAAAAAGAGGATTAGATTTATTTTCCTTTGAATATCCCTTTAAGACTTCCTTGTTTTCTTTTAAGTCTACGATAGATTTGCCTGAATGATGCCTTATAAAGCCCTGAAGCCATTCCTTTTTTGAGCTTTTGTCCATGGTCTAAAGGAAATCCAAATACTTTAAAAGTTTTTTAACAACTTTAAAGAAATAAGGGTTATTTAAAAAGGGATTCATAAAAGTACTGAATGTTAGAGAAGAATCCTGATATCTTAAACATACCTCTCATGAACCAGGAATATGCCCTTTGGAAGAATGGAAGAGGCTTTTTTTGTATTGGGAAGCTTCTTCTGAGGGAATAAGGATTGCCTTTCAAATCATTATACCTCACAAAAACATTTATCTTGCTGCCATTCTTCAAGAGATAGTTCTTTATTAAAGCCCCGTATATTATTGAAGAAGCGAGGGAATCTTCATGCCATTCTTCTAAAAGCACATTATCCAAATAGAACCTGATTGAGAAATTGTATATTGGTGATTCTGTTTGAGGGAGTATTCTAATGGTAAGCTCAGAACTGCCAAAAGAGTCTTCTACAATGGGAAAGCTTTTCTTGGTAAGGTTGATTTCGGGCTGTTCATAGGCAATAAACTGAAATGGTGAGTTTATATTAAGGCCTTTAACAACTCCTCTTAACTTGTATAATCCAGACGTATAGGGTAGATAATAGAATTCAAATGAGGTTGAGTTATAGGGTGAGAGGTTGAAAGGCTTACATCTCTCTTCAAGACAGATAATATCTTGGAGGGGCTGATTGCCTTCGTTGTAAACAAAGCATTTTACCTTTATGTGGTCCTCTACCATGGTTTCTTCAGATTCAGGAAAACAATCTATCCTGACATCTTCTTTATGCATAATAGAGTAATTCTGGAAGTCTTCTTGCTCATAATGAGGGAAAACATCGGCTACTCTTACCTCTGTTCTAGCAGATAATTCTCCATTTGCGTATAAAGAGAAAGGGAATATCTGCATTGAAGACGAAGGTTCTTGTTTTTCTAAGCTGAAAAGAATTGTTTCGTTGAAGATTTCTTTGGGCTCTAAAAGCATGTCAAATTTCGTACTTCCCTCCAATAAAACATCGTCTGGCATCGTTATCTGAAGCCTAAGAGGGATGTAGAAGTCTTCATCATTTCTAACCTTTATATGAATGCCATTGAAAGAGGATGAATCCATAGAAGGTCTAAGGGGTTCCAATTCATAATCAAGATTCAGCGGTTCTCCTTCTTTGTAAGAGGATATATTTACAGAGAAATCAAGAGGAAGGGCAGTAAAGCTGGATACCCGAGCTTTCCAGTAATACCTAAAGCTCGGGCTGTTATACCTTTCGGAATGCTGGAGTTTTATATGAGCTGCATCCAGCCAAAGAATCTCTCTGAAAGTGAGATCTATGGGAATCCAGCCATAATTGGGTACATAGGCCTCTGACCATGCATGTGGACCCCAATCCTCCAATCCAGCAATGTTGGACGAGCTATAGGCAATCCCTGAGACAACCCTTGAAGGGATTCCAATGCTTCTAAGCATCGCTGTTAGCAGGATAGCGAATTCATCGCACACCCCATATCTGTTGGCATATACCCAAGAGGCTGGCTTCTGGGCCTGTTCTGTTTCATTGTTAGAACGATACTCCACATTATCTCTAACCCATTTACTTACCTCAAATATTGCTTTAAGGTAATTGTCTTCCTCATATACCAATGATTTGGCTTTCTTGGCCAGTTCGCTGTCTTCAAAGTCAAAGAGCTCTGAAGTGTTTAGATTCTTGAGAATGGTTTCTTCTGTGAAAGAAGCAGGATAATCTATCTTTCTGGAGAAATGAGGGATATACCTTTTGGTTGTTATCAATGCTGAATAGCCAAATTCATGCTTTTTAACCTCTGGCTTCCTTAGATAGAAATTGAAGTAATTGTGTTCCCCATCCTCTTCTACTGTTGCATTTGGGAATGTGGATATTATATAAGAGGTTTGGCAAGAGGTATTATAAGGGAAGAGATATATTTTGGTGTTGAGATCAGGAACTGTTTTTTCCGCTACTCTTGTAGGATAAATGGTAAAGGATAACCTTGCGGAAAGGTTCATCTCTTCTAAGCTGTCTATATCAATTTGGGCGCTTGAGAGGATTGGAAATATTGCTAATAAGACAAACAAGCAGACCAGTCTCTTGAATATCCTCATATCTTGTTTTAAAAAGAACTAT
>DAWM01000065.1:10412-12800 GCA_002505945.1 Candidatus Woesearchaeota archaeon UBA119
TTCTCATATCCTGCTTTAAAAAGAACTATTTATTTAAGGTTTTTGATTGATTTGTTGAATAACTCTATGTTCTGCTGGATAACTTTCTTGTCCTTGCTTATCCTAATCCCATATTCTCTTGCACTTTTTGACATCTTCCGGAATTCGTTCCTTGACAGGCTAATCATATATTCTAATGCTTTGATGAATTCCTGCTCTTTGTTTAAAGGGATGTTCCAGCCGATACCTTTTTCCTTGGGGTTTTGCCATGGTGTTTGGTCGCTTATTAATATGGGACATCCTGCTAGCAAGGCTTCATGGATTACATGGCCGTAATTCTCTCCTCTTGTCGGGAAGAAAAAAAGATGGTAGTTGCTCATTGTTGGGATTACCTCTTTATGGGATAATTGCCCTTTATAAACAACTTTTATATTCTTAGGAAGCAGTTTCATTAATGACTGACATCTATGCCAATATGCTTTATCTTCTATAGGCCCATAAACATCAAAGGTTAATTTTCCCTTGACATTCTTTAAGATTCTTAATGCTGTATCAAGGTTTTTCTTAGGGGATATTCTTGAGAGAAATATTGCCTTGAGACATCCTTTGCTTTTATCTGGAGAACCTATATCTTCCTTTGGTTGAGTTCTGAGGTTTGGGGCGATAACAATCTCTTGCTTCTTTATGACCTTTCTTATTTCTCTTTTCTCCATTTCACTTGAAGCCTGGAAGATTATTCTGTTTTTGGGAAATATGTGCTTGGCTAGTAAGAGGTAAAATCTTTTTATAAGTGGCTTAATCTTTAAGGCGCCCGGTGAAAACTCTCCTCTTGGAGCAATTACAACAGGCTTTCTAAGCTTCAAGCAGCGGTATGCCCATAATGGCTTAAATGTGAAATAAGGTGAAAAGAAACTGTTGAAGTAGAGGATATCAAAATCCTCTTTTTGAAAGAGCGAGGTAAATGTTATAATCTTTAATTCTTCTGGGCTGAGGTACAAAACCTGAGCCTTGCCTACCTTGTTCCAGCCCTGGTTTATATTTGAATATCTCTTACTATCGCCTAAATCTCTATCCAGTGTTATTATCTTAAAATTGTAATAATCAGATAAGGCATCAACCATATTTTTTATGGATATTATAGGGCCTCCTCCTTTTGAGCCAGGAAGATAGTATTCAGTAAAGATTAAGATTGTGGGTTTCATTTTCTATTCATCCATTTCCATGCTGATTCAAGTATAGTAGAGACATCTGAATATCTTGGCCTCCAGTTTAGAGTCTGAGTTATCTTTGTGTTGTCCGCCACTAAAAAAGGAGGGTCTCCTGGCCGCCTTGGGGCAATTTGTATTTGCGTGGTTTGACCTGTTATCTTCTGAGCTTGTTCTACCAATTCCTTTACTGATATTCCTTCAGATGTGCCCACATTAAAGATGTTGGATTGGTTGTTCTCTTCTAGATAAGACAATGCTCTAATATGTGCATCGGCCAAATCCAAGACATGGATATAATCACGGACACATGTTCCATCCCGGGTAGGATAATCATCTCCGAATATGCTAAAGGGCTGCTGTTGCTGGATTTTATCAAATAATATCGGGATAACATGGGTTTCCTTCTTCCTTATCTCGCCTTTTGAGCCGTCTATGGCGGCTCCTGCAGCGTTGAAATAGCGAAGACAAACGCTTTTTATTTCATGGATTTTGTCGTACCATTCGAGCAGCTCTTCAAACCACAGCTTTGTTTGACCATAGAAGTTTATTGGCTTCTTTTCTGCTTCCTCTGAGACTTTTTTCTTATTTGGGATGCCATAGACCGCAGCTGAAGAAGAGAACACTATGTTTTTAACATTGTTTTTTCTCATTGCTTCTAAAATATTTAGGCCTCCTAGGATATTGTTGTCAAAGTATTTCTTAGGATCATACATAGACTCCTCTACCTCTATCTTGCCTGCAAAATGCACTACTGCATCTATATTGAATTCTGAGAAGACCTTTTCCAAGGCTTCCTTGTCCAAGATGTCTAGTTCTCGGAATTCTGCTTTTTCATTCATATTTTGCTTATTTCCAGAAGAAAGGTTGTCCACAATAACCACAATAAAGCCTTTTTTTATGAGCTTATCAACTGTAAAAGAGCCGATATAGCCAGCACCGCCTGTAACAAGTATTGTTTGCATTTTATCTTGTCTAAAGGTGCTCAATATATAAAGTTTTTTAGAAAAAACGCCGAGGCAGGGATTTGAACCCTGGTGCCCTTTCGGACAGAGGATTAGCAATCCTCCGCAATGGCCAAGCTATGCGACCTCGGCAATTTAAAGCAATTCAGAGTGAAACAATGCAGATATTTATGGCTTTTGCTTACCTAGGGGTTGCGACAAGACGACTTCTGGAGTCTTTGTATGCGACCTCGGCAGTT
>DAWM01000085.1:0-4851 GCA_002505945.1 Candidatus Woesearchaeota archaeon UBA119
AGATAAAGCATATTAAAAATACTATTTCTAAGCAAGACATGGATGTTGGAGAAAAGATTCGCATCCTTGGCGAAGCAAGCAAATGGGATACCTGTGCTAGCTCTGCTTCCAAACGAAAAGTAAAGGGGAGAGATAGAGTTGGGAATACTGCTTCAGGAGGTATATGCCACTCCTTTACTGAAGACGGCAGATGCATCTCTCTCTTCAAAACCTTGATGACTAATGCTTGTATAGGGGATTGCAAGTATTGCCAGAACGCCTCCCAGTGTTCAAAAAGAACCACGACTTTTTCTCCAGATGAACTGGCGAGAGCCACTATGTCCCTCTACACGAGGAACTATGTAGAGGGGCTTTTTCTTTCATCTGGGATTGTGAAGGATGCTGACAAGACCTCTGAAAGAATGATTGAGGCAGTTGAATTGCTTAGAAATAAATATAGATTTCAGGGTTATATACATCTCAAGGTAATTCCTGGGGAATCCTACGATAATATAAAGAGGGCTGGTCAATTAGCAGACAGGCTTTCTATAAACCTTGAAGCGCCTAACAAGAGCAGGTTGTCTGAGCTAAGCCACAGCAAGGATTATAAAACAGACATACTGAGAAGACAGAGATGGCTTTCCAGAAGGAGATTGAGCTCTGGCCATACAACCCAATTCGTGGTAGGAGCAAGCGATGAGTCTGATAAGGAGCTGCTAAGGATGACGGATTGGGAATACAAGAATTTCAGGCTTAAAAGAGCGTATTTCAGTGCCTTTGATCCTGTCAAGCATACCCCTTTGGAGTTTAAGGAGAAAACCCCTTATCTAAGAGAAAGAAGATTGTATAACTCTGATTTTCTGATGAGGAAATACAATTTCAAGTTCAAGGAGCTTAAGAGCATTATGAATGAGAAAGGAATGCTGCCTAATGAAGACCCAAAGATTCCTCTTGCAAAAGAATACTTCAAAGAGCCTGTGGATCCGAATGATATTCCCTATAACGAATTATTAAGAATACCAGGGATTGGACCGATAACTGCGAAAAGGATTAGAGGGCTCCAAAGGGCTAACAAGAAAATAGGCTCTATAAGCCAGTTAAGACAGATTGGCGTGGTGGTAAAAAGGGCTCTTCCCTTCCTTTCTTTGAATAATGTACATCAGACAAGTATCTCCCAATGGAATGGTTAGAATGGCAACAGAAAAGGAGTTAAGGAATATGTTCGGGCTTGCCCTTCTTCATCCTAATTATGATAACAAGATATGGCAAACTGCTTTAAAGAAGGATAGAAACCTGCTGTATAACCTGGGATGCGAGGAGGCGAGGAAGCTCTATTCTATGCACAAAAAGGTAGCTGGATATATCCATAAGAAGAAGTCTTTCATGCGTTTTAGATTATCAAGAAAAGGGGTTTTATATTCGGATATTAGATTAGAATACCCAATAGAAAGAAACCTCTTGATTCATTTCCACAAGCGCTTCCCCCTTTTCTATGTAGTAATCCAAAGCGGAATGATTACTTGGTGGATAAGCCCTCAAGGCAGCATATCCAAGAAAAGGAAAGGGGTGGAGAAGGTAGTCAAAGAATTAGAGAAAAGGGCCAACAATAATATAGTGCAAGATATGGAATTTGATGAGGATTGGTGGCCTGAATACTATGCCTCGCAGTTTATCAAGCAAAGGAAGAACCTCAAGCTGATGAGGAAGCAGATGCCAAAGTATCTTTTAGAGGAGGGTTCGGAGGAAGCTAGAATATATTTGAGGTCAAAATCCCTTAAAGAGTTTCTTTAACAATGTTTTTGATTACATAAAAAAATATAACTGAGGCTTCTTTTTTAAAACATGAAAGAGTGATAAGGCTGTTAAAGTTATGCTCATGGAATATGAAGAGTTAGAGGGTAACAAAGGCATTAGAATATATTATAAGAAGGGGGATGAACTGCTCTTAGATAGCATCATTAAAGAGATTTCTCGCGACCTTGGATTACTGGATAAAATAAAAGACATCAGAAGAATAATCAGAAACAGAAAGAAACAGGATAGCTTGGAAACAAAGACTTATGAGATGAAAAAAGGTAAGTATTATAGCAAACGCTTTATATCTATTGAGGTTGCTAAGGATATAGATAACACAGAAGAACACTCTCTAGAGAAGAGATTGAACAAATCTCTAGAGAGGCAAGGAATAAAATACAGCCTTGAGAAAAGGAAGCAAAAGAGATATCTGAGCTAGGCAAAGAGATGGGGCTGCGAGGATTTGAACCCCGATCTGAACCCCCCGAAGGTTCGATGATACCAAGTTACACTACAGCCCCGCATCTCAAAAAGCTGAAAGAACTAAAAACTGACTTTCTCACGTATTGGCTTTATAATGCTATAAAGGGATTTCGCCACTGCATTCTTTAGATCCTGAGGATGGAGTTTCTTCTCCTTAAAGTCTTTCTCCAAATCAGCATAAGAGTTATAGCTTATATCTCCTCCGAATTTATCTGGCCTTTCTATCTTTAGCGCATTGAAACGAGGGAAGATTATCAGCTTGGTAATCTCCAGGATGGCATTCTCTTTTGCATCCCCTTCAGGGCAATAGGCTTTCCTTATCTTGTTCTTGAGGCTTTCCTCATCATCGTTTATAGAGATATAGGAATCCGGCTCAGATGAGCTCATCTTGCCTCCAGGACCTTTCAATGAAGAGATTAAAGGTGTATGCACTAAAACAGGCTTCTTATACCCTATTTTATCAAAGACCTCTAACCCAAGCATGTGAATCTTTCTTTGTTCTATCCCAGATTCAACGATATCCACGCCCAAATGCTTTATATCGCATATCTGCATAAGAGGATAGATTACTTGGGAGACCTTAGCATGCTCAATATCCCTGGCAACCTGCTGCATGCTTCTCAAGGCTCGTTTCATCGTTGTATCTACTGCTACCTTCATCAAATCATCCATATAAGCAGGGCTGCGCTGGAAAGAACTCCCTTCTATATACTCGGCCTTGTCAAGCCCTGCTGCCTTAAAGCCCTTAATCCAGGTCTTGACAGCCTTATCCATCTCTTCCCAATTTCCCTTTTGGTTGAGCCAACCATGCCAATCCGCCATCAACACCTTTATCTTGCAGCCAAGTCCTTGAAGTTGAATAAGCTTAGTCATAGTAACCAAATGCCCTAAATGAATCTCTCCAGAAGGTTCATAACCACAATATACTACCGGCTTTTTAGAGGAGAAAAGTTGATTCAAATCCTCTTTGTTGATAATCTCAACAGTATTCTTTTCCAACACCTTTATCTTCTCTTCCGGGGTCATTTTAGATGCATCTACCATTTTTACCTAAACCAATGATAGAAGTTTTCTTTATTAAGTTTTCTATGGGAGCATTTTAACAATCCCTGTAAGAGATAATATTGTTAGCATACCTTAGAACATCAATCGCATTGCATCTTCTGTAATAATTTTTATTCCTCTTTATGACTTCTGAGGTTTTCTGTTTCTCCCAGAACTTCTGGGTTAATTGCTTAATCTTTTTAAGTCTAATCGAATCACGTTTAGTTATATAATCATATACCTGCTTTTTAAGTGAATTGTTAGGGAGATGGTTAAGTGCCTCAAATATACTGCACCTCATATAGAAGTTATCGTTCTCTTTCACCACATCAGGAAGAGCATCTGACTGGACTAAGAAGTCTGCGAGTTCTTCAATACTAAGAACCTTATGCTCTTCGAGAAAACTGGAGGTAAGCTCCTCCAATTCCAAACCATTTCCCATCTTTACTCAACATTAATGGACTTATACTTACCTAAATCCTCTTCTTCCTTGAATTCTCCTCTTGTTAAAGCTTCTTCAGTTTCCTCGAGCCTTTTCAATGGCGCCTTAAAAGCATCTGACTGGATCTCCTTTTTTATCTCTTCTGGAGTATCGTTATAAGCAGAAAGATAAGATTCATAAAACTCAAACCTACCATTTGACAATTCTCTCTCATCATCTTCACACATACAAAAAAGGGAATAAAAAGAGCCAGATATTATGTTATCCTTTATTATTTCCATGTAATCATTGAATGGTTCGAACTCAGATGAAGAATGGCAGTCTTTCCCCTCATTATGAAAAACAATGTCCAAAAGATTGTCATAAGTCAGCAGTGATTTACTCCCTTTTGTGGAAAGTTTATCAATCTCATTTGGGGGAACCTCAATTTCTTCAACTTTGTCCTTACCTAAGTATTCCCACCCCTCTAATTCTTTAGAATGCTCATATTCTCTTAAAGGCTTAAGAAAAAACTTATTATAGTTTTCAGCTATATTATACATGTCCTCTAATATTTGTCCTTCTTCCATAAGATCACCAGTTAAGAAACCCAGCTCAATAATTCAAAAATATTTCTCTCTTGGAAAGAATATGTTATAAGTTATCTATCTAAGAAAAGCAGATTCATTTATGTAATAGAAACGGGCTGTAGCAAAGGGTTTTGACTTATCCTTAACAATAAGCATAGTTAGGCCAGCGTTAATAACCTTAAGATGAGGAGCAACCTTTACTGCCTCCACCCCCAAGATATGAGCTACAAAGGCCCTTATCCAGCCTGAATGGGTTAAAAGGAGAACTCGCTCATCCTTTGACGATATAAGGTTTGAGTATAGCACAGAAGCCCTTTTCTTAACATCTGCAAAGCTTTCCCCGCTTGGATAAGACCAGTCATCTCCTTTTTTCTGCATCTCTCCCCAAGAAGGCAGCTGAGTAATCTGGAATATCCGCCCTCTATCTATCTCTCTCAGCAAAGGCTCTTTCACAAGAGGGACACCCAGCTCTTCTGATATCGCCTTAGAAGCGATAAGGCATCTTGGAGAATCGCTTGTATAAATTTTTTCAATATCCTC
>DAWM01000085.1:5081-5824 GCA_002505945.1 Candidatus Woesearchaeota archaeon UBA119
AAATTTTTTCAATATCCTCACTTTCAAGTCTTTTTATCAGAAGGGAAAGCTCTTTCTTTCCTTTCTCAGAGAGATTAGCATCTGAATGCCTCTGAACAGCCTTTATTTCGTTAAGCTCTGTCGTGGGATGCCTTGCTATGAAAATATCCATCTGCTTAAGAAGAAATGAGGAATTTATAAATGCTTCTATAGGGAGAGAGGATTAAAAATATCAGAAACATTAAGCATCATAAGTTGTTTAATTAATAATTGAAACAGAGATTATCAAAGAAAATCAAACATCAAATTAAGAAAGTATATATGTGAAAAGAGCTTTAACCAGAATAGAGGTGATAGATATGGATTATCAAAACGATAATGACTTTTATAACAAAGTAGAGAAGGAACATAACAAGTTTATTAACTATATTAAAAGAAAAGGAAAAGAGGCTCTAGATTTTGGAGGAAACTTATTAAAAATAAGTGCCCCTTGGGCTCATATAACGCGAAAGTTGAACAATCCTGAATTCTTTAAGGGCCTTTACGACATTGGCATGGAAGAGGTAAAACCTATTAAAGATTTAGGTGAAAAAGTCATAAAAGCTAATGAAAAATATCTCCCGAAAAACAAAAGTGATCTCACTCTTTCTGACCTAGTAAGAGTATAAGACTAATAGAAACTTTCTTTTTTATTCTAATTCTGATTGTTTGTTTTGAACCCTTGAAAACTACTTTTCCTTTATATATTCTCTCGACTATACTTT
>DAWM01000068.1:0-297 GCA_002505945.1 Candidatus Woesearchaeota archaeon UBA119
TTCCTCTTTAATTACTATATTTGTTACTTGTGCAAGAGCAGAATCAATATTTTTATTTATGAACTCTTTTATATCTTTCAAAAATTTTTTACTGCTCTTAAAATATTTGATTATATCATCAGGAGTTTCCATTTTTCTTCATATGAAAGATTACCTCAGCATATGGCCGCCTATCTTTTTCTGTTCTGTTTAAAACAGGCCTTTTAAACTTTTCAACGATCTTTAACCCGCTTTTCTCAGCAATTTTTGGATATAGATTATAGGAATCATTTGCAACAATGAAATAATCCCCATCGT
>DAWM01000068.1:517-6472 GCA_002505945.1 Candidatus Woesearchaeota archaeon UBA119
CAATGAAATAATCCCCATCGTCTCGGACGAACTTGCTTATGTTCCTTAAAACTTTACTTATCCCCAATACATATTCATCTCTAGCTTCTTTTCCTTTTCCTTTGTACAAAGGGCCTATTTCTTTATCATCTTTTCTTGGAATATTAAACAATTCATAAGCATAAGCGTGTTGTTCATGGTAATCTATCTGCCCTACATAAGGAGGAGAGGTAAATACTCCTGTTATTTTTTGTTTTGAAAGAATTTTGAAGAATTCTGGATTTTGTTTTTTTATTTCCTCGAAAATGTCTACTTTTCTTGAATCGTCATGAATAACCTCTGAATAAACTTTCTTCTTCAGTTTTGAAAATTCCTTCAACCTTTTTATTGTATCAAATGTATATCTTCTCAAATGTTTCGTAATTGTGTTTATTGGAGTACACAATTTTTTATGTTTCCTACAATAATAAGGCCCCATCTGTGGTTTTGTTAATGTTGCTAAATCCGAGTGCTTAGTTGCTCTACATGACCGAGCAGTTCTACTCAAAACAATTCTTAAAACATCTTTGATTTTTTTATCATCCACTTTTTCTAACAATTTAATGTAATAGAAAAGTTCTTGTTTGACTCTTTTAGAAAACCATTTATTCAAAAAGCTACCCATCTTTTTCTCGTTTAGCAAACTATTTTTATCCTTTGTTCCATTGTTCTCGAGAAATTCTTTGTTCTCTTTAAGAAACTCTTTAAGTTTTTCTTCCCCATATTCTTTCTCGTTTTTTATGATACCTTTTCTTATCTTATTCTTGTATACTGGGCTTGGGAAATTCTTTCTATTAAAGTCGTTTAATCTTTTTCTAAGTTCTTGATCAAAACTATCATCAAATACTCTGTTACTGAAGAAAATTGTGTGATAGAGTAGTTTTTTTGCTATATGGTTTAAATCAAAAATATCATATTCTCCAATTTTTACCTTAGAGATTAAACAATTAAAATCGGAAATATCGATTCCTATAGAATGCAATCCCAGTTCTGCTGCCTGAACAAGGGTAGTTCCACTTCCTGCAAAGGGATCTAGAATTATGTCTCCTTCATGGAAATAAACCTGTTTCTTAAAAGTGTTTAAATGAGAATCTAAGAAATATTCTACCAGTTGGGGAATAAATTTCCCCTTGTAAGGATGTAGACGATGGACATGCTTTGTCGTATCTGATTCCCTTAAATGAGAAAAAGACAATCCCCAGTTTAAATCAGAACCTAACGATTTTTTCCATTGTTTTTGTTTTTGAATGACCTCTGAATCGTAGTATTTTTTCAATTCTTCTTTGTTGATTTTAATTCTGCCTTGATTATCGTACTGTTTATCTAATTTTCCATATTGAATTAAGTAACTGATATTTGATTGGGTAACGGGTCTATCTAAATAATCAGATGCCCATTTTGACGCTTCCGGTATTGATAAAAGTGCTTGAGTCATTTTTCTTCTTTCTTGATTTTGTTTTCCATAAAGATTTCAATGCTTCTTGATAGTGCTATTGCATACTTTTTACAGAACCGTTTATATTTATGGTATATGTTCTCATCTATGCTCAATGTTACATTTTTTTGTCCCATCACAATCTCCCATGAATACAAATGTAAATAAATGAGTTCTTATTTAAATGTTATGTTTCTATGTCCATTGTCCAGTGATAGAATTTTTCTTATACTTTTAATAGCTTGTGATTAAATATTGTGTTGTTAGAATCTTGCTTTTCTTCAATTTCCAGGCTTACTTCTCCTTCCTAACCAAAGCAACAACCAGCAAACCCGCTCCAACACAAATGAAGGAATCAGCAACATTGAACATCGGCCACCAACCAATCTTAATGAAATCGGTTATCCTACCATAGAAAATCCTTTCAATCAAATTGCTCAAAGCCCCGGCTAACAGAAGAGAAAAACCAATACTCTCCAATCGGTTCAACTCTTTTTTATATACTTTTAGGAAGAAAAAAGCTCCTACGCTAAAAATGATAACAAGAGACAGAATCAGCACAACAATAGGAAATGAAGAGAATAGCCCAAAGCTTATGCCGGTATTAAAGCTCAAACCAATGCTCATAAAAGAATTGATCCTGATAGGTTTCTCAATATTCCATATAAGACTATTAATCATGAGACTTAGAACCACAAGAAGAGTTATTACTATGCTTAAAGAAGCAACCCTACCATAACCTGTTTCTTTTCTCTTCTTCGTAGAGTTTCCTTTCAACATTACTCAACCTCTGAGAAATCGATTCCATCATCGCTTTTAATGTGTCAATCTTAGAAGATAAAACCTCAAACTCCTTAGACCATGAACCTCCTCCCCCTTCCGAATAGGCAGAAAAGCCAGCATCATGTGGAGCCCGTTGCTGGAAGGATTGCTGCTGGTTGAAAGCCTGAGGAGAGGAATTCTGAGCAAAATTAGGCTCTGAGGGTTGCTGTTCTCCTCCGCTCACATCCAACTCATTAAGTCCCAGATTATTCTGGTTGTCATCAAAGCTGAAATCCTCATCCTCTTTTTTCTTCTTCTTTCCGAACCATCCCATTTTATCTATTTATCCTCCTCTCCACTAATTATCTCATTGTCTTGTATCTTGGAAACAACCAGATCAACAATCCTAGGGAAATATCGAGTAAGCGTGAAAATAGGGGTTTCTGGCACTACCTTGACCTCTTTAGACTTAATAGCCTCCATCAAATAATCTATACTCAACTGCTCTGGAAGCTTGGAAATCATAACCTTGAACATAAAGCTTTTGAGTAAATTCGCATTTTTTATTTCAGCAAGTATCCTGCTTGTTATTCTATCTGCCTCCTCTTCTCCTATCTTATCATCAAGCAAGTCTCTCAAAGCCACAATGCTATCATCTGATTCAATAATATCAATTATTTCCCTTCTCGATAAGGTAATATGATCGGCTAACTCATATTGCCCCGGGAGAGACTCACTCTCAAAAATGAGGTGTTTATAATAATCAGGTTGTTTATGTAATGAATCTTTCTGAAAGAAACCATCTGCACGTTTTATCATCTCCTCATTCTGAAGCATAAGATTACCTTCTTGGGATTCGTTGTCAAAATCAATTACCAGTGCACTTATAATCTTATCTTGTTCAGAGCTTCTGAGAAGGATCTGGTTCTGCTCACTGAAGAAATTATCAGTAAAGGACTGGATATCTAGGAAGATAAGGGCCCCTGCAACGATTAGGAAAACCAATGCCGCTGAGACAACGAATACCACTATCTTAAACAGATTCTTCAATAATATTATCCCGATGATTAAAACTGTAATGAAAAGAACCGCAGACAAAGCCAATTGAAACATACTTCCACCTCATGTATACATTAAAAGAAATACCTAAGTATTTAAAATTTTTGAATAATTCTTGTAAATCCGACTTAGAGTAATTCCTCCAAAGATTCCATACCCTTCTTTCCCTCTTCTGAGTAGTCTAAATCCGGAAAAGAGTATTTGAGGCCATAATAGAAATCAGCAATCTCTTTTTTAGATGCTTTATAACAGATTCCCATTTCAAAAGACTCTTTTGATTTATTACTTTTATCCAGACTTCTCTTAAAACACGCTTTATTGTTAAAGGCCTTTGAGTAATCTATTTGTTCGCTATATTCTTTGCTCTCCCATTCTTTCTTTTCAAACTTATCTTTCCCTCCTAAAAAATAGTTATCCAAGAACCCTTTAACCTTCCTAGAATCTTCTTCTCCTCCATATAGGGTTAACACAATGGAAGAAAGCTCTCCCAGAGAATAGCGGACATTATCCAGTTTCATGGTTTTCACCATTACTTTATGATGCCTTTACTTTTAAAAAGAATTCTTTATTGGAATATGGATTTTATGGGTTATTTTTCCTTTACTGCCCTATATCTCTCTTCTGCCCTCAATCAACTCCTGGCATGCTTCCTCAAGCTCTTTAATCTTCAATCTTATCTGCTTTTTGGTATCCCGATCCCTAATAGTAACAGAATTGTCCTTTAGAGAGTCAAAGTCCACAGTTATGCAGAAAGGAGTTCCAATCTCATCCTGTCTTGAATATCTTCTTCCAATCGTCCCGGACTCATCGTAATAGCTTGGGAAGCTCTTATTCAATCTTTCAAATATATCTTTCGCAACCTTGATTAACTCAGGCTTTTTAATCAATGGGAAAACCCCTACTTTGTATGGGGCAATCTTAGGATGGAAGTGAAGCACATTGTTTTCTCTCTCCTCATCAAACTCAAAGGCTTCAAATAAGAAAACAAGGAAAGCTCTTTCTACCCCGAAAGAAGGCTCAGAAGCAACATAAGGGATAACCTTTGATTTGGAAACCTCATCAAAAATCTCCAGCTTAACATTAGACTCCTTCATATGCTGTTTAAGGTCATATTGGCCTCGGTCCGCATTCCCCACAACCTCTTTCCAGCCGAAAGGAAATCTGTAATCAATGTCGAAGCAGGCAGTAGCGTAATGTGCCAGTTCTTTCTCAAGATGCTCTCTAATCCTAAGATTTTCACGAGAAATACCATGCTCAGCAAACCATTTATATCCTAAATAGAGCCAGTAAGCCTGCCATTTATTTCCTCTGCCGGCAATCTCATTAAAAGAAGCTTTCTTCATTTTAGGCTTATCCTTGTTTTGCTCCTCTCTTGAAAGGAAATTTACCTTCTCTCTTTTAATATCCTCAAAACCATCGACCTCATTTACCTTATCAGGATGTACAAAAAACTCTAGCTCAACCTGCTCAAACTCCCTAACCCTAAAGAGAAAATTCCTAGGAGAAATCTCATTCCGGAAGGCCTTTCCCATCTGGGCAATACCGAAAGGAAGCTTAAGCCTTTGGCTATCAAATATATTTTTAAAGTTAGCAAATATAGACTGGGCTGTTTCCGGCCTCAGATAGCTTGTTATAGACTCCTTGCCAGCCCCCACTTCAGTAGAGAACATAAGATTAAGCGGCTTCTCAACCTTGATGCTGCCCTTGCATTTCGGGCATCTTAAACCCTTCTCCTTGATAATTGATTTAAGCTCCTTCTCGCTCAGTCCATCCGCATCAATATTTAATGTATCCTCTATAAACTCCTCGGCCTTCATCTTGGTTTTACATTTACTACATACAATCAAATGATCAAAGAAATTATCTAAATGTCCAGAAGCCTTCCAAACCCTTGGAGCCGTAATCAATGAACCATCAAGCCCAGCAACACCCTGTCTTTTCCTTACAAATTCGTCCCAATACAATTCCTTGATGTTCCTTTTAAGCATCAAACCAACAGGCCCGAAATCAAAGAATCCCGACAAACCCCCGTAAATCTCTCCGCTAGGATAAACAAACCCTTTCTTCTTACAGAAAGCAGCCATGTCTGAAACCGAGATTTCTTTATTATTCATTTATGTTCACCTTTTATGCTTAGCTTCTATATATTTCCTGATTTCTTGCTAATCTTCTTTATTGCCTCAACCTGAGGCTTGTCTAATTTCAATTCTTTAGTGATACTATCAGCCATTTCCTTTCCTTTTTTTGTTTTTGCATTGAAAACCACTGAGAGGAAAGGCAAAAGAGCATGTTTAGCTTCATTAGACGAAATAAAGTAATGCTCTGCAATCTGCTTAGAAATATCATTAATCTTATTTAATTTTTGCTTATAAATCCACATCTTAAGGATTCTGTCAGGAGACTGATACTTTGTAAACCCTCTATATTTCTCATCCTTTGCCAATGAAACTCCAACACTCATCTCGAAGTACATATAGACCAAAAGCCTCCAGTATTGCCTCCTGATAATCCTGCTTGAGAACACGTCAGCATTTGATAAGGCCTCATAAGCCCTAAGGACATCCTCTGGTTTTTTATACTCAAAAGGGATATTCTTATCCAGCCAGAGCAGCACTTTATCATATTTTTCTTCAACCGCGTCAAAAGCCCCGAGGGAATTCTCTAAAGAAGTAGTTTTCAAA
>DAWM01000026.1:0-4645 GCA_002505945.1 Candidatus Woesearchaeota archaeon UBA119
TCATAAAAATCCGTCCTAAAGCTAGGGTATTAAACCCCATGCCAATATTGTGAATTTTTGTACATGAAATCATCTATAATGACGAAAGTTATGATTTTCAGGATGTCCTGCTAATTGAAGATACAATCATCAAGAAGGAAAGAACCCTTTTGGATTATTCTGATGAGTTGAATGAGATTGGCTTGTTAGTGGAAACTATGTCTTTGGCTGATGATGAATACCTCTTAGAGGAAGGAGATTCAAAAACATTTGGAAATCATACCCTTCAACTGATTGATGTTTTAGAGAACAGAGTTAATGTAGAGGTAGAGTTCAACCAAACGACAGAAACACAAGAGATTAGGGAAGGAATTGTTAATGGGCTAAACATTCAAGTTAAAGAATGCTTTAAGGATAAGGCAATCCTAAGAATTACCTAGATTTAATTTTAAACTTCTTTTATTCTGATGAATAATCAAATGACATAGATCCCATCAATTCATCATCCATATTATATATCTCAATGGTTGCATTTGGATAGCAGCCGCCTCTTACAAAATGCATGAATTCCGAAGGAATATCCTTAAAAACAGCTCGCCTATCTGTTTTTTCTGCTTTATCAGCATCGTAATGCACCACCATATAATACTCATTGGCAGTTCTCCCGGAAATGGTTGGTTCTCCACCCGTGAAATTTGCATAGAAAGTAGTGCTCCCCATCCCCTCTTTATTGGTCATCCACTCCTTACATTCCTTATACGTTAAAGAAAGCTCACACTGGGACCTTTGAGTAGGATCATATGCACCGGTATCATAGCAAAATGAATACTCTGCACGAACATCCAACAATTCCTCTCCACCAGAATTCTTAATTTTTTCAGAGGAAGTATCAGTCTTATCCAAACCGTCATTATTACATGAAGACAGCACTAACACAGAAAACAAAAACAGAACGACCAACAAATTAGTCTCATTCATAACCGAAAAGGAAAATAATAATATAAATACTTTTCTATTGCTTGTCATCAAATAATCCAAGTTGATTAAACAACTGGCCGAGATTCTTCCGATTTTTAAGCCTTGAAAGATATAAACCCAAGAGTTTCGAAGGCTTGTATGTTTATTAAAATACTCGTTATGATATTAATTGGTTTGCTAGCAGGAAGCATCACTGGACTTATTCCAGGCTTGCATATAAACACAGTCTGCTTTATAATAATGGCTGGAAGTAGCTTCCTTCTCCAGCATTTCTCGGCATTGGAGATAGCGATGCTGATTATCAGTATGGCTGTAACCCATACCTTTATTGATTCTATCCCAAGCATCTATCTTGGAGCCCCTTCCGGCGAAACAGGGGCTCTTATAGTTCTTCCAGGGCATAAAATGCTTTTAGAGGGAAAAGGCCATTCCGCAGTGATGCTTACCGCCTTAGGAAGTCTTTTCTCCCTTACACTCTCCATCGCCATTCTTCCCTTGCTCTTCTTTCTCTTCAAAGCCCTTTATCCCCTTGTGAAGGAATGGATTGGCTTTATTCTTTTGGCAGCGTCCCTATTCATTATCGCAAGGGGCAACAAAAAACTGCTTTCTCTGGCTTTCTTCTTCTTATCAGGCATATTAGGGCTTTCCGCATTTAGAGCTCTGGATGACCAAGCATTGATGCCTATGCTTTCAGGGTTATTTGGAATAAGCATCCTATTGCTAAGCTTAAGAGGAGAGAGTGCTCTTCCAGAGCAGAAGATAGAGAGAATCCTGCCTATCAAGAAAAAAGAAGCAAGGAAAGGGGTTATCGGAGCCACCCTTGCCTCAAGCATTGCTGCTTTTCTGCCAGGCTTTGGGAATGCTCAAGCAGCTATAATGGCGCAGAGTGTAATAGGTAAATTAAGCACCGCAGGAACCCTTCTGCTTCTTGGAGGGATAAACACCGCAAACATGGCAATCTCAATTATTACCCTTTTAGCGATTGGCAAAGCAAGGAATGGTGCATTGGTAACAGTCTCAAAACTTATTGAGAGGCTAACCCCCTCTTTAGCAATCAAGATAGCGGGAGTAGCCTTGGTTGCAGGAGGCGTTGCTGTGATATTAGCTAAGATATACTCTGAAAGATTCTCCAAAATATTGAGAAGAATAAGTTACAAGAAACTCATCATTGGAATAATCAGCATGATAATTGTCTTGGTTACATTCGGTTCTGGCTGGAGGGGGATAATCCTTTTAACCACAGCAACCTGCATAGGAATAAGTGCCTCTCTTTTAGGTATAGCAAAGAATAATCTGATGGGCTGCCTAATCCTTCCAGTGGTATGCTATTTTCTTGGATTAGCTTAATCGCCCCATTTATCAAAGGCCTGCTTGAGCTCTTTCCTCTCCTCGGCTGCTTTCTCTAAAGGTATTTTAAGCAATACCGCATCCAAGGCCTGCCTCAAAGCCCTCGCCCCTGCCCTAGTTCCTTTAGGATGTCCATGGCATCCTCCACCAAACTGGAATATCGCATCATTGCCAAATATCTTTACTAGATCAGGCATCAATAACGGATGAAGACCTCCAGAGCAAACAGCCATAACAGGCTTTATATTACCCCAATCCTGTTTCATCTCATTGTTGATAAAGGCATGGGTTTCTATTTCATTGAATATAGTCTTTACTTCTTTCTTCTTTCCTGACATCTTACCTACTGCAGTTCCTATATGCAGTTGATCCACCCCAATCAATCTTAAGAACTGAGCCAAAGCCAACATAGATATTCCATGGCCTGAATGCCTTGTAAGGGCAGCATGCATCGCCCGATGGGCATGTATTACTAATCCCTTTGCATTATCCCTCAAGGTTTGAACAGCACCAAAACCAGCCGTAAGAACATCAATCATAACATATTCGCCGCCTTGCTCTCTAACAAACTCTGCCCTTCTTAGCATCTCAAGGGGCTCAGCTGTAACATTAGGCATATAAATCTTCTTCTCTCCTGTTAAAGACTCCACCATATCCCTTTTCTCGAGGGTTTTCTTTATGCGCTTCTTGAAATTATTGAAATTCATGTCGGTAAGATTCTCATCATCCTTAACAATATCAAGACCGCCTGCCCATGCTTCTTTAGCGACCTGAGCATGCTCCTCTGGATTTAAACCCACCTTGGGCTTAACAATAGTGCCCAAAAGCGGCCTTTTCTCTACCTTGATTACCTCTCTTACCCCTTGAATTCCATATTCAGGGCCTTTAAAGCCCTTAAGATATTTTTTAGGGAAAGAGACCTGCTCTAATCTTAATTCATCAAGTATCTTCATTCCGAAGATATTGCCCGCTATAGCTGAGAGAAGCTGCGGCATATTCCCTATCTCAAACAAATCCAAGGGATAAGCAATCTTGATTAGGAAACGATTCTTGCTTTTCCTCTCTATGCTGAACACATGAGGAGCAAGCCTCTTTGCAATCCTCGGCTTCATTGTCTGAATGGTAGTCCAAGTGCCAATTGAACTCTCCGCCGCAATCTGAGAAGCCGCAAACTCAATTGTGATATGAGAAGCAGGTTTCACAAGATACTCGCAAACAAGCTCTGTCTGTTTAGGTTTATATTTCTTATTGATATAATCTACCACAAGGACCACCCTATGCTCTCTTTTCCAAATAACTATTTAAATTTTGTCTTTAGCACATTCCTAGCTAATACAAAACATTTAAAAAACATTTACCGCCTACTATAATATGCTTAGGAGAAGAAAGAAACATTTGGAAGGAAAAGCAAAGGTAAGAAGATGTTCTAATTTCTTTGAATGGCATCATCAACACTACTACAGTCTTACCTTTGATGATGTAAGCCTTAAAACTGATTATAGTGAAGTTAATCCAAAGGATGTTAATCTTAGCACAAAGATTACGAAGAATGTTAGGTTAGGAATTCCTATTGCAAGCGCGGCTATGGACACCATTACAGAATATAAACTAGCTCTGATTATGGCTAAGACAGGGGGGATAGGCTTTATCCATAAGAATCTTTCTCCCAAGAAGCAGGCATTCCAAATATCTAAAGTAAAAGAAAAATCAGATAAATTCTTGGTGGGTGCAGCAATCAGCGATAATCTTGGAGAAGAGAATCTTTATAGGTTGAAACTGTTGTTAGAGCAAAAAACTGATGTGATTTTGGTTGATTCTGCTCACGGCGACACCTTAAATATGATAAATATGATACGATTTCTCAACAAGAATTATCCTGAAGCAGAGCTGTTAATAGGTAATATATCGGAACCAGAATCCGCGAAGAGGCTCATGGCAGCGGGACAGATACAAGGAATAAAGGTAGGTCAGGGCCCGGGAAGCATATGCTCTACGAGAAAGATAGCTGGGATAGGTTGCCCACAGCTTACCGCTATATATGAGATTACAAAGATAGCGGGAAAGAAAGGCATCCCTGTTTGCGCAGATGGTGGAATAAGATATTCAGGGGACATTGTAAAAGCATTAGGAGCCGGCGCCCATACTGTTATGCTAGGAAGCCTTCTTGCAGGAACTGAGGAAACTCCCTCTAAAAAGATTAGAATAAATAAGAAGCTATACAAAGCATACTGGGGAATGGGCAGCGAGGCAGCAATGAAAAAGAATAAAGCATCAAGGGAAAGGTACAAACAGGAATCTATTAAGGACCCAATCCCAGAAGGAGTTGAGGGGATAGTAGAAT
>DAWM01000026.1:4860-6572 GCA_002505945.1 Candidatus Woesearchaeota archaeon UBA119
CAATAGTAGAATATAAGGGGAGTGCTGCGGAACAAATAAAGATGCTTACAGGAGGTCTGAGGAATGGTATGGGCTATACTGGATGTAAGGATATAGAAGAGCTAAGAAACAAAGCAGACTTTAGAAGGACAACGCCCGCTGGTGCCCAAGAATCTATGCCTCATTCCATTAAGATTACCAAAAAACCCTCTAACCTATAAAGATGGACAGAATTATCATACTGGATTTCGGAGGACAATACACCCAGCTTATTGCCAGAAAAGTAAGAGAAGCAAGGGTTTTCTCGGAGATTCTCCCATATTCTACCAAAGCAGAAACAATCAAAAAACACAAGCCAAAAGGGATTATTCTGTCAGGGGGTCCTGCAAGCGTGTATCAGCAAGGAGCACCACTCACTGACAATAAAATACTTGGGTTAGGGATCCCAATCTTAGGCATATGTTATGGGTTACAGATTATAGTGCACCTTCTTGGGGGTAAGCTTTCATCTAAAGGGATGGGAGAGTATGGCGAAACAGAGATTTATCTTAAAGAAAACAACCTATTTAATGGGATTGGCAGAAGAGCTATCAGGGTATGGATGAGCCATAGAGACAGCCTTGATCCTAGAATATTACCTCAAGGATTCTCAGTAATTGGAAGGAGTAAACACAGCATAGCAGCGATTGCAAATCCCCAGAAAAAGATGTATGGACTTCAGTTCCATCCAGAAGTAAGCCATACTCAGGGAGGAACAGAAATCATCAAGAATTTTGTCCAAAACATATGCAGATGCAAACAAGAATGGACACCCCATAACTTCATCAATGTATGTAAAGATTACATTAAGAAAAAAGCTGGAAAGAACAACATCCTATGCTTTGTATCGGGTGGCGTAGATAGCAGTTTTGTGGCTGCATTACTTTCACAAACAAAGGGAATAGACAAGGTATATCCTGTTTATATAGAAGCACTTATGCGAAAGAATGAAACACAGGAAATAAGAAATAGCCTAGAAAAAGCAGGAATCAAGAATCTGATTGTATATAAAGCAGAAGAAGAATTCATCAATGCACTAAAAGATATAACAGAACCCGAGGAAAAGAGAAAGATTATTGGCAACTTGTTTGGGGATATTCAGGAAAGAATTGTGAAAAAGCTCCAGCTAATCCCTGATGAGACAATGCTTGCTCAAGGGACCCTTTATACTGACTTAATAGAAAGCGGAGAGGGTGTCGGACTGAATGCTTCAAGGATAAAGAGCCATCATAATGTAGGGTGCGAGTTTATCAAGATATTAAAGAAAAAAGGAAGGATATTAGAGCCAAACAGATGGATTTTCAAGGATGAAGTAAGAAAAGCAGCAAAGGAGATTGGCCTGCCAAAAGAGATATACGATAGGGAACCCTTTCCAGGCCCGGGATTAGCAATAAGAATTGTTGATGGGAGGAAAGAATGGGAAGCAGAATGCAGCAGGATTTCCAAAAAAGTAAATCAAATTTCTAATAAATATGGGTTAAAAGGATTTGCAGCTCCTGTAAAGACCGTTGGAGTGCAGGGAGATCATAGAACGTATAAGTTTTTAGCTGTGATATCCGGGCCTAAGGAATGGAAAAGGATAAGAGAAGCAGCAAAAGAGATTCCCAAGGGCATCTCAGAAGTTAATAGGGTGGTGTATGCATTTGAACCTATTTCAGCATTCCCAAAAGCGATTCAAACCAGGATTGACAAAG
>DAWM01000067.1:0-1805 GCA_002505945.1 Candidatus Woesearchaeota archaeon UBA119
CATCTCATCCCTTTTTCAAAGACAAAATCCGTTTTCATTCAAAGGACATTAAGAGCTACAACAATACAGCTACAGGGAAGGTGCCTTCAAAGGAATATTCTTCTAGGGTGCGAAAAAACAACCTTGAAGATGTTGTTTATGAGGTAAGCTTGGATTACCTACCAATAATCAGAGCAGATTGCGAGTTTGCAACTAAAGACATTGAAAAATTGGAAGAAAAAAACAAAGAAACCTTATTTTATTTATGGCGTAATTTTAATGGAGAAAGTAGCTCTCCTCTCTATTTATATGACAAAAGCGTTCAAAGCAGACGCTCTAACCCAAACAGAAGCAGGTATAAGATAGTTGATGCCCATCAAGTAGCTTATTATCACACATTGGCGGAACAGCTCTGGAATGAAAACAAAGAAGACTGCGAAAACAACCCTTTTATTATCAATGACACAATATTTCCCATCTACTCCTCAAAACTTACCAAGATCTCTGATAAGCTGCGTTATAACACCTTTATAAGAAGTCCTAGAATCAGACTCAACGAGAAAGGGGAGTTTGAAGTAGATAATGTAATCAGAAAACTAAACGAGTTTGAGATTGAATATATTCTTATGAATTGCTTTGTATTACAAAATCCCAGCTTGGTTTATTTTAGGTATTCTGATGTAGTTAAAAAAGAAAAACAAAAAGGAAAAGTCAAGAGAATTTCTGAGTATATTTTTGGTAATTAATTCTCACTTTTAAATACAGAAAACAGGATTTCAATAAAAACTTTTATATAAAGCTTAATTCTCCATGAAGAGAGACGAGAAACGGTGGCTTGAATGACACGCTACAATCCATTGGAACTGGAAAAGGATATCTTTCAGTACTGGAAGAAGAAAGGAATCTATGAAAAAGCAAAGAAAAAAGGAGAGTCTAAGAAAGATTTCTACTTTCTAGATGGACCTCCCTATACCTCTGGAAAGGTTCATATTGGTACTGCTTGGAACAAAGCGATAAAGGACGCTACTCTAAGGTATAAGAGAATGCGCGGGTATAATGTATGGGATATAGCTGGCTATGATATGCATGGCTTACCTACTGCCAATAAGGTTGCAAGCGAGCTTGGGTTAAAAACCAAGGAGGATATCAAGTCATATGGTTTAAAGAAATTCATTCAAAAATGCAAGGAATTCTCTTTAGAAAAGATGGAGATGATGAACCAAGACTTCCAGAAGCTAGGGGTATGGATGGATTTCAAGAATCCTTACAAAACCGCCTCAAAGGAATATATATCTGGAGAATGGTGGCTGGTTAAGAAAGCATACGAGAAAGGGCTTCTCTATGAAGGAGAGAAGACAATGACCTGGTGTCCTAGTTGTGGCACAGCCCTTGCTAAACATGAGCTTGAATACAAAGAGGTCTGTGATAACTCGATTTTCCTCAAATTCAAAGTAAAGGGAACGAAGAACAAATACCTTATTCTCTGGACTACTACCCCTTGGACTATTCCTTTTAACTTGGGAGTGATGGCTCATCCTGATTTTGAGTATATTGAAGCAGAAGTAGAAGGAGAGATATGGATTCTTGCGAGGGCTTTAGCAGGCGGAGTAATCCGAATGGTTGCTGGCAAGGATTTCAAGGAACTTAAAGTGATAAAAGGCAAGGAATTTGAAGGCTTAGAATATGAGCATCCATTTTCTAAAGAGATTCCAGAATATAAAAAGCTCAAGAAGAAGCATCCAAAAGTGCACAGTGTGGTTTTAAGTGATGCGTTTGTTGATTTATCAGCAGGGTCTGGCCTGGGACACCCTGCACCCGGTTGCGGG
>DAWM01000067.1:2015-5823 GCA_002505945.1 Candidatus Woesearchaeota archaeon UBA119
TTGGCCTGGTACACCTTGCACCTGGTTGCGGGCCAGAGGATTATGAGGTAGGAAGGGAAAACAATATTCCGCCTTTCAACGAGATTGATCAATACGGGGTATTCCCAGAATCCATGGGTAGATTTGCTGGATGGGTTGCTAAAAAAGATGATGAGAAGTTTGTTGATGTGCTAAAAGAGAAAGGGGCCTTGATTGCAATATCACCTGTTGAGCATGACTACGCGCATTGCTGGAGGTGTCATTCCCCTGTTATTTTTAGGAAAACTACACAATGGTTCTTTAATATTGAAAAGATTAAAGAGAAGCTTAAGAGACATAACAAGAAAATCAAATGGGTGCCAGAATGGGCTGGGAAGAACTGGTTTGATTCCTGGCTTGACAACCTCAAGGATAATTCTATTACAAGACAGAGGTATTGGGGCGCTCCTTTGCCCATCTGGAGATGCGAGAAGTGCAATAAAATAAAGGTCATTGGTTCGTATAAAGAGCTCTTGAAAGAGTCTGGAAAGAAAGAGGTAGAAGATTTGCATATCCCAGAGATTGACAAAGTTAAACTGAAATGCGAATGTGGAGGAGACATGAAAAGACTTCCTGACATTCTGGATGTGTGGGTGGATTCTGGCACGGCTTCTTGGAACTGCCTTGACTTTCCAGACAGAGAGGATTTATTTAAGAAATACTTCCCTGCCGATTTCATCCTAGAGGGAAAAGACCAGATAAGAGGATGGTTCAATCTATTGCTTATATGCAGCGAGATTGGGTTTGGAAAAGCACCTTTCAAGAATGTTTACATGCATGGCTTTGTTCAGGATGCCCAAGGAAGAAAGATGTCAAAAAGCCTCCAGAATTACATAACGCCAGATGAGGTCATTGATAAATATGGCGCAGATACCTTTAGATACTTTGTGATAGCCTGTTCCAATCCTGGCTTAGACTTCAACTACAACTTTGATGATTTAAAAGTAAAGATGTCTAACCTGCGCATCCTATGGAACCTGCATAAACTCCTGCTTATGAATGCAGAACTTGCCGATTTCAACCCTTACAAAAGCAAGCTAAAAGAGCTTAAAGCAGACCTTGGAAAAGAAGAAAGGTTTATTCTATCCAGGTTAAATTCCACTATTAAGAGAACAACAGAGCTAATGGATAATTACGAATTAAACAAGGCTGTTCTGGAAATAGAGCAACTTTTCCTAGATCTCTCAAGAGAATATATTCAATATGTGAGGGATAAACTAAATGAGGAAGGACAGGAAAGGGAGTTAGCAATTAAAGTAATGTTTGAGGTCTTATATAACGTGCTTAAGTTATTCGCCCCCTTTGCTCCATTCCTTTGCGATAGGATATTCCTTAATTTCAAGGAAGAATTCGGTTTAGAAGAGGAAAGCATCCATCTGGTTAATTGGCCTGATTACAATGAAGACCTAATAAACCAAAAGACAGAGGAACATTTCAAGAAGATGGATGAGATACTGCAGTCTGGATTATATGTTAGAGAAAAAGCAGGTTATGGGGTAAGATGGCCTCTTCAGAAGCTAATTGTGGAGACTGAGGATAAGGATTTCAAAGAAGCCTTGACTGAGCTTAAGGATGTTGTGCTTTCTCAACTCAACATAAAGGAATTAGAAATCGTTGAGAGCTTAAAAGAACATAAGATAACTACTTCACCCAATAAGAACAAGATATACGCTTCTTTTGGCGAGGAGATGGCTCCTGCAGTAATTAAAGAAGCTGAAAAGTTAAACCCAAGGGAGATTGTAAAGCGTTTGAAAAGAGAGAACAATATAAAGCTTGATATTAAGGATGAAAAATCCGGGGAAAAGGTTAAGCTGCTCAGGGAACACTTCAACATAGAGCATAAGGTTGAAGGAGAATATGAATTCTCTGAATTCAGCAAAGGGAGTGTAATTATCTCTACAAAAATGAATAAGGAGCTTAAAGCAGAGGGATTCAGCAGGGAAGTGATTCGAAGGGTACAAGCCCAAAGGAAAAAAGCAGGCCTGGAGAAATCAGATAAGATAGAGCTCTGGATTGCCGGAGACAAAGAACTCTTAGAGATACTCTCTCTCAACAGGGAATTGATTCAGGAGAGGGTAGGCGCAGACTCCTTAGAACTAGATAAAAAGATTTCTGATCTGGGGAATGGAGAAACAGGGCACTTTAAGATTAAGGGGAAACAAGTGGAGATTTTCTTCAAAAAGACATAAAACAAGAAAAATGCTATCTTTCCAATAAAGTAGCATAAAGATTATTAAATAATGGCTCTTTCTTTGATATAACATGAATAAAGACCGGGTTAAAAGCGGGATAAAGCCGATTGACAGCCTTCTATGTGGTGGTTTTGAGAAGGATGTTGTCACCATGATTTATGGGGGGGCAGGAAGCGGTAAGACCAATATCTGCATGGTTGCTGCCGATGAGCAGGCCCAGATGGGCTCTAAAACCATCTATGTGGACACTGAGGGAGGATTTTCTCTAGATAGATTAGAGCAGGTAAGCAAGAATTTTGATAAAGCGATGCAGAAGATTATATTTCTGAAGCCAGTTGACTTTAAAGAACAGCACAAGATAATAAACGAGCTTGGAGATAATGTGGTAAGCTCCATCGGCATGATTATAATAGACACTATTTCAATGCTTTATAGGCTAGAGATTGGAAAAACCAATGCAGTATATGAGATTAATAAGATGCTGGGAAAACAGATTATGAGTTGTTCAAGACTAGCCAGGAAATATAAGATTCCAGTAGTGATAACCAACCAAATATACTCGGATGTAGAAAGAAACGGCAAAAACAAGTTTGTAGGAGGAGACCTATTGAGATATGGTTCTAAATGCCTAATAGAGCTCATCAAGCCTGAAGAAGGGGCCCCTGGAGAAAGAATAGCTGTTTTAAGGAAACATCGCAGTATAAAAGAAGACAAAAAGGTCAAATTCAGAATAACTGAAAAAGGAATGATCTAAAAAGAGACCAAAAAAGAAAAAAGAAATTAGTTTTCTCCTGTGAAATCCTCTAAGGAATACTCAAAGTCAGACTCTTTTTTTATCTGGCCCTTTAGCTTGAGGAATTCCCGTGTAAGCAAGAAAAACAGAAGTGCTAGACTTTTCTTACCCTTATTATTAGCAGGGATAACAAGATCAATGTTATTCACGGTATTATTGGTATCACATATAGCTACAATGGGAATACCAACTACCAATGCATCTCTTATTGCATTCCTGTCAGGCCAAGGATCACACACAAGCATTACTTTTCCTTCAATAAACCTATCCAAATTAGGATTGGTAAGGATTCCGGGTGGATACCTACCAGTTATTTCTCTGGCCCCCGTTAGTTTAGCGAACATTTTCAAAGGACGCCAAGCAGATTCCCTTCTACCACACACAATGATATCCTCTGCATTGTAGCGAGCCAAGAATTTCGCAGCTATCGCAAGTCTCTTATCTATGCTACTGATATTGAAGACAGAAAGGCCATCCACCCTTGTCTTATAGATAAAATCCTGAAGGTATTTGGTTTTAAACTGCGTTCCAATATGAATGCCGCTTTTCAGATACATATCTGATGTTGCTAACAAAAGTTCATTTTCGCTCATTTTCATCCTCCATAAACCAAAAAACATATAGCAAGCAAGAAATCTCTTGCCTACTCTATTAGCGCCCAAGTAGACTTGTTCACACGCCCATAATCATCAGATTATAGCCATCATGCAAACAGGGCTATAAAGAAGTGAAAAGATAAAGGGTTTTTAAAGATTTCTAAAAAAGAAGATGAAAAAACAAAAAATCATAAAAATCCACTGCGAGT
>DAWM01000067.1:6063-13732 GCA_002505945.1 Candidatus Woesearchaeota archaeon UBA119
AGTGGATTTTTAGGATGCCAAAAATTTACCCTGAAGGATGAGGCGTCAAACCCCCACAAAAATTGTGAATTTTTGTGCATCAATTATATATCCTGCAAGCCGGCTTCTGTAATCACAAACCCAGCCTCTCCTTCAGGCAGACTAGGACTGTCAATAAGCTTCGCGACTCTTGTTCTCTTCTTGCCCTTTCTGAGATAAACCCTAAATGTGCTTGCATGAGCCACAATATGCCCGCCAATAGCATTTGTGGGATCGCCGAAAAAAACATCAGGCTTTGACATTACCTGATTGGTAACGTAAACACATAAATTGTATGTGTCAGCTAATTTAAGCAGGGTATGCATGTGTCTGTTGAGCTTCTGTTGTCTATTAGCAAGAGTTCCTCTCCCAACAAATTCCGCTCTGAAATGTGCTGTCAAAGAATCCACGACAACTAATTTAAGATTAAGTTTCTCTTTCTTAACCAATTCATCTATTTTCTCTGCCAAAAGCATCTGATGATCTGAGTTATAGGCTCTGGCCACTTTTATATTCTTCAAAACCTCCTTAGGATTCATATTCAACCCTTTGGCAATCTGCTCAATCCTCTCAGGTCTAAAGGTATTCTCAGTATCAAGGTATACTGCAGTCGCTCCTTTTATTTGCTGTTGCACTCTTACAGACAATACATGAGCAATCTGTGTCTTCCCTGAACCGAATTCACCAAAACACTCTATAATTGAACCAGTCTCAAAACCACCGCCCAAGAGTTTATTCACTGCATCTGAGCCAGACTCAATCTTAAGTACAGACTTCCTTCTATCAAGAAGTTTGTCTCCTGACTCAAAACCCATCTCAAGCTTGCTCCTAGCAGCAGAGATTATGCGCCTTGCTACATTCTCTCCCAAGCCAGTAGCATCCACAATCTCATCAGGACTGGCAACAGCAATGCTCATCATTGTATCATAACCACAAGAAAGGAGTTTATCTGCTGTAGCAGCTCCAACTCCGGGCAAATCCTTCAAAGCAAAAGAAGGGTCCCCCTCAGAAAGAGCCTCCTCCTTCCCAGACCTCGTTGAGTTCTGTTTATCATTCTGTTTTGTTTCAGATTTTGTATCCAAGTTCTTTTCCTTATTTACCATCCTCGATCACCAAATATTAACCACATCAAAAACCTAGAAAGCAAGAATTGTTTAAAAACATTTAGCTTCAATAAACGCAATTCTTACAATCCAAGCCTGATTTACCCATTAAAAACACATCTATACAAGAAACCCAAATCTTGTTTTAAATAATTTACTCTCACAAATGTCCAATACCCATTAATGTCCAATGAAGATAAATAAAAGAATTAGATCAGACACAAGAAAAACCAAACAAAGGAAACTCTCCTCCAATTTTCCTGTTCTAATCCGCCCTTTAAACCTAAAAGGCAGAGGCCAAAAGGCTTTTACTCCCTTAGGTGTAAAACCGTCTAAAAGGATATGAAGAAAATAAGCCAATAGGAACACAAGCGAATATTTTATCGGAGCAAGAAAGGCAATAAGATAAGCAAGTAATAACCCGGCTAAAACAGAATGGAAAAACCCTCTATGTTTTATCAGAAGACGAAGGGGTTTTAGAAAGAAAGGTGTTTTTTTACCTAATCTTGAAGAAGTGGTATCAATATCCGGCAGAATTGTACCCAAAAAGAGAAAGAATGCTACAACAAGAAGCGAATTCACAGGGAAGTAAGATTCCAGAGAGCAATGCACAAACTCGGCAATTTGGAGAAAAAGGAAAAAACCGAGAACAGAAAAAAGAAAATGAGTAATGAATCTCATAAATTGCCTCCTCTATTGATTATTCTTCGAGTTTCTTAACCTCTTTATCAGGGTCTGGATTAGTGTCTATCTTGTTCACAACTAACTCTATCCTTGAGAACAACTCATTTTTTGAGACTCTGCCCTGAACAACTACCTGCTGGCCAAGAAGCTCATGCTTAACCTTCTCAAAATCCTCCATATTCTCCCTATACGCCAATACCTTTTCTCTTGAAAGGGAGAGAAGCTGCTCAGCCTGAGAAGAGAAGAACACAAGCCTTAAAGTGCCTGTTCCATCATCAAGAATCACATTCATGACGTAGTTATAAGCAGGCTCTACCTCTCCATGCTCACTACACATAAAGTTCCCCCCTACTTCCTTAACCCTTTTAGAGCATTTAGGACAGACCTCAAAGAATCTTATATCAAATACATTTACTATCGTCCCAAAAATCTCAGCATAAGAGTCCTGCTCTGATAGCTCTGAGATGGATTTTCTTTCTGAAGAAGGTGTTTCTCCAGCCTCTGGGAGATCTACTTCTTCCTTGGGATTTACAGTAATTTCAGAGGATTTATTGATGTGAAGCTCTACATTACCATTCCTGTTCTTCTTAGCAAGTGCATTCTTTATAAGTATAATGTCTCCTTCATTTAGCTTTGAATACTTGTCAGCCATATCATCCCAGAAAACCACCCTTATTGAACCTGTATTATCTATTATCTGAATAGCCAGCACCTTGCCCTGGCTTCCGTCCTTTCTTGAGAATTCCCTCAGTTCAAAGGTTCTTGCTACCCTGCCAATGGTTTCAACAGATCTAAGACCTTCAACAATGCTCTCCAGCTTAAGCCTGCCCTCTGATGAAGAATCCACTAAATCCAAACCAAGCTTGTTGGCAATGATATGGGCTGCTCCCTCTTCAGTGAGGAGGCCTCCAAGCTCTTGAATCTTCTTCTTGACCATAGCCTCAATCTCGTCCTTTGGCTTGCCTGACTTCTCGCTTATCTTCTTAATTAGCTTATCATAAGGGATATTGAACATTTCGTGCACCCCATCCATAAGAATTAATGAAGATATAAAAAGTTTTAGTTTCACAAAGCCCAGAGATTACAATTTGATTCTATTCTGCTGATTCTGCTGATTTTGCTCATCCTACGAAAAAGGAGCCTAAAAATAAAGGGTTTGAGAAGGTAAACGACTCTTCTGATAAGATTGTAGGGTAATCAAGACTCTTATCAAACGCTCCAATCGTGTACCATCTTTTGGCTACTGAGCATTTCTGCTTTTCAAGTTTATTTAGGTTTGAGCGAAAACTAGTAAAAGATTTTTCAGTTTTATCAAGGCATTCAGGAAAAGCCATATTAACATTCTCAAAGTTTTTATTTTCTAAGAAAGAACAAAAATCTCCTTCCAAAGATTCTCCTTCGTCTAAACTTTTCACCTCTCCTATTAAACCAACCACATCTATCAAAGTTCCTAATCCTGGAAAGAAAGTATCTGCCACTTCCCCCAACTCTTCCTCATAAAACGTCTCAAAGTACATTCTAGCCAATTTAATTAAGGAGGCCTTTGAAAACCTTGTAGGAACAATACAAACCCTCCCCTCAGATGTTTTATACCAATTTATGTAATTATTACTATCAGTATCTGTAAGGCCAGTAAGATCAGTAAAATCAGTGATACCTACAGTATCAGTAATATCTACACTAGATAAAGTAAGAATCTCTTGTAAACTGATTTTTTTAGTTAATGAAAGTTGAGGAAAAACCGGCTCCCCTAATAAATCAGTAACACAGATCTCCTGGGTTATAATTGGGGAATCTGCTCCTGAAAAGCCATCCAACTTCTGAGCAGCCACGTCCACGCCCTTATCTTCCTCAGTTTCAATAGTAAAATGAGTGGAATTGATAAAAACAGAATCGGGATTAGCAAAGCTTTCTATCAAAGGAGTTAGCGTATCCGGACCTACACATTCTCTATCATTAGATTCTTCCATCATGTAATACGTATCCGAGAGGTTGTAAAGCCGCCCCTCGTCTGGTTGGGTTGAAGCCACAACAGAATAGTCAAACACAGAAAAGTCCTTTTCTTCGAACCCTGCATTTTTGCTCTTTAGACATTCAATAAGGTAATTCTTAGAGTAGAAAATATCATCCTCATTTGAAGTTGCACTTATTTTGTCCTTTATGCAAGTTTCTAATTCAGAAATAATGAATTGAAAGTCTTTTAATCTTTCAAAGTAATTGTAATCGAAATACTTATATGCGGCAAGAGGTTTTCGGACAATCCCTGAGAAAAACTCGGGGTCAGTATAGAAAGACCCATGCATAGGGCCTTCAGGTTTAGAAAGTTCAACACATCCATATCCTTCCTTGACCTCTTTGAACGATTCCAAAAGAGTGTGTAGTTTATCTTGTGCTTCTCCAAAAGTAAGTCCTTCCAAAGGTAATTTTTTTGAAAAACACAAATAGTCACTGCCATCTATTGAAAACATCTCTCTCCTCAGAAGGATACCGTATCGAGCATAAAGCCAGTATATTGTTTTCAGCTTATTTAAATCATCTTCTTCAACAAAATAGTTGCACTTTTCGGTAAAACCACAAAAGATACTTGGCAGTGAATGACTAGTTTGCGAATTTTCTGAACCCACCGCTTGACTCTTTACTCTAGAGTTTTCCTCGGAGAATATTTTGCTAGGTGGGACAGGTACTGGAACATAATGATCTTGAGGGAATTTAACACTTATATATAGCCCAGATTCTTTGCCCAAAGAGTACTCTGGTGGTTTATCCTCTTTTAAAGTAGGAAGAAAATGAAAAGACTTGTTCAACCACCCCAATAAAGTATGATTAGTAAGCCAAACAAAGGATTCTTCTACCAAATCAGAACCTATGTTCGTTTTCCAATTAACTATATTTACATCCTGATACCTTCCAAAAGGGCCTTGACCAATCACACCTCCATTGGAAGCAAGCCTAAAGAAAGAATCATAAGCACTTTTACTTAGACTCCTCCTAACAAGGTCATTATGAGATGCTAACCTGGCCTGCGCCTCTAGTATGCTTGCTACTGGGCTATTTATTACATCCCTTTGAATCTCGCCTGAACTAAAAGTATCCCAAATTACAACATATGATAAGGTAACCAACACCGTGATTAAAACGAACATGTTGTAAAAAAGAGCTTTTTTATTCATAAGAATCACCTATTTCAAATTCCCTGCTTGATGCACAATCATAGAATTGTATTTCTAACAACACAAAATCATTCTCGTCTGATGGAATAAGAAGAGGTATTTGTTTAAACACTGAAACAATCTCGCAAGGGGCCCATTCCTTATTGCTCGTTGTCCTGGCAACATCTAACATTTCAAGACAAGTGGAGACATCATACTCATTAGTATTGGGTTCAGTAGGAGGTATATTAAGAACTGATCTGTGTGATTGTAAATCCGTCCCGGGATGTGTAATCAAATGGATTGCCTTCCATGAAAAGGATTTATCTAACGAGCACAACTCATAGCTTAATTCATAGAATATTCGATTGAGCAATATTTCCCTTGAATCCTCAAAAACATTCCAACACTTTGGCTTTAACTCATCATTAAAGTCATCACAATTAATTCCAATCATTTCGTTATACTGGGCCCAAAGTGCTATTGCATCTTCAATAGACAATTCAACTTCCTTCTTTACTGTATTAAGTCTTTCTTCTCCAAAATTTTTTTCAATTTCTTCTTTAACATCCCGTACAATCTCCTCAGAATTAAGCTTGTTATATGTGTCTTTAGCATCCCCAGTAAGCTCTGGGATTTCAAAAACAGGAGTTTTAAATGCCAATCCCTTCTCATTCCCTAGGTCTTCAGAATCTTCTAATTCTTTCAACGAGTCAATATAATCCTTATCAAACGATTTATACACGGAAACACCTATGGCAAACTCATGTTCGGATTGCAGAATTTGATTTGTAGTGGTTTCAAGAGTATAATAATATTTATCATAGGTTCTATGAATGGTTGATCCTCTTGTGCAACCTCTTAAATTAAACAAAAAGGAAAAAACAAAGAAGATTGCCAGAAGTGCTATTACTGCCAAAGTCCTTGGTATAAACTCCGAAACAATTCCTTTCTTGTTTTTCATATTGCTCACTTGGGAAACATACTATAAATCACAGCAGAACCTTCATACTCTTTTCCGTCTTTGATAAAGGTTACCTTTCTTTCACTCTGCAGGCGGTAAAGATTGGTTGTTGGTGGCAATATACGCCAAGACTTAAAAGATTCATAATCATAAGAGACATTAACAGGGTCCAATCCCTTTGGATAAAAAGAAATTAACATTGAAAAAGAATTAATATCAGAATCAAGATTAAGGCATCCTTTAATGTCTTTTATTTCATCAGAGCTTGCTGGCTCGGGAAAAAGCTGCTCATAATTTACAAAATAAGGCATTACAATGCCATTTGATTCATACGCCAAACACTCGCTTGAAGAAAAGATATGATTGATGTAGATGGTTTTTTCAGAAGTAAAACTTTCTAACTCATCCTGAGAAACCTGATAGGAAAAAATCAAAACCCCTGCAAACGCAAAGGCAAGAAAGAATGCCATGAAAAAAATATCCACGGTAAACTCCGTCACTGCTTTCTTAGATTTAAAAATCATTCTTCTCCCACCTTCTCAAACTTAAGAAAGCCTTTTGAATCAATAGATATGTTTATTTTATTTCTAGAACTAAATTCAAAGTTGCTTGGAGTTATCCCCCGGGGAGATACCATATCCATGTAAGAATGAGCAAACAGAAAATTCTTTAGGATTTCCGCATCTGAGGAATGAAGAGTAACCTTTCCCACTTCGGCTGTTAGTTCATATTTTTTATCAAATGAAGACAAATCCAATACATAATAAGAACTCTCATTAGAAAGGGATAAAGCAGAAGCAGAAAGTGCTATCTCTCTTAGCATTGTTCTTTTTATGTATTCCTCTTCATCAAAGTACTGTTGGGCAAAAGCAAAAAACCCCAACATAGTAATCGCTATAAAGAAAATCTCAATCAATGTTTGTGTCATCATCTCTGTGTCGCCTTTCCTACCCCATTTTCGTTGCTTAATTATAATCACCTTAAGTATCAACAACACACCCACAAAAGTCTTCTTCTAAACAATCTGGAGTATAGCCTGACCCACAGTTGTTATCAGAAGGTTTATTGTCCTCACAAACACAACTCATACCTGAAAACTCTAAATCTTCCTCATCTTCCACACAACTACAAGAATCAATATCACAGCTAGGAATCTTGCCCTCATTACAAAAAGAATAAAGTAATTGATCATTATTACACCTGCATTTACCCTTTAGGTTCCCCTCTGATTTATCTGCAGAAATCTGGTCCCAGATTGTATATTCTATAGAAACCTTTGATGTAACCTCATACGAATAGTTCAAATAAGCCTTAATATTTTTCACAGCTTTGCTTCCAGATTCTAAAACTGTATCCTCATCAATATCAAGAACACACATTATAGAACTTTTCATGAGCATCTCCATAATATGCTTTTGGTTCAAGAAGTCAGTGTCAAACTGGTAACAGGTATAACCACTCAGTCCTTTACCAAAAACAGAATTACACTGCACAGTATTCTCAAAGTGGCACAATCCTTTCTCTAAAGGAGTCATCCCTTGGGGAAAAGCAACAAAAAGATTGTTTATCTTACTCATTCTTCCCTCATATTTGTTTGATATAGAAATCAAAAGAGGGACTTCAGTCATGCCAGAATCCTCGCCTACGGGAATAACCTGCTGTCGTATAGCAGAAGGAAGGCCCATTGAGAGCAACACAGGTCCAGAAGAACTCTCAGAAACAAGGTTAATATTATTATATCCTAAACAATG
>DAWM01000067.1:13961-16368 GCA_002505945.1 Candidatus Woesearchaeota archaeon UBA119
TATTATTATATCCTAAACAAGCAAGTTCAGACTGGTCTGATGCAGCGCAAGAAGTTTTCAACTGCTCATCTGCAAAAACCAAATCAAAGTTTGATGCACCCACATAATCATATTCAGCCTTCACCTGCACATCTATAAGCCCGGGCTGCGCATCTTTCCCAACACGAAGATCACATGTATGAATCACAGGAGTATAACGTAATGTGTCAACATCATATAAAGAATTAGCAGAGATGCCCCATTTTTCACTATTGCCTGTTTTAACTTCCACTCCTTCCTTATCCACACTACAACTAACATTTACATACCCTGAAGTATCGCACAGACCATATATTAAACAATCTTCGCTCGGCCTTTGAGTATATTCAATAGTCGAAAATATTGTATTTGTCGGGTATTCCTCTTTCCCATACCTGACAATTCGGGGAGTGGCAGGTTCGGGATATGATAGGGATATAGCCATACGCGTAGCTTCCTCGTTATATTCCCCTTCAACCTTTTCATCCTCATACCCTTTAGTAATATCGTCAACCCACGATCCATTCAAAAGTTTGTTAAAACCATGCCAGGCGTTCTTCATACTCAACTTTGCGGTCTCGATAAAGCTTCTTGCCTGTTGCTGCTCCTGAAAAGAAGGAGCATTTATTTTGGACAAGTGTACTGTCAAAGCCGAAAAGATTTCCATAGGACCAACACCAAAAAACGCAAGAACACCTATCAAAATTGCTGCTGTTAGAATCAGAGAATATGTGACTAAAAAACGCAATCGTGTTTGCCTTGCTTTAGTCAACATAAACCACAAAGGATAGATTGGAATAAAAACCCTTGAAACATAAGGTATTGATATGTTCATCTGCATCAACTGAGGAACTACAACAAAAGTAAGCAAGAAAGGGATACCAAGCAAAATTACAACACCTATGAGTACACCCAATAAGGTCCTAAGTCCGCCCTGTTCTACATTATGTAAAGCGGAGAAAAAATAAGCAACACCGAAGAACATAGTGGACACTATATAGATAATTAACACAATTTGAGAATAGCCACCAAAATATACAATATCTATCAACCATTGAAGAGTATAATATACTATACTAAGCTCAGGAAGGTTCATCGGAAAAAACAAACTAAAAAGCCATTTCAGGAACCTTCCGATCAAGCCAAAAATGCCTTTTGCTGCTACAGCACCACCACTAACAGCCATTCCTGTTGCCGCAGCACCAGCAACACTTTTTCCTGCTCCAGAACCGAGAACTGCTGAGAACCCTTTTCCTAAACTGCCTGCACCTGAGCTCACAAGTCCTTTTAAAGCCGAGCCAAGATCTCCAATATTAGCCAACTGAGACCACCTTTAAAACACTCATAAAAACATCCAAAGAAGATGCTTTCCTACTTCTAATCTGCATCTTCTAAATAAATCTTCAACAGATTTACTTTTATGTCCTTCTTAGGTATAACAGATACATAATTACCTGTTCTTTTAACTAATTCAGTTATATCCCTATATATATAATCCTCTGTTTCAATATAAAGCAAATTACCGTTTATATCCACTTCTGCTTTATTATCATCAGTTACAAAACTCATATACAACATTGCATCTGTTGTCCCATTTACAATATCCTCATAATCCTCTTCGTCTATATTAAAGTAATATGTAGGATAAATCGGCTCATTTGTCTCAATCAAAATAGCCGGCTCTCTAACATAAGCAGAGGAATCCGCTGAGATTTCAAGAATATTATTTTCCACTCTTAGTAGAGATGGAGAAAACTCAACCTGATTCATTCCGCCACAAGATGGGATAGAATCAAACACCAGATAACCATTTATTCTTGCAGAGAGTTTCTTCATATCTTGCTGATTGCATTCCACATAGAAACGGAAGGTTGCTTTTCTTGGTGATGAAAGTTCATCTGGGTAAACAAAGAAATTAACCCCACCACTAAGAGACTTTTCCGTTCTTTTAGCAAAAAGCTGTATATTCTTAAGTATGAACTCATTGCGATTCCAGAAAGCCAACCCTGGAGAAAGGGCTTTGAATACCAGAGAATTTGAGGATTCAAGCAATCCCTCATCAATACGGATAGGATTAACAGTACCTCGCCTTAAACTGCCCTCATAAACCAGAACATTATTAAGGAAGATTTGAATTATGCCCTCTGCTTCCTCAACGTCAAACGTAAGCTCGCCCTCTTCAATTTCAGAAGCATCTTCAATTCTGAAATCAAGACTCCGGATTTTTTTGTTAAATAGCCCTGAGCGTACATAAACTGAATTCCATAACCCTAACCTTTCCCCCTCTGTTTTCTTTATTAGGTAAACATCAGGAAGACTATGCTTAAAGGAGTTTTCTTCAGAATAGAAAAGAGAACCCGGCTGCTCTTCAAGCAACAGATTATCCCCC
>DAWM01000067.1:16587-19074 GCA_002505945.1 Candidatus Woesearchaeota archaeon UBA119
AAGCAACAGATTATCCCCCTCGGGGGTTTCGTTCCCATTGCCATTCCCATTATCTTCATCCTCATCCGAGAGATTAAGCAACGCCTCTCTATCTTCAGGAGGAATAAAAAGCACATATAGAATTATAAAAATCATCATCAAAAGAACAAATAAAGCAGCGGGAGTAGATGTTTCTTGGGCCTTTTTATAAACAGATTTCTTCTTTTTGAGCGAGGACATTTTTCCACCTGATATAAATCTTTTTATTAGATAATCTTATCTCAGTCTGGATTATTTATAAACTTTTTTCTTATTGGAAGAAAAAACAGCAAAATATCCTAATAAATCAAAGAAAATCATCTTTCAGGCATAATAGCCCAGGCAATCAGGTAAATAACTATACCGGGCCAGAATCCCGTGAAAATCGTTACAACAACCCATATCAACCTTATCAGAACAGGATCTGCATCAAGATACCTTGCCAATCCACTGCAAACCCCAGCAATTACCGCGTTAGATGTATCCCTAACCAACACCTTCTGTTTGCCTCTTCTAGATCTCTTAGGACTGGCTCCTTTCTCGGAGGCCTCCTTAGAAAGCCGCTTAGCCAGAATAAAATAAAGGAGAGCACCGATGAAAGGCACCAAAATCACAAGAATAATCCACAACAACTTCTCTTCCGTCTTAAGAGAAGAGCCAACACAATCCACTATTGCCCATATCCAAAGGATTACTACAAATACTAAGAAAACTAAGAAAGATAACATAAGAAAAGGAAATCCAAGCAAGCCAAAACCCTCAAACAATGCCATAGGTTAAGGTATTTCAAGATTATATAAAAAAGCTTTTGTTTTTATGGGGTTCCATAAGGTTCAAAGAGGAAAAAGAAATAAAAATAAGTAACGAATAGTATAATCAATGAAAGAAAAAGCATCCAAGAAGAAAAGTAGAATAACTAAACGCACAAACCCAAACCTTATAAAAGACATGTTACATAAGAAAATATCAAGGAGGGATTTCATTAAATACTCTGTTTATGCAGGTCTCTCGATTGGAGCTTTTGCCCTTTTGAAAGACCTGATGTTCAAAAAGAAGTCCGAACCTAAAATGTCTGAGCAAAACCTCAAAGAAGGGATGAAAGAAGCGAAGTTTTATGAGGCAAGAGGAGACACTGTTTATTGCCAGCTATGTCCCAACCAATGCATTTTAAACAATAACATGACTGGAGTATGCCGGGTAAGAAAAAACATCAACGGCACTCTTTATACCTTAGTATATGGACAAGTGTGTGCTGCTCATAATGATCCTATAGAAAAAAAACCATTATTCCATTTTCTTCCAGGAACAAGAGCATTCTCTATCGCGACAGTAGGATGTAATATGAGATGCCTCAATTGCCAGAATTGGAGCATCTCGCAAGCCAGCCCAGGGGATGTTGAAACCCAGCATATGACACCAGAAGAAGTAATACAGCAGGCTCAGCTTTCTAAATCCAAGATAATAGCTTATACCTACACTGAGCCTACCATATTCTATGAATTCATGTATGACACTGCTAAAAAAGCCCATGAAGAAGGCCTTAAAAACATTGTAGTGTCAAATGGATATGTAAATGAGAAGCCCTTACGGGAATTATCTAAGGTGATTGATGCGGCCAACATAGATTTAAAAGGCTTTGATAAAGATGTATTGATGAAGCTTACAGGAGGAAATCTCACAGACATAAAAAGAAGCCTTAAAATTTACAAGGAGGAAGGGGTGTGGCTGGAAATAACAAACCTAATTGTTCCTTCTTATACCGATGATTTAAAAAAGATAGAAGAAATGTGCGAATGGGTAAAGAAGAATCTAGGAGAAGGGGTTCCTATTCATTTCTCCAGGTTTCATCCACAATACAAACTTACCAACCTTCCTCCCACCCCTGTTAAAACCCTTGAAAGAGCCCAAGAGATTGCCTTGAAGAAAGGGCTCAAATATGTTTATATTGGGAATGTGCCTGGGAATGAGTTTGAAGACACATATTGTCCTAATTGTAAGAAAAGAATAATAGAAAGAAAAGGATATCTTGTTGAAGAACCAAAAATAAAGGACGGAAAATGCCAGTTCTGCGGAGAAGAAATAGAAGGCGTGTGGTCTTTTTAAAGCTCTGCCTAATGCTTATCATAGTAGCTTTGCTTGTATTTATTTTCTCAAAGGAGGGTAATAAAATGGAAGAAAAAGAATCAACTCAGGAAAAGATAGTTAGGGAGTCTGCGATTGCAGGGATATGGTATACAGCCAATGAAAAAGCCTTAGCCAAAGAAATTGATTCTTATCTCTCTGAAAAGAAGTATGATAGGGAGGTAGCAGGTTTAATTGTGCCGCATGCAGGTTATCGATTCTCTGGGAGAGTAGCAGCCAAGGCTTATTCAGAACTAAAAGGACAAGATATTAAGAGGGTAATAATCCTAGCCCCCAGTCATTATATGCCTTTCTCAGGAGCCTCTATATGCAATTGTACCCATTATC
>DAWM01000067.1:19220-21428 GCA_002505945.1 Candidatus Woesearchaeota archaeon UBA119
GATATGCAATTGTACCCATTATAAAACTCCTTTAGGGGAGGTCAGACTAGCTGAGATATGCCAAGAATTAGTTAAAGATAAGGAGCTGTTCCATACCTACCCCGAAGCACATCAAAGGGAGCATTCCCTTGAAATCCAGCTGCCTTTCCTCCAAAGATTGCTCCGGGATTTCGAGATTGTCCCGATAATCATAGGACCTAATACATTACCAAAAGATGCAAAGGAAATTGCTGATGCATTAAAACCTCTGGTTAGCTCTAAGACTCTTGTCATTGCAAGCTCGGATTTTACCCATTACGGCCCTCAATATGGTTATGTTCCTTTTAGGGATAATATCCAACAGAACCTTAAAAAGCTAGATAACAAAGCTGCTGAGTATATAATAAATAAGAATTTAACAGGATTCAATGAATTTATTGAAAGAACCGGTGCTACTATCTGCGGACACATTCCTATAAGCATTCTTATATCACTTATGGACAATGCAAAAGGAGAAACAATCGCTTATGACACCTCAGGCAATATCATAGGGGACTTTACTAATTCGGTAAGCTATTACGCTATTGGATTTTTCAAAAACAGCTCTGATTCAGAGGAAGAATTAACTCAAGGAATAAAGAAGACTTTGATAAGGATTGCAAGAGAAACCTTAAATAAGCATGTAAGAGGCGAGAATGTAGAATCCCCTGAACAGATGTTGAACAGAATTGGTAAAGAGATGAGGCTCTCTGATGAAGAAAAAGACTACCTTACTTCAAAGAAAGGATGCTTTGTTACTCTTAACAAGCATTCTCAGCTTAGGGGATGTATCGGGACAATCCTGCCTGTTGAGCAACTTTACAAATGCATTTATGAGAATACATTTAATGCAGCTTCAAGGGATACAAGATTCAATCCAGTGGGCCCTGAAGAATTAGAGGATATTGAGATTGAGATAAGTGTATTGACAGTACCAAAAGAAATAGAATATGAAGATGGAGAAGACCTGAAAAACAAGCTTGAACCTTTAAGGGATGGAGTAATACTCAGCAAGGGATTCCACAAAGCAACCTACCTTCCTCAGGTGTGGGAACAACTGCCTGATAAAGAAGAATTCTTATCGCGGCTTTGCTTGAAAGCAGGCCTCAGCCAAAATGCTTGGAAAAGTGGCAATCTCAAGATAGAAACATATCAGGCAATTGTCTTTGAGGAAAAAGAACTTGAATAAACCCTTAGCCTTTTCTTTCGGGCATTATTTTTAGAATAAGGTTAGAAACCTCAAACAGAACTATTAATGGAAAGGCAACTATTAGCTGGCTTACCACATCGGGCGGGGTAAAAACCGAAGCTAATATGAATACTAACACATAGAAAAACCTTCTTTTTCGGCTTAAGAACTCCTTTGATATGAAACCTGCCTTAAAAAGAAACGTAGAAATAACAGGCAGTTGGAAACCTATTGCCACGGGCAGAAAAAACAAAAGCAAGGTATCTATCAACTTGGATATGCTCCAGTAATTATATATGCTTGCTTTCAAAGACATAGAATACACAAAAGGCAATATGACCTTATAAAAGGAAAAATAGAAGAAAACAACAGAAACAAGGAATAAAAGGATTGAAAAAGGCATATAAACCCACAAATGCCTAAAAAACCTTCTTTCTCTCCCTGTCAAGGCCGGCTTCACATACTCGGCTATATGATAAGCCAAGATAGGCAAAGAAGGAACAAACACCAAAATAAAAGATATCTTTATCTTAGCAACAAAATACTCAATCATGCTAAGATTGATTATATTTACCCTGACTACATCCAATACAGAATCCACAAGCCAAGAGACCAAATAATCAGAGAAGAGATATACCACAACAAAGAAAACTATAAAAAACAGGAAAAAGTATATCAACCGCATCCTCAGCTCTAATAGATGCTCAGGGATTGTCTGCTTCATATTGCAGTATCACTTCTTTTTCTTCTTACTGGCTTTCCTTTTTCCACCCTTCTTTAACTGAGAAGCTGTGTTTTTCTTCTCTTCTGAAGTATCGGAATTCATCCCCTTCTTAAATTCAGAAACAGCTTTACCCAAAGACCTTGCTAATTCAGGTATTCTCTTAGCCCCAAAAAGAATCAATATAATCAATAATATTAACGTAATCTCCAAAACTCCAATTGCCATTTGGATCACCCAGCCTGAATTAATAAACAGAATATAAATATTTTTCCTATAA
>DAWM01000067.1:21648-24650 GCA_002505945.1 Candidatus Woesearchaeota archaeon UBA119
ATGTCAACTTGTGTGAGGTGGCGTCATCTGTCATCTAGATCATAAAAATCCATTGTGAGTGTTACTCGCTTTGACAAGCAGATTCTTATGATAAAAGAAATAAAAAATCTCCTCCTTAGTGCTTGTTATATCGTATTTATAACCTAGCCTTTCAAGCATCCTCTCCAACCAGGGCTTGTTCTGCAAAGTCATTCGATTTCCCGATATTGTCCTTCTAGAGAAACTTGCCACATATAAATCAGCGTTCAACATCCTTATAATCCTTTCAGCCTCATTATGGCCCGAATCATCTACTAACTCCAGCAACCTAAAGAGCAATACACAATCAAACTTCTTATCAATAGAGGAAGCAAAATCAAGCGCCTTTAAAAGAAAAACCTTCCCTTTGATTGAGAAGGACTTGAAAAAGAGCTTTACAGAATCCAATATCTCTTTATCTATATCTACTGCATAAAAAGTGGTTCTCTTTAATCTTCCTTCAGGAATAAGAAGATAAGAAAAGGGATTAAGCCCGCAGCCAATATCAGCAACCCTTGGCTTGGAGGAAAGAAGAGAAGAAGAGAATATCTTTGAATAAAGCTCCTTATAAAAACCCAATCTTTCCTTAGTAGAGCGATGGCTCTCAAGAACCTCTCTTACTTGCCCCTTGCCAACTTTACCAGCAGTATTAATCTGATCAAGTATCTCCCTTGTCTTTTTGGTGAGATAGAGAGCAGATTTCTTTCTCAGCTTCGCCCTAACATACTTAACACATCCCTTCAAGAAACGAGAGTTTTCTAATGAGTTGAAGTCCTTTCTAAGCCTTGAGAATTCATTAAAGGCATACTTTCTGATATACTTCCTCATCATTCCTTCCTCAATGTTCTCATAATCTTTATTCTTCTTAATCTCTGAGATAATCAACCTCAATTTCCCATCATCCAAGAATAAACCATTAACCTCAAAACCCATCTTCAGCCCTTAAAAAAGGATTTAAGCAGTTTAAACTTCTCCTTTGTTAATACCTTCGTTAAAATCAACAGCAAGAAATATAGAGCAAAACCAACTGCGAAGACACCAGCTCCCGCTAAGATTACAATCATTTCTGATTTTATAGATGCTATTGGAATCAAACCTTTCATAACAAAAACCGAGATGAAAAAAGCAACACCTGATAAGATAACCTTCACATTTTGAATTATCGAGAAATCAAAGGGCTGCAGTTTTCTAAGCATTCTGATTAATAATAAAGTCATTACTATCTGGGCTATCCCAGTAGAAAAAGTAGCGCCCATATAAGAGAACAAAGGCACCAATATCAAGTCAAGCAAAGTATTGATGATTAAACCTAGAAAGAGTATCTTAGAGGCTTTTTGAGGCTTGCCCATAGCAGTCATCATAGGAATAATAATCATATTAAGCCCCTTAAAAATAAAAAAGAAGGAGAAAAGCTCAAGAGAGAGATGAGCTCCCACATACTGCGCTCCGAAGATATGGAATATAACGGTTTTTGAGAACATTATAAGAAAAATCACAATCGGCAGGATGGGAACCAGAAAATTATTCATGAAAAAGGATGTCAACTTTCTTAAGCCAGAAGAATCCTTTTCATGCCATAATCTTGAAAAAAGGGGCGCAATAATAAGCAAAAGAGGGGAAAGAAGGATCAAAATTAAATTAGCAGTAGGGAAAGAAACATTATAAAAGGCCACCTCGCTTGAGCCCCTGAAGATTTGCAGAAAGAAAACATCAATGTGAGATAATATTGTGCCCATGAAAGCCAAGAAAATCATGTTCCAAGAGAAAGCTATTATTTTCTTCAACATCTTTGCTGAAAAAAAGGCCTTAACGTTAAGGAAAAACCCTGAGCTCCTAAAAAAGAAGAATAAAGCCAAAAGAGTTCCAATAATAACACTATAGAAATAAGCTTGCACAGAAGCTATATAAGGCTCAAGAAACACTCCCAAGCCCAAAAACAAACCCAGTGCAAAGATAAGATGAACTAGTTGAGAGATTTGAGCTTTAGTCTGTTCAGAGTATGAAACAAGGAAGAAAGAAGCAATCTTTAAGATGCCTGTAAAAAACCAAAAACCAACCATCCAGGGCAACATCTGTTGGATATGCCCCGCATTGTGAAAAATAACCCTTGAGAAGAAGTCAGAAAAAAGAATGATTGCAGAGGACAAAACAAAGGACGTGGACAAAACCAATGAAAAAGCAAAATAAAAGAAACCTTTCAACTTTCCGTATTCCTTTTTTGTGGTATATTTATTTATAAAGAAAGAGCAAGTATGATAATTAACCCCAAGAAAACGAATTACATCCAAGAGGGAAAGGATAGAGATAATCGCATAAAAGTTACCATAATCTGGAATAGAAAGGCTTCTAGCAAACAAAACCCTAATAAAGAAGGAAACAGGAAGCATAAGCATAGAAACAAAATAAACCCATAGCCCCTTCTTTGCTACTTTTTTATAATCCATTTTTCATAGTTCAACTAATAAACGTTAGATTTCGCAGTCTATTTCCTTCCATAATCAATTCTACAGTTCTCTCAACAGTCTTCCCTGAACCGTCATCCGCTAAAAAACTATAGACCTCCTTAGAACATCCAGAACAGAAATCTGAATCCTCGCTTGCTTTAAGAGAAAGATTCCGACCATTGTAATCCACATATTGGGCTAGATTGCGGACAATCTCTTCTCCAGGAGAAATGACTTCGGAAGCATTAGAAACCATAGGTGAATTGATCTGGGTTTTATTTGAATCTTCTCTATCAGAATCGTCAAAGAACAAACCAGTAGGGTTCAGTTGAATAAAGTACAAGCCAAAGGCTATAAGCGCTAAAATTAATACAACAAGCAAGACTGACAAAGAGATTGGATTAAACCTCCTTCTTATTCCTAAGGCTTTATTTTTTCGTTTCATTGCTTTGGAAAAGAACACATGAGTATAAAAATATTTTGGAGTTTTAAGAGAAAGAACAAAACCTTTTTAATTAGATTACCTTACCCTAAAAAAGG
>DAWM01000067.1:24842-25903 GCA_002505945.1 Candidatus Woesearchaeota archaeon UBA119
ACGGATTACCTTACCCTAAAAAAGGACATGAAGCCAACCATCGGTTAGTCTGAGGAAAGTCCGCCCACCTTTTAAGGCACTCTCTGAGGTTCCGCAAGGAACGGCAACTGCACAGAAACAAAACCACCTTCATTCGCTATGAGGATTGCGAAGATGCGGGCAACTGCATCGAGTTAACCATCCGAGCTTGCTTGAAGGAAAGGATGAAAAGCAGACCTGTCTGGTGCAAGACCCTGAGTCGCTAAGGCGAATGTTGGCAGAGCTTTTCCAATGGAAGCTCACAGAAGGCGGCTTATTCATGTCCTTTTTTCTTTTTTCACCTACTCAGATTTCAATAAAAAGTTTTATATAATTAATCCGCCCTCTCTCTAACATGGCAAGAAGAAAATATCGAATGCCCTCCTCGGGCGGCGGAATAATGAGATATGGAGAAGAGTACTCAAGTAAGTTGATGCTCAAACCAGGGCATGTTATAATAATCATTGGGATTATTGTTTTAGTTGTAATCCTGCTCAATACATATGGAGCAACAATTTTCGGTTTTGGATAAAACTGAATTGCAGAAAAAAGCTTTTAAATTCTGAAAGGATAGATTAAGACAAAATAAAGATAGGGGATTAAAGATGCTCGGGAATATAAATCAAAGACAAATGAAACAGGCCATGAAAAGGATGGGTATCAAACAGAAAGAGATTGAGGCAGAGAGAGTAATTATTGAACTCTCCGATTCAAGGATAATAATTGAAAACCCCTCCGTAATGAAAGTAAAGATGATGGGCCAAGACAATTATCAGATAAGTGGCCAAGAAAGGGTTGAAGAGATAGATTCTGCACCCGAGATTACTGAAGAAGATATTAAAACAGTGATGGACAGCGCTTCTTGCTCTGAAGAAGAAGCAAAAAAAGCCTTGGAAGAAAATGATGGGGATTTAGCCAAATCCATAATGTCTTTGAAGGAAGAATAAGATTATGAAAATCCACTGAGTAGATTTTCAGGATGCCAAAAAATCACATGAAAGCTGGATGTTAAACCCTTCTCAGAGATTGTGAATTTTTGTGCA
>DAWM01000067.1:26112-26752 GCA_002505945.1 Candidatus Woesearchaeota archaeon UBA119
TTGTGAATTTTTGTGCATAACACAATTTATTTAAATACTGAAGTCCTAGATAACTCTAATGATAATTGACCGGTCTGAAAAATTTGAAACAGAATTAAACGAAGCACTCAGAAACATAAAGATAGCCGATCACATGGTAAATATAACTTATAACTTTGTTAAAGACCCAAAATTGCTCAGCACTATTATGGAAAATATATTTCTTGCGGTTGGAAAAACAATGAGCTCAGTGTTGCTTTTTGAAAGAATATACAAAAGGATACCTCCTTTTAACGATAACTTTGATTCCAAACTCTACTTTTACGAGAAAAAAGTAGTTCAAAGATATGATTTAGACAAAGAATACCTAAAACTAATCAAAGAAATAAGAGAACTTATGCTATCTCACAAGGAAAGCGAGATGGAATTCTCTAGAAAAAACCAATACATAATCTGTAACAAGGAATACAATATGAAAAAGATTGATATTGACAAAATCAAGAGGCTGGTTAGAACAACCAAATCCTTTATCTCAGATGTGGATAAAATAATTCACAGAAAAAAAGAGTACGAAAAAGCAAGATGATAAAAATCCATTGCGAGTGGATTCTTATGATGCCAAAAACCTGTCCTGAATACGGGGTGTTAAACCCTTCCCAGA
>DAWM01000067.1:27001-27346 GCA_002505945.1 Candidatus Woesearchaeota archaeon UBA119
AGAGATTGTGAATTTTTGTGCATGAGCAATTATCAGAAAATATTTATGAAAAGCAATACTTACCAAATATAAGGGTGAAACGAATGATAGACACAATGAAGGATGCTTATGAGGAGATTAAGAGAGCTGACCATTTGGTATATGTAAGCCTTAAGTATACCAGAACGGCAGACGTGATAAAAAACATAATCAACCGACTTATACTTGCGAATAACAAGATGATAGATGCCCTGACAAAGAAACTTTCCAAGGAAGGAAAGCTCGGAGAGGAAGAAGAAATGACTTATCCAGAGAAGGTCAAAAGCCTGAAATCTGAATACTCTGAGGATGAAAAAATAAAGGAAT
>DAWM01000067.1:27551-34858 GCA_002505945.1 Candidatus Woesearchaeota archaeon UBA119
AGGATGAAAAAATAAAGGAAATGTTAGAATTCAACACCTTTTTAAGAAAACTTGACAGAGCTGAATTCAGCGGAGAAAATGAATTCAGGAGACATGTGAAAATGAAAGCAATGGTTGACAATCAACTCTATGAAATAGACCTTGACACAATTACCTCCTATTTTAAAAGAACCAAGAACTACTTTGAATATTGTCGAAGCCTGATAATCCCAGAAGAATCTAATCCTTAAAATGCCTTCAAAAATCATACAGAAACTTATTGACAAAGGGTGGAGTGAAGAAGAGATAAATGAATACCTCTACCTCGCATATAAAGACTCAAAGGATGAAAGAGACATAAAGAATAAACTTAAAAGATTAAACCTTAAAACAGATATATTTTTATTAATCATATCTAGTATTGTTTTCGGGTTGTTTTTCATGGTTTTTTCTATCTTCCAGGTTGAATTCGCTTCAATCCCTTTAATTATATTGCTCGCCGGATTCACCGAGATGAAAATGGTTGAGCTCTTCCCGAATTCAAAGAATTCTCTTATGAAAAGCGTAGGATTAACCAGCGCAATTATTACATTAATACTGATTGCCACAAGAATAGCATACTCAGCACTAATGCATTGGAAAAAGGTAAGTCCTACATCTCCCTACCAACTCTTAATAATCTTGGCCGTGGGGGTTGCAGTAACAGTCTTAACCGGGCTTTTCATAAGCCTGTTGAAAAAGAAGACAAAATCATAAATCCACTACAAGTGGGTTTTTAAGATACCAAAATTTACCCTGAAAAGCAGGGTGTTAAATCCCACAGAAAAGTTGTGAATTCTTGTGCATAAAAACACATTGAAGGTTTATCTTGAGGAGTCTGCCTGTCTCTCAAGCTCCACCTTCTTTGATATTGCAAAAGAACTCGGACTTGCATTAAATGCCGCAAGAATCTCCTCTGCCAGAACAGGAGCTATCTTCCTCTTGCTATTAAAAGACTTAGTATACGCTCCCTGAGTAAAGAACCTCAGAACCAAATCTACTCTCCTTTGAGGAGCACATTCAACCGCTTTTGTATACCTTGCACCACCGTATTGAATGGTTACAACTTCTTCGCGGGTAGCAGCATTCTCTATGGCCTTTACAAGCACAGCAACAGGATTCTTTCCTGTCTTCTTCTCAACAATCTCAAGAGCTTCCTTAACTACATTATAAGCGTTTACAGCTTTTCCAGTCATATGGCCAGAAGAGATCTTATGTTTCTTCCCTTTGTGACCGGCCACCATAACCCTGTTTATAAGACGCTCTACTATTGAGATTTTAGATTTATGAAATGTCTGACCAGCATGCTTCCCTCCTGTTTTAGGGACTATAACAGGATTCAGATTAATATATTCCTTCAAGCCTTCATCCTCAACCGAGATGTTATCTATAGGCCATTTGTCAAACATCTTTAAACCTTCTAACATACTTTCCATCTTGAAAAATACCTCAAATTTGACTAAAAATGCACTAATTATGCGCTGTTTTCGGTAGCCTCCCATTAATATTTAAAGCTTTCGCAAGGAAAAAGCTCTGAAAATGTAATTATTCCGGTAGATGTGCAGTATTTCTTATATTAACCAAAATAAAAGTCTCTCAAGGATATAAATGAAAGAAACCACAATAATAAAATCCGCCTTGTTAATCTCATTGATAGGCCTTTTAATAATCTTTCTGATGGAATCAGCACCCACGGACTTAAGAACAAAAAACATAACCATAGACTTTTGTTCCAGAAAAGATGGCAACACATATCTCTTTTATAGTGAAGAGAAAGAGAACAAAGCAGTGTTTGAAGGGGATTTTCCATGTAAGATCAACCAGAGAATCTCCATAAGCGGTAAAGAAAACGGAGACTGGTTTCAGGTTCATTCAATAAAAGTATTAGAATAAACGAATTATTCGGGAAAGGGCATATCTGACTCTATTCGTCTTTCCTTAGGTACAAAATTCTTTACAACATCTCCTTTCTTGGTTAGTTTGCCACACCCCAGGATATGCCCAACATAACTAATTATCACATACCTATCAAAACCAGAAAATCTTCCCTTGATATCCTTGCCAGCCATCCACTTTAATGCATCTTCCTTGCATATATCAAGAATATTTCTTTGGGCGAAGGGAGCAACAAGCCAACTTCCTTCCATTGAAAGCCTTATACCCTCTGATTCCTCTTTACAAAAATATATCCCCGCGGAATTAACCTTAACCCTGTCTTGCAACTCGATAACGGGCATTTGGCGACAGATGTTTATTTTGTCTCTATTTTGAGAGAACACAAAATCCTTTAAGGCAGATATAAAAGACTTCTCCTCACACCCAAACTGCTTTGCTATAGTTTGAAGCAGTTTCTTTGTATTATTTGATTTTATTCGCTTAATCATAGGCCCCACATTGCATTCTCTTGCCTCATTATAGAAGCAATATCCCTCAATACCCCTCTCTGCTCCGCATCCAGAAGTTCCTTTACCTCTTTAAATTTCCTAAACTCTTTCTCATTAACCGCTGTATAGTACTCCTCTCCTTCCCTCATCTGTCTATTGCATATAACCTTCTCTATTGCTACAGCTGCTTTTTCGCCTTTCTTTATAGAATCCACGCTTGTTTTCTCTAATTGAATACTCTTAATAGTACCAAAAATCCTTCCATCCTTTCTCAGAATGCTCGCATCTCTTCTCAGGCTTCCAGCCAACACCTCAACACCTATTATAGCGGGATTAGACTGCCTAAAAGTGTGATTCGGAAGATACAGAAACTTGCCCAAAGGAGGCAATTGCTCTAATTTTTCTCTCTTATTTCTTTCCAGGATTTCCTTCTTCCAAGCCTCATACTCCTCAAAAATCTTATAGATTACATCACTTAAGATTAACTTAGAGTCAAACTCTTTCGGATTGCATTTTAAATTGACATTAAATCCAATCGTAACACCCAATTCAGGAGACTCAGTAGCCACACTTTCAGCCTCCATCAGATCTTTCTTAGTGATATCACCAACAAGGGCTTTTCTTATCGGAATTCCCTGCTCTTTAGCAAGGGTAGTAAGCGCCTCTAAGCTTCCTAAACTATCGGCTTTAATTATTACTCCATCCTTTTCAGTCTCTATAAAAACCTCTTTGATTTCCTTCATTACCTGATTCTTGGCTTCCTCAACCGAAGAAGGATCGGAATCCGATGCATACAAGGGTGTTCCAGCCATTGCATCCTCTAGCAAAGGTGCGGAAATCTTCACACCTATAGCTGCTAGAACCTTCTTAACACCTTTAAACTTAGTTTTTTTATCTCTAATTTCAGATAGAGGCGCTGGAAGAAGTAGGCTTTTTACCTTGGTTATAATGGGGCCATTAATTCCTCCCAAAACAATTGTATCTCCCACTTTTAAATGACCATCAAAAAGAATCACATCAACAGTTTTTCCAAGACCCTTTTCCTCCTTTACCTCTAAAACCGTGCCTCTCCCTTTGTTGGAAGGATGAAGCTTTAGATTTGATTCCAAAAATCTCTGGGCAAGACCCATAATCAACATAAGCAGCTCTGCAACCCCCTCACCTCTTGTAGCAGAGGTAGGAACAATCGCTATCTGCTTGGTATAATCATCCACCTTATCAAATCGCTCAGAATTGAATCCTTCTTCATAAATAGAACCAACGAGACCATAGAGTGCATGAGTAATCCTCTCTTTAACCTCATGAGATTGGCTATCAATAGACTTTATTACACTATCGCTCTTCTTCACATACCCTTTTATCTTATCAAGTTTGTTGGCAGCAACAATAAAAGGTGTTTTATATCTTTTTAGAATCTTTATAGATTCAATAGTCTGAGGCATAAACCCTTCAGTAATATCCACAACCAAAACTGCAACATCAGCCAGATTGCCCCCTCTTGTCCTGAGATTAGTAAAAGCAGCATGTCCTGGCGTGTCAATAAAAAGGATTCCAGGACATTTTATCTTATCTACCTTCCCGAAAACCCTCTTACAGATGTTTGTTGCAACCTCTACGGGCACCAAAGACGCCCCAATTGCTTGAGTAATACCACCTGCCTCTTTAGCCGCCACTTTGGTTTTCCTAATTGTATCTAATAAGGTGGATTTTCCATGGTCCACATGTCCCACCATTGAACATATAGGACTCCTTGTTTGAAACTGCGAAGCTTCTGCCATAAAAAGATGAAGCCATATCCTCTTTATAAATGTTTTTGAGCACAGAGATGGGATTCTTACACCCAGTAAATTTAATATATCATATCTTCCATCTCAAAGATATGAAAAGAAAGGTAAAGGAAGGAGAAAGCGTTATTATCGCATCTAAAGGAAAGATCCCCACTAAGAAGATGGGTGTGTTTTATAATCCAGTAATGAAGCATAACCGAGACATCTCCATACTCCTGCTTTATCTGATGAAAAGGAAAGACATGAATATCGCATTGCCATTATGTGGAAGCGGTGTAAGGGGAATAAGATTTCTAAAGGAATTGCCTCCAAAAACAATAAAAAACATATGCTTCAATGATGCCAGCCCAAAGACCTTCTTGGTATTAAAAGAAAACCTAAGAATCAATCAGACAGAAGAAAAAACAGAGGTGTCCAATAAAAAAGCAGATGAGTTTTTCAGTACTTCTAAAGAATATTTTGATTACATTGATATTGACCCCTTTGGTAGCCCTGTATATTTTATAGCAAACGCCTTAAGAAAACTAAGAAATCAAGGGATTCTTGCATTAACCTCCACTGATACTTCCTCACTTTGCGGTGCATATCCAAGGGTATGCAGAAGAAGGTATTTTGCAGAACCTATCAACAATTCGCTAATGTATGAAACAGGAACAAGGATTCTTATAGCAGCAGCTCAGAAAGAAGGTGCCAGATACGGAATTTCTTTAACCCCTCTGTTTAGTTATTACAAAGACCACTACATTCGCATATTCCTAAAAGCAGAAAGAGGGAAAAAGAAAACAGATACATTGCTTAAAGAGCATCAATACCTACACTTCAACAAAGAACAATATGAGCTTAAAATAAGCCCTTTAAACAACTCTGAGAGGGATTTTGTTGCAGGCCCTCTTTGGATAGGAGAATTGTTTGAAAAGGGTTTAATAAAGAGATTAGAAAGTATTCTAGCAAGACACGAAGAAGGAAAGAAACTCCAAAAGGCAATCAAGGAAATACTAACGGACATCCAATTAAACCGATTTCTAAAAAGGATAACTGAAGAAAAGAACACCCCTCCTTTTTATAAAGATCTTCACGCAGTAGCTAAAACCTACAAAACAGAACTCAAACCTATTGACAAGGTAATAACAAAACTTAAAGAAAAGGGTTATTTTGCCTCGAGAACGCATTTTCTTGATACAGCAATAAAAACAAATGCACCCACCGAAGAGATAATCAAAGTGATGAAAGAAAAGGTTTGAGAATAAATAAAATAGAAACAAAACTTAACCAATACTTCTTCTCACATCTGTAATGCTTACAGATTGGACACCTTCAAGGGCTTCAACCTCTTTTTCAATTAAATCCGTCTTTCCACCTTCCTCTTGCATAACAAAGGTAGAAATAAGAGCATTTATCCCAAAAGCAACCGGTTCTTGCCTGCTTTTATATGCTCCCTTGCCAACATGCTTCTCCAGGATTGATTTAACCTTATCATCAATCCCTGACAAATCAACATCAGGAGAAGCCTGCATAATCTTCATAGTAACAACCACATCAGCCATAGTAATCAACCCCTCTAACTAGAACACTACTTAATTAGGCCCTTCAAAACCGCATTCAGGGCATTTATACCTTACTCCTCTTCTTCTACAATCAATACATCTAACAATCTCAGTCTTGCCGCAATTAGGGCAAAGGAATTTAACACTTCCTTTAAGATTGCTTATGTCCCTTTTACAAGATGAACAAACTGTAACCATAGTCAAAACCTCCTTACGCTTTCTTATACCTTGCTACCGAATCTATCAAATCAACATGGCCTAAAAACAAAGCCCTGCAGCAATACCTTTCTAAGCCAAGGTCATCCAGTACCTCTTTAGGATTCTCTCCTTTAGCTACTCTTTCTTTATACTCCTCCCAAAGATGTGCTACCGGTTTGCCACAACTAAAGCATCTAATTGGAATAATCATTTTGAATCACCTTACCTGTAGGACTTCTGCCTCTTAGCTCTTGCCTTACTCCTATTCGGCTTGTTAACCTCTTTTCTTCTATCATCAGCTACTAATAAAGTCCTATCATATTCCTCTAAAGCAGCCTGTAAGCCTTTATCGTTAGAGAAGTATTCTGCTAATGCCCTTCCAATAGCCAACCTAATGGCCTGAGCCTGTCCAGAAACTCCGCCTCCGAAAACATTGACATCTACATCTATTTTAGAAGCATGCTTGCCTGCAATAATAAGAGGTTCCCTTATCATCATCCTGTATAATTCCGGCTGATACTGCTCAAGAGGCTTATGATTAATAAAAACCTGCCCCTTACCAGATTTCATAGTGGCTCTGGCCACAGCACGTTTCCTTTTACCTGAAGTATGAACAATCTTATCGCTCATTGTATACCACCTAAAAGCCTTGAAATCTCCCCTAATCTCACATAATTAGAAGTGGGAAGCTTATTAATATCCGCTCCTTCAACCCTTACGAATTCCTTTCCTTCAAAGGTTTTTGGAATGTCTGAGTAACATCTAACCCTAGAAAGAGCCTTCTTGCCTTTATCCTTTTTATACGGAAGCATCCCTCTCATCATTCGTTTGAAAAGCCTTCCAGGAGCCTTCGGATAAAAAGGACCTCTTGTAGGATGGCCCATCTTAAAACGCTTTCTGAACTTCTCAATAACGTTCTTTTTCTTACCTGCAATACAAATATGACGAGTATTAACAACAACCACCTGATTTCCAAGCAACGCTTCCTTGGCAACCTTTGTGGCCAACCTCCCGAAAATCATATCCTTTGCATCAAATATTATCACTATCATCACCTAGCCTATAATTTTAACATCTTTCCCCTTAGGATTATCATCTATTAATTTCTCAATAGCAACAGCCTTAGAGTTTGCCTCTTTTATCTTCTTCTTAGCCATCTCAGAAAAATCCCAAGCTGCAACAGTGAGTTTTTTATCTAAATTGCCTGATGACAAAACCTTGCCAGGCACCACAATCATATCATTCTCCTTTGAAAACCTGTTTATCCTTGAAAGATTAACTACCCTTCTCTTCCTTGTTGAAGTCTCTAAGTCTTCGGCAATCCTTTTCCAAATAGGAGCCTTTTGCTTAGCCGACAACTCCTTCAACTTACTAAT
>DAWM01000049.1:0-2322 GCA_002505945.1 Candidatus Woesearchaeota archaeon UBA119
AAGATTTGCTAAAGCAAATGCTTTCCTAGAAAAAGGATGACGCCACCTCACACAAGTTGACATTACCCGCTTTTAGTTAAATTTTTAAATGATTTAACTCTCTTGAAGAATATCTGCGGGGGTGCCGGAGTGGTCAAACGGGACAGGCTTAGGACCTGTTGGCTTAGTGCCTGCGAGGGTTCGAACCCCTTCTCCCGCATTCTTTTAGCAAGTTTTAAATGGTTGGCAAATTAACTTCTTAGTTGATAAAGCAACTCACTTTTTATGGTTCATATACTAAAGAAGAAGGCTAATCTTCTTCTAACAATAGTTTCTCTTCATCTATTTCAAGAGGGTCGAAGAAGTAAAAGCCTTGCTCAACCTCATCCTCATTTATATTTGGGTTGATTTCTCTGATATCTTCCTCAATCTCTTCGTCAATATCTTTGAAACCTAATTCTTTTAAATCAAATCCAAAATGTCCCTCCTCAACTAATTCTTTGGGTATGATAGCATATCTGTTGTTTTCTATGCATTTATCTCTAATGTACTTAGCAAATCCAGAGGTTATCCATGGATTGAAATGAGGTCTTTCGTGTTCTGTGGGATTCTTGTGTACTGCTTCCTTGACGAAATAGGTTTCGTCTCCTATGTTATCTTCAATAATGGAGTATGTAATATAACCAGAGATATCTTTTAATTTGGGTATGTCTGTTTGATTTTCAATGCAATATTCTAATTCTACAGCTACTTCTAGGCTGTCATCAAATTGCCACTTATCCTCCAGTGGCTCCAAGCAGGGATCTTTTGGTGAATAATCATCCTCTCCAAAGATTTTATCGTAAGTATTTTTCACCAAGGTGATGCTGTCTAATAGCCTCTGTGGTAGATTATCTTTCCAGGATTCACGTCTTATGGTTTTCAGACTATCGGATAAGGTTATCCTAAGTTCTTTTAACTTTTCTTCATCTTCTTTTTCAACGACATAATCAGGATCATTGTAATATTTTTTTAGAAGTTCTATTTCCTCATCATTTAGGAATGTCTTATCAAGACCATATAATTGTTGGTTTCGCTTTGCTTTTCTTCAAGATATTTATCTTTAAAGTCAAAGAATTTATCTTTGAGCATTTCATCTCTTGCTGATTCACCGTTTAACTCTAATTCAATTATCTTATAATCAACAACATGTTTTTTATTCCTTGGATATACTTCATCAATTTCCATTGTGCTCTCTTTGGTTTGAGAAAAGGTTTAAATCTTTTGTTGAGTAAAAAGTTGGATAAGTGAATAAATTCCCTGTTTTATTTGAATTTACCGAAACATTTATATACTTGCTCTATCTATAATGTTAATACATCTGGTTTGGGTAACCACAGATGGATGGATTTCTAACCAACCAAACGCCAAAGAAGTAGATAAATGAACACTTGGAGGTGTTTTTGAAATATGAAAGCATTAAAAGCAATTAAGAAGATAGTGGCTGCCGGTATTGGCTTTGCCTTTGTCGGAGCTACACTAGGAGGCGCATTGGCTACAGATTTGGGAGACTATCCCGCACCATTTGCGACAGGAGAGGAATACAACGGTAAGATTATCGTTGGTGAGCAGGCATCTGCAATAGACATTGTTGGTTCAGTGAATGTTGCAGCGTCTTTCACAGACCTCGCTGGAGCAGGTAGTGTTGTAGTTGAGACACCAGAAGGAAAGGTCGTAGATGCAGTAGCATTTGACCAGAAAGATGGGTCTGGAGCTGACCTTGATGACGATGAGATGCCAATGAAAGGCGACACAAGAAGCCTTGATTTTGACGAGGATGACACAGAATGGTCCTTTATGCAGGGCTATGATGACGATGATGTTACAGAAACCTTAGACATCAACTTTACCGCAGATGTAGGAGATTCTGATTGTGACCCTGATGAAGTAATCACAATAGACGATTTTAAATATACATTCGTTGATGAACGTGATGCATTGGGAGATGAACTTGATGATGTGGAAGACGATGATGATTTCACAGATGGGGACGGAGCAAAGTTTGAGTACGATGTGACTCTCTTTGGAAAGCAATACAAGCTTATTGATGACGATGTTGACGATGCTGGAGGCAATGATGCCTTAGATACGATTGCTGAATTAGATGGTCTAAAGCTTCAGTTAGCTTATGCGGACCATACTGTCCAGAAAGGAGATGTAATCGATTTGGCTGCTTATGGCTACGACGGCTATGAGTTGGAGATTGTAAGGATTACAGAGGAATCTTCTGGAGCTGGCGCTGATGATGGCAGTGTCAAGGTTGCCTTAGTCAAAGACGGAGTTGCTGTTGATGACGAAGTAATG
>DAWM01000049.1:2543-12764 GCA_002505945.1 Candidatus Woesearchaeota archaeon UBA119
GGGCGAGCCAGAGCAAGGCAGTGAAACCACAGACAAGCTCAAAGATGATGCTGAGGATGTTGAAGTAGAAGTTGTATTGACTGATGTAAGCTTTGACGCTACAACAAGTGAATACTTTGCAGAAATCCGATTTGAGACTGGCATTCTTGAAGAAGATGACTACTTTGATGAGAACGAAAAATGGCAATTAAAGAAATTAGAGGTTGACCCTGCTAATGAGAAATTGACCATTATAGTAGAGTACACAAACCCAGATGACGACATAGATTGTGAGTTGGAAGGAAGCAATCTCTACAATGGAAACACGTTGAGTTTGCAGGGATATCTTGAGCTTGGATTCACGGGATTGTCTCAGCCAAGCAAAGGAGATGTAGAGTTTAAGGTTGCTGAGAATACAGACGGTGACTTAGAACTTACCATATACCCTGACGAGAATGTGTATGTGGAGACAGATACATATAAGGATAAAGGTGCCAAGGCTACATTTGTGTTAGATACTGGTACAAATACTTGGAATTTAACCAAGTTCCAGGGTGAAGACAACGACGATGTTGAAGCTAGTGGGGATTTGCTTGACGATGTGATAATCTACATTGATGACGACTATGAATATGAACTGGAGTATGACGAAGGAAATGACGAGTTAGAGATTACAGAGCCAACAGATCTTGTCACAAATACCATTGTGATAGCAGATTTGACTGCAGATGACTGGGCTGACAATGTTGAAGATGGTGATGGTGTCTTGAAAGAAGGAGATGCTACTGATCTCGGAACAGAGTTGGCTGAGTTTAGTGATTACTACAGAAGGGCTACCTTTGAGATTGTGTCAGATGCTGTGAGATATCAGGTGTATGCAGGTCAGAGTGTCCAGTCTGAAGGCAACGAGGTAACTCTCGGAGTTGGAGACAACACGGTTACTGGAGTCGTTAAGTCTGTCGGAGCACAGCCACTCCCAGTTGGATTGGCAATTCTCGACAGTGAGCTTTCAAGCCCAGATGCAGTCAAGGAAGACAACTACATAGTTGTTGGAGGACCTTGTGCAAACAGCGCTGCTGCCTCACTTATGGATGTAACAGCAGAGACTTGCACTGAGGGATTCACACCTGGTGAAGCTTTGATAAAGCTCTACGAGAATGACGACAACTATCAGCTCTTAGTGGCTGGTTACAACGGTGTAGACACACTCTTGGCAACCCAGGTATTGGCTTCATACGAAGACTTCTTGTCTGAGTTTGAAGGAAAGACCGAGGTTAAGGTCAAGGGAACCAAGTTGGCCGATGTAGAGATTGAGGGTTAAACACAACCCTTTTTTCTTTTTTTTATTTTCCTTTATTCTTCTATTATGGTTTATTCAGAATTTTCAATAAAAAGATTTATAAAGGCGCTAGGAACACACTTTCTTGTTATACTTAAAAGGATTTAAAATGGCAAAAGCAACGAAAAAACTCATAAGTAAGGGTATGAAGAAGAAGTGGTACAAGATATTTGCTCCTGACTATCTGAACAATACCTTTATAGGAGAGTGTTTTGTGGATAAGCAGGAGAAGCTTATAAACAGAACTGTTACTGTTAACCTCAACAAAATAACAGGTAATCCAAGGAATATGCATATTAATGTCAAGCTCGTTTGCAACGAGCTAAAAGGCAAGGACGGCGCTTCTACTAACTTAATATCCTATTATATGATGCCTGCAGCCGTCAAAAGGCTTGTGAGGGCAAGAAAAGACAGGGTAGATGACTCCTTTGTCTGCTCAACGATGGACAATGTTTTGGTAAGAATCAAGCCTTTAATCATAACCCATAACAAGGTTCCTGAGAAGAAGAAAACCATTATCAGAAAGGCTACAAGGGCTATTCTAGCGGAATATTTCTCTAAGATTGATTATAAAGGCTGGGTAATGGCAGTTATTAATAAAAAGGCACAATCTCAAATATATGAAATAGTCAACCGAATAGTTCCAGTAAAGGTAGTTGAGATTAGGGAATTCGGTATAACCAAGAAGAAAAGCGCTTCTGTGATTGAAAAGGGCGGCAACTTTGATCTCTCCCCTTACCAGAAGAAAGAGAAAAAGAGCAAGAAAACTGAGCAAAAGGACTCAGAAAAAGAAGAATAGGCCTATGCCAAAAGAAATCGCTTTCAAGTATCTAAGATTTTATGAAGATAAAGCAACATTGATGCATCACTTTTTCTTTCCATTAAACCTTAAAGAACTAAAGGATTTCAGGGTAAGAGGGATTAAAAATAATAACCTTTTAGTTGATGATGATTTTCAAGCGAGGGACGAGAGGAGATTAGAATTCTTTATCCAAAGGAAATTCAACGAGCTAAAAACCCTCTTGGATAAGAAGCCAGCCATATATCTCCATTCAGGGCTTAACATACCTTTAATAGGCTTGGTAGAGGTTGGGATTATTGATAGGGGAACGAATGTCATAGAGATAAGACCTGTTACAGGCTGCAACCTGAAATGCCCTTTTTGCTCGGTCTCTCCTGAAAAAAGGGAAAGAAACTTCATAATAGAGCCGGAATTTCTGGTTGAAAAGCTAAAAGCCCTTATTCAAATCAAGACAAAGAATACAAAGATATTCATAAACAGTCAGGGAGAACCTCTGTTATATGCTCCTTTGGCTTATTTGATAAAAGGGATGAAAATCCAAGACAAGATAGATTCTATAAACATAGTAACAAATGGAACCCTTCTGACAGAAAACAAGCTAGAAGAGCTAAAAAGAGCAGGCTTAGATACCTTATATGTCTCTCTTCATACTTTAGATAAGAAGAAAGCAAAGAAGCTGAGCGGCAGTATAGATATTAATCCGGAGAGAATACTCTCTAACATCCTTTATGCTAAAGAGCAAGGTATAAAGGTGGTTTTAACACCAGTAGTTATATTCGGGGAGAATGAGAAGGATATAGAGAAATTAGCAAGGTTTTGTGCTGAGAAAGGCCTTAAGATAGCTCCCCAAAATTATTTAAGGTATAAATTCGGGGAGAAGAACTATCAGCAGAGAGATTTTGATTACTTCTATAATTGGCTCAATAACCTTAAGCAGGATATAGGAGAAAAGGCATTTCAGTTACCTCTAAGCATAGAGGAAGACAATGCCCCTCCCAACCCTTTCATAAAAGGTAAGGTAGAGAAGATTCCAATAGTGTTGCCGGGGTTTTTCAAACATGAAGGAATAGGTTCTCTTTATGGACGATTAGTAAGCATAATCAATGGAGAGGGCAAGAAAACCGCTAAGGCGAGGATAATCAGGACAAAACACAACATTATAGCGGCTAAGTGCTTGAATTAAATCTTACTATGTCTTTTAGGTTAAGTTAATTTAATCTATAATTTGTTTAGAAAACAAAGAAAATTTAATCTGCTGACTAAAATCTAATACTACTCTTCAATATCAAGATAGCCTTCCACACCTTTCTTTTTATCGCTACTCTTTGTCTCTTTCTTGCCTTTAGTAGAACTCTTCTTTCTCTTGCCGCCACCCAATTCATCAATATACTCCGCTAAATCCTGCACAGATTGGGTAAATTGAGGCAGGACCTCTTTGAAAACGCTTTCCATAGCCCTGAAATTAGAGGTAAACTGGGTTATATGAGTATCATAGTCCTTAATCTTCTTCAATATTGATTCTTGGATGTTCTCGGTCTGACTCTTCAGATTCTCAATGTCCGCCTCTATCTTCTTAATCCTCTCGTCAGTTCTGTTCTTCCATTCTACTACCTTTTTGATATTGTTAAGGATTTCCTGCCATCTCTCAGCAATAATCTCCTCTGAGATTTCCTGAATCCTCTCATCTATCTGAGAAGGGGGAACTGCTCCTTGATATTCTCCATTACTATTATCAGCTGTTTCTCCTCCGTAATCTCCGTTCGGGCTAGCAGCTCCTTGTCCCATAGAATTCTTAACCTCGTATTGATTTATCGCATCATAAATCTCATTGGATTGATATCCCTGCGCCTGCATAGCGTCAATTATCTGATAATTAGAATAGCCCATAGACTTGAGCTTACCTACTGCTTGTAGTGCGGGAATCTTTTGGTTTTCAGGCATTTTACACTTATAAACTAAACATTCTTTATAAATTTAACTCAGATTTGGCTATCTTCGCTTCTTTTTCTCCAAAGCCTTATCAATCATTTTTCTTACCGTTTCTCTTGTGGTAAATTCAATGGGCTTCCAGTAGTCAAGGTATTTCTTGATGGTTTCCATATCCGCTTTGCTCCCCTTCATCTTAATCTCTGAAATCATCTGCTTGAGCTTCTCATTCAAGTCATCAATGCTGTCCCTTACCTTACCAATCTCACTCTCTATTTCCATTATCCTTTTTAAGGTATCCCTCTTAAAGCCGATAAAGTTATCCTCCATCGTACCTTCTTTCTTGTTAGAAAGCGAGACCTTGTTCTCAATAAGCCTCAACTTGCTCTCCAAGTTGTCAAGCCGCTCAGCCAGCTTGGATATCTGTTTCATACCCAGCTTTGAGTCAGAATCCTTGAAGAGATTACCCCTCTGGGAAGGATGTTGAGGGTTCTGCTGAACATTATAACCAGGATTATTTGGGTTAGGAGAATGAGCCGAAGTCTCATTAGAATCCTTCTTCTTATCATCAAACAGCGCCATCTTCATCCTTTTCTAAATAGCCCACATTAATAAAATTTTAGTTTTTTGGGCAAGAAAAGAATATGAAAAGAAAAAAACAGGCTTACTTCCTAGCCTTCTGTATCTTTCCAGAAAGAAGTGCTTCAAGAGACTGGTCATTTACCTTAATGACTTTCCATCTCACTCCAGGAATATCTCCCTTAGCACGGCCCATCTTTCCTCCAATGCATTCAACAACCACCTCATCGTGCTCATCTACGAACTTGGTAGCTCCGTCTCCAGGAAGGAAAGCAGTAATCTGTCGGCCATTCTTGGTAAGCTGGACCTTGACGCACTTTCGCATAGCAGAGTTTGGCTGTTTGGCCTCAATCTGCACCTTTTCAAGCACCAGGCCTTTAGCTTTGGAAGCCGCCCCCAAAGGGTCTGATTTCTTCTTTAAATCAAGCATCCTTCTGGTATAGTCACGCTTCTTCCATCTAGATTTCTTCCTTCTCTTTGAAAGCTTTTTAGCCGCGAACATTCCTGATGATTTCTTTCCCATCTTAAAAACCTCCTAGTCATGATTTTGGATTATACAACCTTTATCTCCTTTATCTCCGGAAAGAATTTCTGCACGATATATTCATAGTTGCGCAGGTTTACAGCCCTCTTTCCGATAATAAGGCTTTTCTTCTTAAAATCCCTGTCTTTCAATATAACAGTATTATTCTCTTCATCAATCTCAATCTCTTCTACAATATTAGGGAAAAGAAGGTTGTTTAAAAATGTTTTCAAATCCTTGTTAAAGGCAATAATCTTGATTTTTTTGTTGAGAATCTCGCTTATTTTCTTAGCGTTTGAGGCATTCTTCCCTATTGCTTTACCAATATCCTTTTGAGGCACAAAGAAGTTCAAAACCCCTTTCTTATCCTCAAAGCAGTCAATCAAGCGTGTCTTAGCAACACGTTCAAAAACCTTCATATAATGTAAGGTATTCTGATCGTATGTGATTCCCTTTGCCATTCTTTTTTATTCCTACGATTCCTTCTATTTCAGAAGGGTTACAATTGAGATGTTATACTGCTTCTTACATATCGCCCCTAACTGAACATTGGTAAGCTTGAGGGGCTTAATCTCAAAATCCCCTATTTTCTTGTATCTGACCAAATCTTCCTTTAAACCTTCCTTTATATTTGAGGCAGTAAAGATAATTTTGGCTTCTCCCTTTTTTATTGCTTTTATAGCTTCTCTTTCTCCAAAAAGGAGTTTGTTACTTCCTAGGTTTTTCCTTACAATATCAACATTTTCCGGCATTGTTTTCACCTTTTCTGATTAAGCCTTCTTGGCTTTTGAGTTCTCAATCTTTCCAACATAACGTAACTTAGGCAGTCCAGTTCCAACCCTTATTGGCTGATTAAGCATTACATTCTCAATTACTGAATGTAAGTAATCCTTTGTTCCCTTTAATGCAGCCGAGGTAAAGTGTCTTATAGGCGTCTCAAAAGAAGCAGAAGCCAATACCCCTTGCTTGCTCTTGATTATCCCATATCTGGTTATACCCTCAATCTCTCCATTCAAGCACATTGTATCAGCAACAAGCATAATATGTCTAATATCAACATTGATACCCTGCTCTTCTAAAACAGTATAGACCTCATCAATAATAGCCTGTCTTGCAGCCTCGATACCTAAAACATCCTCAATCTCATAGATGTCATTGCTCTTTGTCTTTGTCGTATCAACAAAATCCAGTTTTAAGACATCCTTCAGATTGCTTCCTGCAGTGATTATAACCAATTCCTCTTCTCCTGTTAAAGGATTGGTTCTCTTGCTTGGAAGCACATGGGTTATACCCTTTATACCACTTATGACAAGCTTCTCAAGTTTTTCTCTAACACGGAAAACCTCGTTAGGACCTTTCTCTTTTCTTAATTCTACATCTGCAATAATTTCATTCTTGCCAGCCTTAGAAAACTTGGCAGTCTTGGTCCTCTTCTTAAGGAGAGAAACCACATCTCCTGTCTCTAATCCAGCATCCTCAAGTTTTTCCTTGTCTAAAACTATGTTTATCTTATAATCGCTGAGATTTATCTTGAATTCTTGAGCAAGTTCTCCTAGTTGAATAGACTTTATCTTCATAGAAAGCTTCTTAATCTCTTTTACAGAGGCATTCTTGTATTTCTTGTCTAAGAAAATCTCCATCGTAGGCGTCTTTATTTTCTTTCTGGCGTCAAATATCTCAATAACCCTTGGGAGACCCATGGTAACATTCATCTCAGCAACACCAGCAAAGTGGAATGTATTCAAGGTCATCTGGGTACTTGGTTCCCCAATAGATTCCGCTGCAACTAGGCCAATGCCTTCTCCGCCTTCAATCCTTATTTTCTCATACTCCTTTACAACCTCTTCCATAATCTCTTTCACTTTCTTGTCAGAGGTCTTTGAAGGAATCTTAGATTTTACTTCCTCGATTAATCCCTTGGGAAGCACGTTCTTATATTCTGAAAATATAGATTTGCCCATCTTAAATCCTCACCTTTGTCCTGTTCTTTTAAGTGTATTATCCTGTTCTCAATTTAACTCAGTTTTTAATCTATTTATTCTCCAATACCTTGGAGATTATAAGGTTAACATTAATCTTGCCCCCTTCGGACTTGCTCACATCAATGCCATCTTCCCCATAGAGGAATTCGATTATATTATCGTCTCCATCTCTAACACTTCCATCCTTCATCGCTTTCAAGTCCTGAAGAGCATTTGAAAGTCTTCTATAAAGATAACCTGATTTAGGGGTTCTTAACGCAGTATCCATCAATGAGTCCCTTCCAGTCATTGCCGCAAAGAAAAACTCATGGGGTTTCATTCCAGCCTTAAATCCGTTCTCAATAAAACCCCTGGCAGCCGGACCTAAATCATTCTTCTTAAAGCTGGAAAGGGTTCTGTCTTTATAGCCTCCTTCAATCCTTTTACCCCTTAAAGCTTGCTGACCAACACATGCAGTAATCTGTGTAAGATTAAGCAGGTTACCTCTTGCTCCGCTCCTCGCCATGATAAGACTAGGAGTAAGCTTTGAAGAGTTCTTGTTAACAATATTACCAAGTTTATTACGCGCCTTATTCAATCTCTCCAAAATCCTCAATTCAACACTCTCCTTTAATGTTCTGCCAGCAAGCGGCTCCAGCTTGCCATCTTTATACTTCTTAATAAACTCATCAACATCCTGCTTTGCCTTCTCAAGTTCTTGATCTATCAACCTTGTTACATTCTTAGGCAAGTCAGCATCGCTGATATGTGCAGAGAAACCATAGAACATCAATGAAGTAATGCCAAGCCTTAATGTGTTTCCAATAAACTCCAGAGCGAATTTCTCTCCATATTGTTTGTTAATCTCCCTAAGCATAAAACCGGATTCTTCTCCTAGGTTCTTCTTGTCCATAACACCCTTCTTTAACTTACCCTTCTCTATAATAACCTCAGTTTCATCAGGATCCTTGCACTCTCCCTTAAAATTAAAGTCATCTGGGATTAGAACACTGAAAATCTCCTTGCCATCAACCTCTTTCTTGTTTGGAAGCTTATCAATATAGTCAAGCAAGCCAGCCTGACCAAGGAGCTCAGCAGCCTTTTTCCTTGGAAGCTTCATATACTTTGTCAGAACATAATTGCCGCTGATACCATCTTGAAGCACTCCGATAACCGACAAGCCATACCTTGGAGAAATCATCTGCTTTTCAATAATCATAAGCCTTTCTGCTTCAGATCTCGCCTCCTCAGTCTGAGGGATATGCAGGTTCATCTCATCCCCATCAAAGTCAGCATTATAAGGATTACATACAGCAGGATTCAACCTAAAAGTCCTATAAGGTAGTACCTTTACCTTATGAGCCATCATACTCATCCTATGCAATGAAGGCTGCCTGTTGAAAAGAGCAATATCTCCATCAATCAGATGCCTCTCAACCTTGTATCCTGGCTGAAGCTCCTCTAACAATTGCTCCCTTGTTTCATCATTAATCTTCTTCTTTCTGCCGTCAGGTCTTACAACATAATTCGCTCCTGGATACTTAGAAGGTCCTCTCTCAACAAACTTCTTTAGGTATTCCATATTCCATTCAGTGATTCTTTCAGGTACAGTAAGCGTCATAGCAATTACCTGAGGTACCCCAATCTCGTTAAGCTTAATCAGGGGATCAGGACTAATAACAGTTCTCGCTGAGAAATTAGTCCTCTTACCAGCAAGATTATGCCTAATTCTTCCCTCTTTAGAAACAATCCTCTCGCTCAATGTAGTAAGAGGCTGCCCACTCCTATGCCTTGCAGGAGGCACCTGGCTTATTCTATTGTCAAAGTATGTGGTAACATGATATTGAAGCAAGTCCCACAAATCCTCAATGATAATTTCAGGAGCACCAGCGTTAATATTCTCAAATAACCTCTGATTTATCCTGACTATGTCCCCTAGTTTATGCGTAAGATCATCCTCACTTCTTTCACCAGTTTGCAAGGTTATAGAAGGCCTCATAGAAACAGGAGCAACAGGAAACACAGTAAGAACCATCCATTCAGGCCTTGCAGTCTTAGGATTAATCCTAAACAACTTGAGATCCTCATCATTGATTTTCTCCAATCTTGTTCTTACCTCAATAGGCGTAATCCTCTTATCGTTCTCCAAGAAAGTGGTTGGTTTATCAAGTGTAATTTTCTTCTGCTCTGCCTTACAATGAGGACATTTCTTAGATGTCTTTGTTTTTGAGATTATCTTAGAAACAAGAGAAACCATCTCGCTTCTTGTTCCCTCTTCTTCAATCCTGTTAATCTCATCCATGATGTGTTTTCTCTTCTCGTCAGGAATCAACACTCTTCCACATTCCCTGCAAGTACATCTAAGCAGATTATGGATAATCTTAACAAACTTCACATGGATAACAGGACGAGCCAATGCGATATAACCAAAATGACCAAGACATTCATGGATTTTCCCGCCACAAACCTTGCACCTAAGGCCAGGATCAATAACCCCCATCCTTGTATCCATTAAGCCACCATCTACAGGATAGCCCTCTTTATCATACAACTCAGGTGTAACAACCTTAACAGTAGCAATATCTTGTATTGTCTTTGGATTCAGAACTCCAAAGCTTATAGAATCTACATACCTGTACACAGGAATCTTATCAGCTTCCATCCTTAAATCACCTTGTTTTTTCTTACCTTTTTTCCAATTAAGTATTATATGTTTTATCTGTTTTTAATATAATTCAACAAATAACTATCTCAATACTTATTCTGCAATCCATAACGAGTGTTTATTCCCATTGCTCTTAACTCATCACTGAACAACTTAAAAGCATAACTAATCTCTATATATGAAACCTCAATATTATCACCACAAACCGGGCAATAATGCTTGTTCTTGTATCTGTCGTGGATAGCAAACATTCCGCACTTTTCGCAGATAGGCACTTTAACGGAATCAGCGCTAAACCTTTCGTTCAGCACCATTGCAGCGCCATGCGCGACAAATGTATCTTTTTCCATCTCACCTAGCCTAAGCCCGCCTTGCTTCGCTCTACCCTCAGTAGGCTGCCTTGTAAGCAATTGGATAGGACCTCTGGCTCTAGCACGAAACCTGTTT
>DAWM01000070.1:0-381 GCA_002505945.1 Candidatus Woesearchaeota archaeon UBA119
TGTCTGGTCAGCAGAATAAAAAACTAGAGAACTCAACCTTAATAGAATCTCTTGTATACTATAATGCTGATGGGAGCAAGATTTTGGGAAAGAAAGCCAAAAACTACAACACTAAAGAATATTCTGTAGGGGTGGCTTATTCAGGTGTTGATTCGGATTTCTCCGAGCTATTTAGTGATTTGTTTGATAATGCTTGTTCTGTCAATACAGAGTGCAGTTACAACTCAGGGAGCAACCTCTTCTTTTCAAGTTCTAAAAGCAGCGGTCTTTATGATAATTGGTGGCCTGGCTATACCTCGCTTCTCTGGAAAAAGATAGAAAAATGAACAACCGAAAAGCACAAGCTGTCCTTTTTATTGTAGTAGCGGCGGGTTTTGGTTT
>DAWM01000070.1:575-22436 GCA_002505945.1 Candidatus Woesearchaeota archaeon UBA119
CTTTTTATTGTAGTAGCGGCGGTTTTGGTTTTGGTTTTTGTATTAATATTTCGTATGCTGAGTTCTATTTCTTTTGACGATGTTCCAGAGGCTCAGCAAGATGAGGTTAATTTAATTATTAACAGCGTTAAGTCTTGTCTTGATAGAAAACTCCATAATGCGATTATTTTAAGCGGGAGGCAGGGAGGCAGGATATATGACATTTCAGAACCTTTCATAGTCTATTCAGAATACAACATCAAGGTTCCTTTACATATGGACCGGCCTTCTAGAAAAGTGTTTTTTTATCATAACCATTATGCACCTTATACTTGCGATGGCTCTTTAGCAAAAGAAGACCCTTTTGAGCCAAATTCCTTGATATTAAAGCAAGGATGTTCTCTTAGCACAACCTATCATGACTGGAATCCTCTATTCTATGCTGATTCAATAATGAGGAAAGAAGATTTCAAATATGACCTTTTTAAGTATATGAACAACACTTTAAAGGAATGTTATAATTTCCCAGAAGAGGAGTTTAATTTTGATATTCTTCCAGAAGAGAATTGGGATTTAGATGTGCAAATTACAGAGGACAGGGTTTTAACCAATATCCAGAGGGATGTTATATTGAGGTTTGAAGATGGAAATACCCGAAAGATTTCTACAGGCATACAGAATTTCGCATTGATAAGGTTAAGAAAATTAGTAGATTTTGTCCATGAGGTTGTTAGAAAGGACGAAACAAACCTTTCTTTTAGACCTGCAGCCTATTCTAAGAATGGTTTTGGCGTTTCTGTTATAAGAGATGTAGAGGGCAAGAATGACATCCTAAGGTTTGTTGATGAAAAGAGCTTTGTTGATGGAGACAAGTTTGAGATTTGGGTTGGCAGGGAGAACTTCTATCCAATTATTTCTTTTCTGCCCTCAAAGGTTGTTGAGGCTGCATCAGGGGATTATGTAAAGACGACTGAAAAAGTTTATTTTAACCTATCTGATATTTCCCAATACTTGCCTGAACCTGTTGATTTGGCAATGGGCTTTGCAGAGTCATGTGTTTATGGAGAAAATATTAAAGCGAACGAAAGCTTGGTTTCGTATCTTTTTAGTTTGATGTCTTTTAGTGATAGGGACGAGGATGTTTTAGATATAGAGGTCAAGACCAATCTGAGTTGTGATGAAAATGAGGATTTTCCAAGGGAATTCCAGGTAAATTTTTCTGTTAGTGATGGAGAGTTTAAAGAGAATTCAACAATCTTGTTTAAGACCTTTGCTGAGGTGTCAAGCTAATGTATATCAAGACTTTTCCTCTGTCAAAACAGAAAAATATATATATCCTTTTCAAGATTTTAATGAACAATGGCTAATCGAAATTTTATATTCTTGGTTGGGATGCTTTTCCTTATGTCGTTTTTCTTGATGGATTTGGGTTTTTCCGGTTGTTGTATGGATCCCGAAGATTTAAATTTGCTTTGTACGCCTCTTTCTGAGGGCTGCTCGTCTGAATCTTACTATGATGACAAAGATTGCAAAGTCCATTTTGCCGACAACTGCACCCAGGGTTGTTGTTGTTATGTGGAAACTGATCAGGCTTACGAATCTAAAAGAGTTTTCAAAGAGTTCTGTGTTTATAATAATAACTCAGAGAGCCTCCTCTCCTTCACAGCGACCGAAGAAACTGATTGCAATACGGTATGTGGAGAAGAGGAAACTCCTCCTGATGTTAGCAATGACCTTTTAATAAAATTTAATGCAAGCACGGTTCCCGGTGAGTGTAAGATAAGGGTTGGTTGGGAATTGAATCCGGATGTTCTTGAGGACAAGGCAATTACCGAAAAGAAGATACATGTTTGTAAGGTGGGAGAAGATAGAGAGAATTGTGTACCTGGAGGAGACTTAGGCTCCGTATCTGTAGATGATAATTACAAGGTTTTTGACTTTTCTCCCAACTGGGAGACATGCTATAAATTTTATTTGGAAACAGAGTTCAGTGATGGAACTTCAAAGAAATGGGAAGAAGAATATTCAGTTTCTTGTACAGGGCAACAGGCTTGTTCTGGTCAAACTCCTAGAGAGATTTTTTGCTATGAAAACGAATTTGTTTGGTGTGATGAAGAGAATCAGATTCATAATACCCATACTGAGTGCAAGGCAGATCTGGGAGATTATTGTGAACAGAAAACAAGTCATTTAGGGATGTTGAATCAGGATGAGTGTGATGAGGAATATTTATGCTATCTTGATAAGCACACCTCTGGAGTATATAATTGTTATGCCTGTTCTCACGGCGAGATGGAATGTTTTGATTACAAGTCTGAGCATGCTTGTACGAATGACTCTTGTGGGTTGGGCAATTGCGAATGGAATCCTTTATTTGATGTTGATGGCTTAGATGTGGGCATATGTGTTGATACAAGCAAGGATGATTGCGAGAATTGTGGTGCTGTTTATTCTTCTCCTTCTCTTAGCAACTATTTGAAAAGTGGGAATGAGTTCTTGTTAAGGGATTGCCTCTCTTCACTCTTGGGTGCGCTTTCTTATGGGGAGAATCAGTGTTCCTTGAATCCGATATGTTATGAAGGTGGTGTTAAAGAAACCTGTTTGGATTATACAGATAAGCAAAATTGCGAAATCAACCCTTGTAATGTTGGTTCAGGAGTAGAATGTATATGGGATTCTGAAGCAATGAAATGTGGTAAAAATCTAGACCTTAATTCAGAGAGAGATTGCGCAGATTTTTCAGGGGATGCTTTGATTGATTGTGAATATGATTTCTATCCTCCTGAAACAAGAATGACTTATTCTGGTTCAGAAGCTGACATGGAGTCATTTGAAATCTCTGTTACCTTTAAAGATCAAAGGAAAGAAGGAGAATCCAGCGAGCTAATTCCTTTTGGGGGAGATGATGAAGTAAGAGTATGCGCCCCCCAGGATGTGGCAACAAACTTTGAAAAATGTGATCAATTTTCAACTGCCTCAACCTCTTCTGAGAAATGGGGTTATGGAAACGAAAGGCTTGTGAGCAGCTTAATCTCAGACGGTAAGCTTATTCCAGGGATTGTGAATAAGCTTAAGTATTTTGGAGTAGACAAGAATGGAAATGTTGAGCCCGAATTCCACCAGTTGTCTATTGATTTATCTGGTTTGGAACAATGTACTCAAGACATAAACTGCAGTGAGAGCGACCCGACTAAATTTATAGGGGTATGCAGTAGTATTAAGAGGGTTTGTGGTGAAGAAGGAGTTTTTGAGACTGATTGTGCTACTGCCTATCAAACCTTTATTGAAGAATCAAATGTTTATGAGTCCGAAGAAGAAACTTGTGATGGGCTTGATAATGATTGTGATGGAGAGATTGATGTGGATTCAGATGGCAACTCCCTAGCTACCAAAGTTTGCTATTATGACCTTGATGAAGATGGGGTCGTGGACATGTTGAATAACGAATCCTTTTGTCCTGGTGCGACTACTCCAGAAGGGTGTACTGCACCAAGCGTTGATAGTGAAAACAACCCGTTGTGGGATTGCAATGACAATAATGAGAGCATAAGTCCACTTGAGAATGAAGAGGGCATAAACGGAGAAGGTGTTTGTGATGATGGTTTTGACAATGACTGCGATGGCAAGATTGATGAAGAGGATCCAGATTGTGCAGAGGTTGATTGTGATTGTATAGATAACGATGGTGATGGTTTTATTGATGAAGGCTGCGATGATTTTGACAATGATTATTTGAATGAAGATGGAACAGAGTTGGTAAATTGTGATTGTGATACCTTAGGAGAGTTGGCTTTTTGCGGCCCAGATGAATTAGACAGGGATATAGATGGGGATGGCATCCCTAACAATAGAGATAGAAATGATTCTACTCTGCTTGGCTGTAATGGACCGGACCACATTTTAAACAAATATAATGCATCCTATGACTCTGAATTTGTAAATTCTCAGGGATTATACGTGGATTCTTCTGATAGAGATGGAATCTGTAATGGTATGGATAAGTGCAATTCTACTCCAATAGGGTGTGCTGTGCAAAATGAAAAATCAAACTTGCCTGGCTGCCCTATTAATTGTCAGGATTATGCGTGTCAAGGAGATCCATTCTGCTCTGACTGTACTGAGTGTTCGGATTGTAGTGCGGATGGTATTGATTATTGTACTCAAGCTATTTGTTACTCTTGTGGCGATTGCCGTTTTGAACTAGAATACACAGTGGATGAAGGTGGCGATATAAAGAAATTCGGCAACTGTACAGATTGTCCTGAAGGAGAAATTTGCACTCATGAATCCTGTGTTGGAGATTTGTTGTGTAATAAAACAGTCCCAGACCCGACAAAATACCAAGGTGTATGTTCTCAGGTAGAGAGAAGCTGTGTAGATGGATATTTTAATGAGACCTGTGAGGAAGCATTGAAGGCTTTTAAGAAGACTAGCAATATTTATAGCAAGACGGAGATATGTGATGGTCTGGATAATGATTGCGATGGGAAGATAGATGAAGGCGTTAAGGAGAAGTGTTATAGAGATGAGGATGGCGATGGTTATGGCGCAGGCGAGCCTATAACAAGCTGTGGAGAGGAAGAGCTTGATTTTGATTGTGTAGAGCTAGATGGAGATTGTAATGATTCTGATGAGAACATACATCCCGGAGCAGGAGAGGATTGTGATGATGGAATAGACAATGATTGTGATGGCGCCATAGATGAGTTTGATGCGGATTGCGGGGAAAGCGGAGATGAATGTGGCAATTGCGAGGATGATGATGGGGATGGCTTGATAGATGAGGGCTGCCCTGATTTTGACAATGATACCTATAGAATTGCTGAGAATGGTGAGTATATCCAGATTTGCGATTGTTTCTGTGATGAGAACAATGCTGGTTGTGTTTGTGGTCCTGATTCGCATGATAACGATAGGGATGGGGACGGAGTATTGAATGTGTTTGATGAGGAAAAAGAAACTCCTCTGGAATGCCACCCTGGTTTGAACAGATATGATGAACTTTATGTTTCCGAAGACGGGGTGGCTTTGGATAAAGATGGTGATAATGTTTGTGATTATGCTGATGAATGTGAAGCTTCTGTCTCGGGTTGTCATGTAATTCAGAATCTTAGTTCTCCGAGGGCAGGTTGTCCAGAGGATTGCCAAGACAAAAGATGTTGGATAGATCCCTTCTGCGCTGATTGTGAAGATGCTTGTGAGGATTGCGGAGGAGGAGATTGGCAATTCTGTACTCGAGAAGTATGTGAAAAGGCTTGTGGAGAGGGAAATTGCATATTCTCAATGGTTAAAACAGCCACAGATGGAACAGAATATGGCAATTGTACTGATTGTGAAGGGGAGAATTGCGGAGCAAGCGAAATAGATGATTGTAGTAATGATGAGAAGGATAACGATGAGACTGATGTAGATTGTGGCGGAAGTGTTTGTGAGGCCTGTGCAAATGGCAAAGAGTGTAAGTATAATAGTGATTGTGAATCATATAATTGTGATGGCGGGGAATGCAAAGAAGGAGATGATTTTGAATCTCTTTGCACAAATAACAAGAAAGATAGTCTGGAAACTGATGTAGATTGTGGTGGAGTTTGTGTTACAAAACTTGGTAAAAAATGTTCTTTAGGCAAGGAATGTGGGTCTAATTCTGATTGCGAATCGGGGATATGCAATGATCATGTATGTGTTGATGTAGATCCGTGTGAAAATGGTAAAGAAGACGGCTCAGAGACTGATGTTGATTGCGGAGGTAGATGTGATGCTTGCGGCCTGGGAAAGAGTTGTGAATATTCATCAGACTGTGAATCAAATTATTGTAAGAATAATGTTTGTGCGAAAGATCCTTCTAAAGATAGCGATATAGATGGTATGCCTGATGTATGGGAGGAGAAATATGGCTTAGATCCCGAATATGATGATTCTTCTGATGATTATGATGGAGATGGATTGACCAATAAAGAGGAGTATGAACTTTATGTTTCCGGAACAAGGATACATCCTGACAACCCGGATACTGATGGAGATGGCGCTTCTGATAAGAAAGAGGTTGATGCGGGAACAGATCCTACTGACCCTGAAGACAAACCTTCTGGAGGAGTAGGGATTCTAATCTTAATTTTGCTAATATTGTTTGTATTCCTTGGAGTTGTTTTATATCTTTATTTCAAAGGCTCAAAGAAAGGCAAGACTAAATCTCAGTCTCTTAAAGGAACTCAAGAATCTTCTAGTCCAAAGAAACAGCCGAGTGGACCACCTCATGTAGAAAAGCCAGCACATCAGAAGTTTGATCTTAAAGGCGAAGAAATCTTTGATGCTTTTGCTTCTGATATTAATGAAAAGGCTTCTAAGGTAACCGGAGACAAATCTTCAAAGTCAGAAGCAAGCGAGGTTAAGAAGATAAAACCTACCCCTAAATTTACATATACTGAGGAAAAAGAGCCAGATAAGAAAGAAGAAAAAAAGCAAACTGGCAAGATAGAGAAAAAGTTAGACAAAGCAACTAGCACCGAAGAAAATATTGGTAAAACATATAGGGAAATAACCAAAGAAAGTTCATCTCAAAATGCAGATAAAATAATAAAGGGGCTTCAGTCTAAGGTGTTTAAAGAAAAGACGGATGTCCCTGCGAAGAAATCTAGAAAATCCTCTTCAAAGAAGTCTTCTAAGAGCTCTAAATCCAAGAAAACCAAGAAATCCAGGAAGTCAACCAAGAAGAAATCCAAGAGCAGCAAGTCAAAATTTGGTTCAAAATCTAAGAGAAGCAAAAAGAGTAAGAAAAAGTAATTCTGAGCAGTTATAGAAATGTTTTTATATCTCTATTTCTGTTTTTAAGCATTGTTGAGGTGGTAGAATGAATAAAAAAGGAGTGGTTGTTAGCCAGTCTATGGTTGTCATTTTTACAATAATTATCCTCGTAGTGCTTTCAATTATATTTGCTAAGGCCGTTGGCATCTTTACTGCTACGGGAGATGATAAAAAGGTATTGGACTTCTATAGCAAGATGGAAAGAGAATTTAACGATATCAAGGGAATGGGTTATAATAGCAGGCTAGAGGTAAGCATTCCTGCAATAGATTACCAACTCTGTTTTGTGGATTTGGATTATAAAGAAGATGTCAAGAATAACGTCCCCTCTAAGATTCAAGTCTTTGTTGGCGCTGAAGGCCAAAAGGATGATATCTATCTTGTAGGCAGGGATGAGATGCTGGATGTTGGCAATATTAGTGTGGATAAAGATGATGATGAAAATCCTGAAGTAAACGGAGATGCTTTCCTCTGCATAAACGCTTCTAATTTCTTTCAGTTTTCTCTTACTAATAGAGGAAATAGCGTAATGGTTTCAAAGAAATAATGAAAATGGTCTTGAATAAAAAGGCGGCAATAGAGCTGACTTTTAATGTGCTTTTTGCCGCCATAATCGGAGTGGTGGCTTTTGTGCTTGCTTTTTCTTTTATAATGAGCCATTCTAACACCTTTGAACAGGAAAAAAGGGTTGAGTTTGCTAATTCTTTAGAAGAAATCTTCAGAGAATCCTTTGAACAGGATAATCTTGCTGAGCTATTTACTTTCAATAAGAATTACACTTTTGAGGTTGATTGCAATCAAATAGCTTTTGGAGATGATGCGGTTTCTTTTCAGGATATGGTAGTGTTCTCTCCATCAAGATTCTCTTCTAAGCAGCTTGGCATCTCTGTTGAGAGGTTTGAAATGCCTTTTCATATCACGAATGTTGTGTATCTGTATCCAAGGAAGGATATCCTGCTTTACTGCAACAATTGTGATGAATCAGGAACACCTTGGGTTTATTATATCATCACAAATGAATTTATAAGCGCTCGGGATGTTGCAAAAGATGATTTCTTGGATTTGGCGATTGCTCATGAGGGCAATCTTATACCAATGATAAGTAAGACTAAAAATCCTATAACTATAGAGTTGAAAAACGAAACTAGCAGGAATTTAGATAAAGCCCTTTCATGGAATAGAAGCCTTTTTGATGAAGAAGATATCTTGGTTGGCAATCTTTCTTTTGGGCAAGAGGAATATCCTTTTCTGGGCAAGGAGATGCTTATGGGAGCGATATTTTCAGATGAGTTAGAGGCATATGAGTGTAATGTGAAAAAGCTATTGTCTACTTATAACCGCACTTTAAAGGTATATGAAAAGAGGTTAGGGCTGTTGACTTTTTCAGGATCATTATGCCCACCAATAAAGGGTTCTTCTCAACAGGTTTTTAATAATTTGGAATCTTCTATAACAGAGGCATACAATGATTTGAGTTATGAATCCCTTTATCAGATAGCCTGGAATGTTAAGGAATTGGAGGTGAGGGCAAACAATGCAACCAAGTATTCCTGCCCGTCAATCTACTAAGGCTCAAATAAGGGGCGTTGAGACGGTTATGGCTGTTGTATTCGTAGTAATAATACTAGTAATCATAGGTTCAATTGTTTTTAAGGGAAGTTTAACTGAGAAGCAACAAGAGCTTAAAGACAAAGAAAGGAGGTATCTAGCTGATTCTGTAGAGAATTTCATAAGGCTGCCAGAGCTAAAGTGTTCCTATTTTGGCAAGTTCTGCATAGATGCTTGGAAGGCAAAGGCTGTTAAAGAATTAGCAAAGGAGGATGATGCTTATTGGAATTCATTGAGAAGAAGGATGGGGACGGCCAGTATTTTGAAGTTAGTGCCTCTTAATTCTACTTCTGAGGCTTTTGTTTTTATTAATACCACTTTACCAGAGGCTGATTACTCTACAACATACGAGTTTAGATTGCCTATTGCAATCCAGAATGATACAGCTGATCCAGAATTGGGTTTTGGTTATATTGAGGTGAAGTCTTATCTACAATAAATCACAATTTGAGATGCTTGGTGTTGTTTTCATAGTTATAATAGGTATTATCTTTTTAGTAGTTTTTTTCATGATTTCTCCGAATATTGGAAGCCAGGAAGACAAGAGTTATGAAATGGAAAGCAAGCTGGCTTCTTTAGTAACAAATATCATCTCAGATGCCAATATAGTGGTTTCTCAATGCCATTACTCTTCTATTCCTTATATGCTTACTCAATGTGGGAATCAGTATCAAAAGAGATGTGATGATGGCAGCACATATTGTGATTATGCTGTTCAGTTGATTAATGATACCCTTCTTAAAGAGGTGTTGGCAGAGCAATACTACAACTATTCGGTTGAATTAGTTACTGAGGGAGGAGATCCTATCTCTACCTTGCCAATGGAAAAAGGAACATGCAAAGGAAGCAGGTTTGCCAGCAGGTATAGGATTGCTACTACAGAAGACGGGTATTTCATATATGCTGATTTACAGATGTGCAGGTAATTCATGCTTTTAAAAAAGATTTATAAATTACTACATTTAAGTTAAGCTGACGAGCATGAAAATAAGCGAAATCCTTGATTATATCAAGGCATATCTTGATTTGGGGTATACCAAGAAGCAGATAATAGATGTTCTTACTAAGAAAGGGGCTACTTTGAACGAGATTGAGCTCTGTTTTAAGCAGCTGGGAGTTTATAATGTTGAGGATCTAGCGTCTGTAGAATACCTTTTCAATAATCTTCTTATTGCCTTGATAGATAAGGGATGGAAGGATGTTACCAAGACTATGACTCCTTTGTATCAGATTACTGATTGGGATTTCATAGGGTATAGGGAGTATAAAGGGAAGGAATGGTATGTTGTTATGAAGAGGACAGGAGAATTCAATGAAAAGAATATTAACAATATTGCGATTGCCTTCTCTCTGGTTGCTAAAAAGCTCTCTTCCCACAATACCAACTTTGCCTTGTTTTTCATAACAGAAGGGGTTAGCTATCTAGGGTTAAAGCGTTTCCATAACCAAGAAGAGGTATTGAATTATAAGGATCCTTTGCATGGCATTGGAAGGACCTATTTGATTGATATGAATGTGAGAAAGTGTCATGGTAAGGAGTTTATTTCTCCTCCAAAACATGCAGAGTTTGCCGCTGAACTGAAGCATATTGTAGAAGCGGAATTAAGGCTTGATATTGATTTGTTTGAGAGGGAGGAGTTTGCTAAGAAGAGAAAAAGGGTTGCTGTGATGAGGGTTTTCTCTTTTTTGACTACCTCTATTGTGGTTCTGCTTCTGATTCTGTTCTTCCTTTTATAATTGTTGTTTCCAAAAAACATTTATACTTCTTCTTTGATATCCTTCTTATGAAACTTAAGATAGATAATAAGGAGAAGGAGATGGATTTTAAAGGCCGAATCTCTGATTTGCTTGATTCACTTTCCTTAAATCCAGAGACTTTAGTGGTATTGAAAAACGGAAAGGTAGTTAGCGAGGATGAGAAGGCTGGTAATAATGATATTTTAGAGATTATTTCCGCTGTTTCAAGCGGCTAGTTTTTTGCTTTCTTAGCAACCTCAATATCAAAGCACATCCTATATACTTCGGGGGCTTGCTGTCCGCATATTATTCTGCTTATTTTAAGGGTTTTCCAGCCTTGTTTTTCTATTCTATGTTTAATGTCTTTCTTGAGGGCATTTATTTCTTTAAGAGAGGCAAACTGATAAAGATGTATTGCTGCATTGGATTTTGCGACTTTTAGTGCTGAGGGAAGGAATTTTTCAGCTCCTTTCGGCAGAGGCATTATTATCCTGTCAAATCTCTTTTTGATTTTATCTACAGCCTTTCTGACATCCCCTTTTATGAGTCTGGCATTCTTTATTTTGTTTCTTTTTATGTTCTTTTCTGCGTATTCATGTGCTTTTGGATTCAATTCTATCCCTGTTATTGATTTGGCTTGAGAATTCTTGCCTATTATACATACATAGGGAGCAGCTCCGGAGAACATTACCAGAACATCTTCTCCTTTCTTAACCAGGAGAGATATCCTTTTCCTTTCTGTAGAAAGCCTCGGTGAGAAATACATATTGTTGATGTCTAGTTCTATTACTGCATTGTTCTCTTTATGCAGGGTTGTGGTTTTTCTTTCACCTGCTAGGAATTTGTGTTTCTGAATCCTGAACTCTGTTTTATGCGAGCCCTCTTTTCTGACAGCAGTTTTAAGGTTATTCTGGCTTTTTAGCAGGGCTTTTCCAAGCTCTTTTTCGTATTCTCTAAGCTCTTTATCTATTTCTAATATTCCTATGTCCCCTACAATGTCAAAGGCGGTTTTCAGTTTTGGATGAAGCTCTTCAGGCACGATATCTTTGGCTAGCTCGCTAAAGCTCTTTTCCTGCTTTTTTCTTTGAAAACTATGCTCTATTACCTCATACTTTTTTCCCAATTTCTTGATAACTTTAGAGGATTTGTTTTTTAGAGGAATAAGGGTGTATTTTCCTGACTTTTCTACTTTCGCTTCTCCTGAAAGTAGCCCCAACTCTTTTAATTCCCCTATTGCCTTCTGGGTCTGTTTTTTCTCAACCTTTATCCCTAACATCTTTGATTGCCTTTTCCTTATGCACAAAAATTCACAATTTTTATGTGGGTTTAACATCCCGCCCTTTAGGGTGGATCTTTATGATTCTTTTTGTATTAATAAGACTTAATATGAAAATTGCTAATGAAAGGGAGAAACAGAGCCAGAATGGCCACGGCTTCCCTATCAAGAGCAGCATCCATAGAACTAGAAGAATAAGAAATGCTTTAATAATCTTTTTTATTTTAAACAACCCTCTAACCCTTAGCTCTTTCCAGGGCTTTTCTTTCATAGATAGAATTAACAGCAGAAAGATAGAATTTAATAAGATTATTGTAATAGGGCTGCTGATTGTGATCAATAAATACATCAGATAGATAACAAAAGCCAAGAGGATTGAGTCTATTGGATTCTTTTTAAAGTAAAACAAGGATACAAAGGAAAGTATTGCTAAGCAGAGAAAACAATAGAAAATAAGGGGCTCGGAAAAGAAGTTGAAAAACATTATTAGGAATGCGAACAAAGGCAGGCCCAGGAATCTTGGCTTCTGCTCTCTTTTTCTAATCAATAGATATATAAGAAAGGAATTCAAAAGGGATATTGGAACTGAAACATGGTTTAATCCTGGCTTTAGAATAAAGAATGCTATAATGGAAGAAATTACAAGCCAAAAGATAATAACAATCAGGCGTGAATTCGAGCTTTTCAGAGCCATTTTGAGAGGCTTTTCTGTTTTTGTTTTTCCCAATGAGATTTGAGTTTGTCAAGGGCTGATTGAACCCTGTCTTCCGAGAAGTCGTGTTCCTCTACCAAAATCTTCTTGACAATATCAAGGTTGCCGTTCTTGTCTGTTATCGTGTATTCTTCGGAGATGGGCATATCCTTTATTAAGTCAAATACCTTCTTCCATCCTAACTCTGTATTATCTGCCCATTCTACTTCTTTAAACAACTCTTTAAAGTTGTTTTTGTGCTTTCTTACGAGGTCAAGGCCTTTCTTAGGTCCTATTCCTTTTATGCCTGAGGGGAAGAAATCATTGCCCACCAGCATAGAGAGAGCTATTAGCTGGTCTTGGTCAATCCCTAAATTGTTTAGATTATCTGAGAGGTTTATTAGTTCGTATGGTTGTTTTTCATAGGAATAGGAATTGCTTTTCTTTCTTTTTTTGGTTGTATTAAGGTTTCTCACAATGCGTGGCGCTCCAAAAACGAGGCAATCAAAATCCTGGCTGGCTGCACAATAGGCATCCCCTTTCTTGACAAGGTGTGCTACCTGTGCTTCTCCTTCTGAAGGTGCCTGAATCCAGGGTATTCCTAACCCATCCAAAAGCTTTTTTGAGTCTTCAATCATTTCCTTTGTAAGCTTAGAGGTTTGAGCTGAGTATTTCTTCATTGCTTCTATATCGTGCTGGTCTATTGCCTCTTTGAGTTTCATCCTGGCCTTCATCTTACGCTCTGCCCTTATGTCTTGCTCTTTCTTCTTCAGCTCTGGGGCTTTTCCGTCAAACACAAATATCGGCTGTATCCGATTCCTTAGAAGGAAGAGTGAGCGGTTAAACAACCCTGAAAGGTGGCTGGTTATTCTTCCTTGAGAATCCTTTAAAGGCGTTCCATCATATTGTCTTACTGATGCGAGAAATTGGTAAAGCCAGTTAAAGGCGTCTACTGCAATCCTTTTGCCTTTCAATTCATCCAGCTTAATATTCTCTATTTTTAGGATTGGTTTTATTGCTGTACCCATTTTAAATCTTGATTGTTTCAGCGTTTATCTCTTTTAAGAGGGCTTCGGCATCCTTTGTGAAATCGCCTTTATGCATGATAATGAGGGGTATTCTTTTGAGCTCTGCTTTGAGGTATGCCATTGCTATGTCTTTCTCGTTTATCCTTTTTTTCCTTGTGATGTAGATGAAGATTTTGTGCCTGTCAAACCCATCTACATGAGCTTTCATCTCAGCATCCTTTCCTTTTCCTTCTTCATAATGCTCTATTACCAGTTTCCTATTCTGCATTGCTTTTCTTATATCAGAAGGAATGTTCTCTTGCGGCTCATTGCTTTCTTCTTTCTGTTCTTCTTGCTCTTTTTGATTTTCCTCTTGATTCTTCTTGTCTTCTTTGCCTTGTTCTTTCCTTTCTTTTTCTTTATCCTCTTCTACTTCGATTTTTTCTTGCGAAATTGGTTCTTGAAATGATTCTACTTTTTTCTGTTCAATCTTCTTTACTATTGGTTTTTCCTCTTTTCTTTCCTTATTTGATTGATTAAAGTACTTCTCTCTGATTATCTTCGTTGCATCTTCATTGCTGAGCATATACCATTTCCAGAGCTTCATTTCTTGCTGGTTTTTCAGCATGATTGTTATTGGCTTTGCAAAATCTTTTAGATAAGAGATTGCTACCCTTATGGCGGGGTCAAGCTCCTCGTTCTTTACAACCTGTTCTGATTTGATTAGGTTATAGGCTTCCCTTTCTTTCCCAGGCAGCTTGTCAGAGAACTTTTGTAAATTCCTTTCCTGCCCTGGAAGATAATAAAGCGGAGAGCCTCCTATCTTCATATGTGATACCTTAATTATGTTCTTGGAAACGAGGTTTGCCAATAGGGCAGAGGCTATTATTGAATCCACTCCAAGCTCTTTGGCTATTCTTGTTGGCTGGCTTGGTCCGTTCCTTCTCATATACTGAAGTATCTTTTCCTTGGATTCCATTTTATGGCTTAGTCCATTTCAATTCTATATATGTTACAGAGTTATCGTTATCCACAATGGCTAACAGCATTCTTTTTTTAGTAGAGTTGGCAATCCTGTTCTTTCCTAGAATTTCCTGCCAGCTTATCCTTTCGTCTTCTTTGACGGGTGCGATAAGCCATTTCGCATGGGCTTTACCTGGCAACACCCCTTTTTCATATGCTCTGAATTCTGTTCCATATTTTGCTCCGGTTTTTATGTTGTATCCCTTGCTTCTCAAATCCTTGAAGACTATGTAATTCCTTAAAAAATTCCTATTGCTTCTTTTCATTCTTTTACTTAGCTGTTCTTTATCTACTTCCTTGTTATTTATGTCAAAGAGCTCAAGTTTCTCTTTTTCCATCAAATAAAGCGCCTCATAAGCTGAAATATATATCTGGATGCCTTCAGCTATACCAAATCCCCTTTTAAGGAGTTCTCTTGTTGTGTTGGAGCTCTGAAGTAATATCTCATTTCCGGATATCAGGCCCTTGGCTTTCTTGTTTTTCATTTTCTATCACTTATAATCCCTTACTGCTATAATAATTTTTTGAGCTTTAGGTAATGGGGTTAGGAAAGAAGAGAGATATTTAAATGTGATTTTTCCAGGATTTCATTGATTTTCTCAATTTTTTTATGATTTTTTAGGGATTATTGTTTTATAAACTGATTCTTTTATGCAGCTGAGGTTGGTCTGCTATGGGTTTATCTGGGAAGAAGTGGTCCCGTTTGGTCCTTTACCTGGGCTGGACAGGGCTGCTTCTTTTCTTTGTTTTTGATCAGGGTTATTCTGTTTTAGATAGCCAGAATTGTCTGTATATCAGCGAGGTTATGTATAATCCTGAGGGAAGCGATACCAAATATGAGTATTTAGAGGTGTGTAATGCCTGCAATACATCCTTTGAAATGGATAAAGTCTATTTGGGAGGCGTGGATTTTACTTTTTCATCCTATATAATAGAGCCTTATTCAGCCGTAGTAGTGTTAAGAAGCAATGATAACAATGAGTTAAATACTTCTGACCAGCTCTGTTGTTTCTCTGGCTCGCTTGTCAACTCTGGCAAGAACATATCGCTTTGGAATAAAACCAATGAATCCCTTTCTTCGGGAATCTTGCTGGATTCCTTTGATTATCCTGTAAAAAGCGATGAGGGCTATGCCGCTGTTAGATACATTAATGGCTCTGTTGAGCATATCTTTGGCGGGAATCCCGGGGCATGCGATATCATGGAGCGGGATATAGAATATAAAAATGATTCTTCAGAGGTTAATGTATCAAACACAACCCTAGCCAACAGCACCATTAATAACACTATCAACAACACTCCCAACAACATTACTAATAACACTATCAACGGCACTGGAAGCACCGAAGGCTTAAATTCCTCTATCAATCAAACTGCAAATCAAATTACAAACCAGACAGACAATCAAACCAATGATGGAATAAACCAAACAGTGAATGAATCAATCAACCAATCAACTAATTCAACCAACTCTAGCTCAACCAACTCTACCTTTATCAATGAATCCTCTGAATTAAACCAAAACAATACAGAAATCAATCAATCTCAGAGCAATTCTGAATTAAACAATTCTAACAGCACTCTTATTAATGATTCTCAGTTGAATGATATAAACGAAACAAACCAAAGCCTGGAGAATCAGACGGATGATGGGGGACAAGAAGAATCGGTATGTAAGCAGGATTTCTTGTATATAAAGGCACCTGAGCTGATTGGAGAGGATTCTGTTGGTTATGAGATAAGGCTTTTTAAATGGAACTGCTCTTCTTATCTCTTAAAGGATTTTGAGTATGTGTATTGGGTTGAGGATTTCTGTGACAATGTGCTTAGAGATGAGAGAGTTAGCTCTTATTTCGGTGATAAATCATTCACCCCGCGGACAGATTGCTGTGCTTATGCAATAAAGGCAAAGCTGATTGAGCCCTTTGAATCAGAGTTGGTCACTAAATACCTTATCAAGCCAGAGGCTTGCTTGAAGGGTAGCGAGGCGATTGAGAATCTGTCTGAGCTTGATACTGAAGAGGTAGAAGAAGAGCATGAATCTGGTCTAGAATGCCCTGAAAACCCTTATCTTATCCCCTTAAATGATTCTGATGGTATAATTGAGTCTTTCTATACCAGAAAGAAATACTTTGAGCCGGATATAAACTTCTATGCAAATCTTGATTTAGAGGATATTGAAGGAGAGCCGATGCTTTTCATAGCAGAAAAGGTTATTGAGGCAGAGGACGGGAAGAATACATTTGCTCTTAATCTTTCCAATGACAAGGGCTATTTATTCTTATCAATTGCCAATCAATCGCATCTCTTGGATGCCTATCTCCTGAATTATTCCTTTGAACTGGATGAAGAAGGGAAAGAGGGGGAGGCTGAAGCCAAGGTTAAGGAGACAGAGCTTCCCAAGCAAGAAGGCAAGGTAAATTCTAATACCCTTTTGTCTGATGCAACTCAACCTGCTTCTCTGAATAAGTTTTTGGAGATGTATAATATCTCATCTGAAAACAAGGATACCAAAAAACCAGCAATCCAGGGCGCTTCTGTGTATCTTTCTTCAGATTCTTCAGAGCAGAAGGGGATATACAGGTTTATTATCCCTATTTTATTGGTTTTGATGGCAGGAATATTCTTCTATTATAGAAAGTATGCCAAAACAACTAATACTGAAGAGGGTGAAGCAACTAAGGATTAATCTTGACTATCTTAATTTTCTTCTTTCCTTGCCAAAACTCTGCTTTCTCTTCAACAGAAAAGCCTTCTTTCTCTAAGGGATGGTCAAGTTCCTTGTCTAATGCATAAAGCAGGAAACTCTCCTTTGTGAGACATTCTTTTAAGTAATGATAAAAATCTTTGAGTCTTTTTGAGTATGGTTTTGGAAAACTAATTATTCTGTTGATTGGTTCTTTATAGAATTCAGCGTCAATCCATTCCAGCTCTTTTCTTGAGAATTGTATCTTTTTATGTACTCCAGCAATCTTAGCATTCTTTCTTGTGTAGGAGAGGCTTCCAGTATGGGTATCAGAGGCGACAAGCCTTAGCTTTGGATTTTTCTCTTGCTTATCCAGTTCCTCCAAATATCTTTCAGTGTTGAAATCAAAGAATTCCTTATCAAAGATATGCTTTCTATAAAAGTTTGGAGATTTGTGGAGCATGAAGAGTGCAAGTTCTATAATTACAACTCCATCGTTGCAGAACGGATCGAATATCCGGTAATCGGGCTTGAGCTGGCTCATGTAGGCAAGGGATGCTCCTATAATTGGGTGGAGGGTTCTTGGGCTGATGAAAACCTTATAGTCTCTCTTAGAGAAATCAATGGAAAAGAGGTCTTCTGCCCAAAACAGATTGTTTTCTTCTTGCTGGATTATCAATACAACCTTTTCCGAGTTGTATCTTACTGCTCTATTCTCTTCTAAATATTCTCTGATACTATCTTTTTTGTCTTCATTTGCTATTATGATTGGATGAAAGGGTTCTTTTTTTAAGGAAGCTGGCACTTTTATGTTTTTTATCTCCGACTCTCCTTTCTTTATACATATTCTCTCCGCAAGTTGGCTGAAGTAGGCAAATTTCAGGAGTTGTTTTTTTGTGGTTTCAAGGCTGCAAAAGTAATCGCTTTGATTGCTCTTTATTCCATATCTAGAAAGCTCTTTTTTTAGAAAAGGTTCAGCGCCTTTGAGTGTTGTAACGATGAATTCAGGGCTCATTTTGTTCTCCAGCCGATTCTTCTTGCTCTTCCTTTTCTTCTTTTTCTTCCTCATCAGAATCTTCGTGGTCTATTCTTGTGCATGCCATTACCCTATCATCTTTATCAAGACGGATTGTTCTTACACCAATTGTGTTTCTTCCTATCTCAGATATTTGCTTAGCCAGGGTTCTTATGGCGATTCCTTTTCGGGTTATGATAAGAAGCTCGTCTGTTTCCTTTACAGGGGTTACATAAGCCACTTCTCCTGTTTTGTTATTGACTTTCATATTGATTATTCCCTTTCCCCCCCTGTTTGTCTTTCTGTAGCGCTCTATTGCTGTTCTTTTGCCGTATCCTTTCTCGCTTATTGTAAATATCTTCTCATCAGGCATGCAAGAGATTAGGGATATTGCTTCATCTCCCTTCCTAAGTCTTATTCCAATAACCCCTCTTGAGGTTCTGCCGGTAGGCCTAATCTTTTTTTCGTGGAAACGGATTGCATAGCCTTTCTTGGTAAAAAGCATTACATTAAACGCTCCGTCTGTCTTGACTACATTGATGAGATTGTCTCCTTCTGAAAGTGTGAGAGCTATAATTCCTCCTTTCCTTGGATTGGAGAAATTTGCTATCCTGGTTTTCTTTACATAACCTTTCTTAGTGGCCATTAGCAGATAACCTTCTTTCTCTATCTCTCTTACAGGCCGGATAGCACTTATCCTTTCTTCTTTATCTAACCTAATCATGTTTATTATTGGAGTGCCTCTTGAGTATCTCTTGGCTTCTGGAACCCTATATCCTTTTAGCCAATACACTTTGCCCTTGTCGGTAAATATTAAGAGGTAGCTATGAGTGGTAGTATAGAAAACCTGTCTTACAAAGTCATTGTCTGTGGTGTTTGTGGCTGTAATGCCTCTGCCTCCTCTTTTCTGAATCTTGTATTCATCTATGGACATCCTTTTGATGTAGCCTTTATTGGTTAAGATTACTACGATGTCTTCCTCTTTTACCAGATCTTCGTATTCAATGTCCCAGTTTTCTTCCCCTTCCTTAATCTCTGTTTTTCTTTCATCCCCGTATTTCTCAATAATCTCTTTCTGTTCTTCTTTGATTATATCAAGCACATTCTGTTTGTCAGAGAGTATTCTTTCATATTCCTTTATCTTCTCCAAGATCTCTGTATGTTCTTGTTTTAATTTACCTCTCTCAAGGCCTGTAAGCCTTTGCAGCCTCATCCTTAGGATGGCTTCTGCTTGCATCTCACTCAAAGGGAAGCTTGCTGTAAGAGCGCTTTTTGCTTTCTCAGCGTCGTCAGATCCCCTTATAATCTTAATAGTTTCATCAAGATTTTCTAATGCGATCAATAACCCCTGAAGAATATGTTCCCTTTCCTTGGCTTTATTCAGCTCGTAGCGGGTTTTTCTTGTTATTACCTCTTCCCTATGTCTTATGAATGCTTTGAGCATTCCTTTTGTGTTTAGGGTTTGGGGTTTGTTATTTAGCAAGGCAACGTTATTAATGCCAAAGCTCGTCTGATAGCTTGAATGCTTGTATAGTTGGTTTTGAAGAATATCTACATTCGCTCCTTTTTTTAGCTCTAAAACAACCCTTATCCCTTGTTTGTTGGATTCGTCTCTAATGTCTTTTACGCCTTCAATTGTTTTGTTCTTCACTGCTTCTGCAATCCCTTCAACCATAGTGGCTTTGTTCACATAAGGAGGAATCTCGGTTATGACGAATCGTTTGTATTTTTCTGTTTCCTCAATATTATGTTTTCCTCTGATTATTATACTTCCTCTTCCAGTTTTCATTGCCTTGAGTATCCCATTCCTCCCAATTATCTCTCCCCCTGTTGGGAAATCTGGTCCAGGCAGGATATTCACGAGTTCTTCAAATGGCAACTCTGGATTATCAATCAGCGCGATGACCGCCTCGCAGACCTCTTTGAGGTTGTGGGTAGGTATATTTGTTGCCATTCCCACTGCAATTCCAGATGCTCCATTAATCAAAAGAGAGGGAAACTTAGAAGGCAACACAACTGGCTCTTTAAGCGAACCATCAAAGTTGTCTATGAAATCGACTGTTTCTTTATCAATGTCTGCCAGCATCTCTTCTGCTAATCTCGACATCCTGGCTTCAGTATACCTCATTGCTGCTGCAGAATCGCCATCAATGCTTCCAAAGTTTCCATGGCCATCCACCAAAGTATATCTAAGAGAGAAGGGTTGAGCCATTCTGACCAAAGAGTCGTATATGGCAGCATCTCCGTGAGGATGATATTTTCCCATACAATCCCCCACAATTCTTGCTGATTTCTTGTAGGCTTTGTTATGTAATAAACCCAATTCGTTCATTGAATAAAGAATCCTTCTGTGGACTGGTTTCAAGCCATCCCTCACATCAGGAATGGCTCTCCCTACAATAACAGACATAGCATAGTCTATGTAAGAGGACTTCATTTCTTCCTCTATTTCTCTTTCAGATATTAGCTCTTTCTTCTCCTTTTTTTCTTCTTCATCAGCCATGGTTTATCGCCAGTTCTACCTTGTATAAATAACTTTTTGTTTTAAGCTTTTCCTTTATTCCCTCATAAAATAAAGAGGGCTATAGAGCTTATTGCTCCGATTATTGTTCCTCCTGTGAGAAAGGGTATTGCTGGGTAGTATCGGTCTTTCTTTGCTAGAATAAACAGCAGGAAAAGGGAAATTGTTTGGAACACAGCAATCCAGCTGGTGGCTATGAAACTTTGTATCTCGGATAGTGAAGCAATTGCAGCCCATTGGAAGAAAGAGATGTTAAAGATTAGGGGAAATGCTATGTCTCCCCCTCCGAGGATAGCGGATTTAAGGGGTTTCTTGCTTGAGATGTCAGAAGAACCGCTTTTTAGCTCTTTTTTAGGTATCTTTTTGGAGGTTTTATCCTTATCTTTCCCATAATCAATTCTAAGCCCTGAAAAGGCGCCTGAATCTTTCTGAAACTCTGCAAGGGAAATCATATGTTTTATCTTAAACACTGCGATATAGTCATATATGGCAATGATTAGCAGGAGTGCCAAAGCCCACCAAGGTGATAAAAGCGGCCCGAATATGAGCGCTATCCCTGTATAAACCAATATCTCTAGTAAATTAGATAGGAAAGGGAATTTATTCGTTAGCTTGATTATAACCGAGAGGGCCGCTATAATCATGGCGATTGTTTCATTTATGAAAGCAGAGAGGGCTGTTCCCACGCAAAAGAACACGGCGAAACCATACCAAACCTTCCAAATCAAGGGTTTCTTTAGTTTCTTTAACAGAAGTATTAGCCCAGTTCCTATTAGAATTCCGATGACTATTGAGATTATTAAAGAGAAATCCTTAACTTCAGGTCTTGGTGTTAGGGTTGTTTCCTTGCTTTCAACCTCAACGGTATCGTTTATCTTTACTATCTCTGTCGTGTGGGACGCAGTAAATATCCCAAATAGCTGGGAGAATAGAAATATAAGGCAGAGTACAGCGGTGATTGATAGTTTGTGTTTCATATTAGGGATGTCTTTGGGTTTATTTTTTAAACTTTCCCTTCCAACAGATTTTCAAAAGGTTTTAAAAGTCTGATATTTCCACTAACGGATGATGATGTATGATTGAAGTATATACAATTGGCGGATTTTTGGAGATTGGCAGGAATATGACTCTTATTAAATACAAGGACGAGGCTGTTGTAGTGGATATGGGGCTTCATATGCCTAATTATATCTCTTTTACAGAGGATGAGGATATTGAGAATATAGATTATAAGCAGCTCTTAGAAGCAGGGGCTATTCCTGATTTCAGGTATGTTAAGAAGATAGCACATCAGGTTAAGGCAATAATTCCGACCCATGCTCATCTTGATCATCTTGGTGCAATCCCTTACATTGCTAATTTTTTCCCAAATGCAAAGATTTTAGGCACCAGGTTTTCTTGCGAGGTTTTAAAGCGGATTTGTAAGGAGGAGGGAATAAAGCTCCACGCATCTCCTCAGAGTATAAAGACGGGGTCTTTGCATAAAATATCTAAGAATATCAATATTAGGTTTGTTACAA
>DAWM01000006.1:0-3407 GCA_002505945.1 Candidatus Woesearchaeota archaeon UBA119
TTTTTCTTCTACAGTTCTTTCAAAGCATAACCTTTTTAAACTCTTGTAAATTCCCCCTCTTCTAGCAGAAGAAGGTGCTTATTATGACTAAGAGAATACACAGGTCAAGGTCATTAAGGAAGGTTTTTAAGAAGGTCCCTGGAGGAAACCTCAAGGTTCATTATGAACAGAGGAATCCTTCAAAGGCGCATTGTGCAATCTGTGGCAAACCTTTATTGGGCGTACCAAGTAAAAAGCCTGCCGATGCTAAAAACCTATCAAAAACCGAAAAAAGACCATCCAGGCCTTTTGGAGGGATGCTTTGTTCAGCATGTGCTCGAAGAAAAATCATCGAAGAGAACAAGAAATATCTTTAAAGTTTATGAGATTCAAGGTGAATTATTATGTTTGAAATTGGAAGGGTTTGCTTAAAGACTGCAGGACGAGATGCAGGAAAGTATGGGGCAGTAATCAAGCAAGAGGAATCCCAATATGTCGTATTAGATGGTTTTGTAAGAAGGCGAAAGGTCAACATAAAGCACCTTGAACCCAGCTCAAAGGTTATTAAAATAAAAGAAGATGCTTCAACAGATGATGTAGTTAAGGCTTTAGAGAAGGCTGGCTTTGAGCAGAAGGAAAAGGCCAAGCCTAAGTATGAGAAAAAAGAGAAAGTAAAATCTGCTGGGAAGAAAAAACCCTCAAAGAAGAAAAAGGGAAAAAAGAAAGAGGGTAAAGAAGAGAGTGAAAAAGGCAAGAAACCAGAAAAGAAATCAAAGCCGAAATCCAGTTCTAAGAAAATCTCTAAAAAGAAAAAATCCTCCAAAGCCAAGCCTGAAAAACAATAATATTTTTAACACCCTTTCTGTTTCTACTTTTAGATGAGAACATTTAGACGGAATCTTTTCGGATTTTGTATTTGCATCCTTTTCTTATTCATTGCTCTTTCTTTGCTGGGTTTTGCTCAGACCTATTCAGTCCCACTTCTTTCCGTATCCGAGGAAGATGGAGAGTTGAAAGGCAGCATAGCCGAGGCGCATTTAGAGGTAAGGCCTGGTACAGGCAGGATGTTCATAGATTGTTTTCCATTCAACAAAATGGACCTGCAGGTTTCCACAAGGTATGCTAGGGATTTGGCTTGTAAATTGGCCGAGACAGATTGCTCTAAGTTTGATTTCTTCTATGTTATAAGAGCAGATGCCTCAATAATAGGTGGGCCAAGCGCTGGCTCAAGCCTGGCTTTCCTTACTTTTGCTGCCCTGAAAGGTCTTCCTTATGATAAAAAAACAGTCGCTACAGGCACAATAAACGCAGGATATATTGTCGGCCCGGTAGGAGGTTTAAAAGAGAAGATAGAAGCAGCTGCTGAAGAAGGGCTTAAAAAGGTTTTAATCCCAGCAGGCCAAGGCAAGCAAAGGATTGAGTCTTCGGGCATCTCGGAAAATAGTAGCATCAACTTAAGCAGCCAAAATAATTCTTCAAATCTTACCCTTATTGAATACGGGAGTAAACTTGGCGTAGATGTTGTGGAGATTTTTGATTTATACGATATGATATATGAATACTCAGGAAGAAACCTCTCCGAGCCTGTTCCTGCAATAAATTCAGAGGCCTTTTCTAGGAGAATGAAAAACATTTCTCAATCCTTGTGTGGAAAGGCCTTTGAGGTGAATTCATCTCTGCCCTCACAGATACCCTCTGAATTCTTAGAGGAATATAACCAGACTCAAAGATATTTGAGATTTGCCTTAAATGAAACTACTCGAGGAAACCATTACTCAGCAGCAAGCTTTTGTTTTAGCAGCCTCACGGATTTGTTTACTATCTATCTGTCTACAAAAAGCATCTCTGAGGATTATATGTTTTTTCTTATAAACCTTACATCAGACAAGGCTGAAACCCTAAAGCAGCAGATGGAAAGGGAGTATTCTACTTTAGGAGACTTACAGGTATATGCCGCAGTAATAGAGAGGCTTAACGAAGCAGATAGCCGAGTTGAAAACTCTAGAAAGATTTTAGAGAAATATAAGACGAATAGAACAGCCCTTTCAAAGATGTATGAAGGCAACTTAACCCAGTTGGTTCATTTGAATGTGATTGAAGGCATCTCTTATGGAGTCAATAGGGTTTTTAGTGCTGAGTTATGGAGTGATTTTCTTGGGTTTGATAAAAAAAAGGTTAATTTAGAAAAGTCAGAATTAAAAAAGGCATGTGTAACCAAGGTATCTGAGGTGTCTGGATTGTTAGACTATTTCTCCTCTGCTTATCCTTCCTTGATGACTGATGCGAGGGCTCGTTTGAATGAAGCAGAGGCCAACAAGGAGACAGAAAACTACGCTTTGTGTATCTATCAGGCTTCTGCGGCAAAAGCCCATATCAACAACCTCATGACCTCTACCTATCTTACAATGGAGTATTATAATAAAAGCATCCAAGGAAAGATAAAGGTAGCTGAGAGGCAGATAGCTGAGCAGCAGGATGAGCGCAGCTTTCCCATAATGGGTTATAGCTACCTTGAATACTCCAAATCCCTTCATGCTTTGGGAGACCTTTATTCAGCAAGTCTATATGCAGATTACGCTTTAGAACTCTCTAATCTGGATGTTTACTTTGATAAAGCTTCTAAATTCAATATCTTGCCAATCCTTTTAAGCCCCTTTGTTAGACTTTTTTTCTTCGGCGCATTACTAGGCTTCTCGCTTGCGATGCTGATAGTTCTTTTTTCCCAAAACAGAAAACATAAGAAAAAGTAATTCTTGTTATGTACTATAAAAACAATATGGAGAAAGAAGATTTATTAAGGAAAGTGAAGATAACTTTGAATTGGTTTGCACAATCCGATTCAGACAGAGCTAAGATTCAGAGAATCATAGATGCCATAGATGTTGTAGATAGGAAATTCTTTGTAGAGTTCAGCCCTTATGAAGATACTGCTTTACCTATAGGGTATTCCCAGACAATATCTCAGCCTTCTACAGTGGCCAGGATGCTTATGCTTTTAGATGTTCAAGAAGGCAAAGAGATATTGGAAATAGGTGCAGGAAGCGGCTGGAATGCCTCATTGTTGGGCTTTTTAGCATATCCAGGCAAGGTTTTGAGTTTGGATGTTGTTGCTGATTTAATAGATAATGCAAAGGAAAACTTGAGAAAATTGAAAGAAAATCTTCCTCCTCAGAATAGAAAAAGATTAGAGAATATTAGATTTAAATCCACTAATATCTTTAAGAATATAGATTCTTGGAAAGAGAAATACGACAGAATAATCATTACCGCCGGCATAGAGTGGTCTCAAGAGCAATTAATTCGCCAGTTAGCTTATAAGCTTCTAAAAGAGAAAGGCAAGCTAGTATGTCCTTATCAAAGAGGGCCTATGATGATTTTTGATAAACAAACCAACTCCCTCAAAAAAGAGATGACTTCAGAAGAATATG
>DAWM01000006.1:3601-5456 GCA_002505945.1 Candidatus Woesearchaeota archaeon UBA119
CTTCAGAAGAATATGCCTTTGTTCCCCTAAGAACAGGGCTTTAACTATCTTGTAGAAAAGAAAAAACCTTGGGAAGGCAATGAAGCCCTCCCAAGGAAGAGGTGGTCTGCTGTATACAGAAACTAGCATGAAAATAATGAAACAGCCACTCTAACTATTGGATATTATGATACCCCTCTTTATCACTGGTTAGTGTTGTCAAGAGTCCTATTTAAAGTTTTCGTTTCTCCAATTCTGTTGTTTAAAAAGCAAGGTTTTCTGCATCTACAAAATCAGAGGAGAAAGATACAATTAATGCCAAAATATGGCAACATCCTGCCATTAAATGGCAAATATGGTAACAAGTAATCTTTTTAAAACCTAGATTCTTACTTTAAGAACATGGAAAAATGCGCAATCTGCGGCAAGAAACGACCTAGTAACGATATAATCCACATAGATTATACCCCCCATATAATCTGCAGCGATTGCTTCTCAAAGATGATTGAAAAGAGGGTAAAGCGCAACATACGATTCTTCGGGCCTTTAGAGAAGGGTGTTAAGGGTTTTCTTGAAGGGAAAGAGCATAACAAGAAGATTGCCACTTTTATGCTCAAGAAATTCTTTCACCCAAGCTTCTTTGAGCTGGCAGACTTAAAAAAGAATGCTGATCTTTTAATAAATAGTAAGAGTTTGGAAGAGATTTGTATGGATTTCCTGGACATAGTCTTCCATAATAAGCAGCTGCCAACATCAAGAGTCTTTCTTTTCTGTGATATCCCTCAAGAAGAGCTACATTTGTATGCCAAGATAAACAATATTAAACTTAAAAAACCTAGAACACCGGACCTGCCTGCATTATTGAAACCAAAACAAAACAGGTTTTCATTTGCCTCTTCTTTCAAGACCTTAGTTAAATTAAAACAGGATAAAAATCATAAGAATTAGTCTTCTTTCTTCATCTCGTTCCATCCCTTTTTAAAGGAATTGAACCTCTCGATAATTCCCTTATATTCCTCAAACTCCTTAGAATTCTTCACCTTTTCCACATATCTTTTTGGCAAGGATGTAATAATGGAATTGGTTATTGTAAAAACCCTTTTTAAATCACCAGAGAGCTTTTCTATAATCTCCTCATATTGTTCTTCTTTCTCTTCCTCTTCTTCAACATATTCATCTTCTTTTCCTATTCCAAATAATCTTTGAAAGAAGGATCTTCTTGGTTTTTCAAATTCCTCTTCTTCAAAATCTTCTTCCTTATCCTCAAAATCCTCCTCTTCTTCCACAGGCTCCTCAACCTCTCTTACGAAGATGGATTTGATTCTCTCCCATAGCCCTTTTTTCTCTCCTTCTATTATCTGGGTTTCATGTTCTCCGCCTTTATTGATGGCTTCCAGGGTCTCCTTCTCATCTTCAGAAGAAACAGGGGCATGCACCTTAACATTATCTTTTCTGGTTCTATTCTCCAAATACTTGTTCATTTCCTTGTTAAAATCATTATTCTTCTTCTTGAAAAACAAATTCATCACCCTCCTGATGAAACCTTATTTCTAAGGTCTGCTTCTCATAATATTTATAACTTGCTATTTATCATAATAGCCAAGCAAGCTTTTCTGGCTTTTGTTCCCCTTCTTAAACAACTCCGAGATATCTATCCCTGCAGTCTTGAATATACTCTCAACAGCAGGTATTACCTGGTTTTGGATATAGTATTCTTCATCATAATCCTTCTTAGAACATTCCTCAGGTAACAAAACCCTGTCGCTGATTGTCTTGCTTTTTCCATTATCCGGCTTCCCTACTATATAACTCACAATCGTGCCAGGCCTAACACTCTCCCCTTTCTTAATCATCCTTTTGGCAGCCGCCACATGAG
>DAWM01000006.1:5670-18279 GCA_002505945.1 Candidatus Woesearchaeota archaeon UBA119
GGCAGCCGCCACATGAGGGCTTATATTGGCATAGGAATTTACCTTTTTAGTTATCTTTGTTTTTATCTCTAAATCCTTGATATCTACATCCCCTTGCTTAATCCTCTTAATCTCTTTTTGAAGATGCTCTACCGCTTCTTTTACATCCCCTTTATCTAATATTATCTGTAACACATCCTTTTGGATTTTCTTGCCCAACTCCGACCAATTACGCCTTATAATCTCAAAGCCCTTGATGGTCATCTCTCCGTTCTCATCTATCAAAGCATACCTTTTCTTGGCTCCTTTTGGCCCGGATTTGGCAAAAACGAATATCCCTCTCTTAAAGTAGCCCTCATATTCAAGTTCCATCTCTTCGGGAAGCTCTTTGTTTATGCCTTTCACAAAATCCTTGCAATCTTCCTTACTCTTTTTATCCAGGGTTATAAATATAGAATCTGTATCTGAATAAAGAACCTTAAACCCCTTATTCTGGGCTTTGTTGATTACGCTTTTAATAAAGTAACGAGCAAAGCTTGCTACAGCCCTGGCACACCCATAGCAATACCATCTTGCTCTTTCATAAGCCAGATATCCATAAACAGAATTCGCTAAAGTCTTCAATCCTTGTTCTCTTGCTTTCAAAAGGTCTTTTTCCCATTGCTTCAAATTTTCCTTCTTAAGTTCATCTTTAACATTTCTTCTCTGTTTGAGGATATCTCTAATAGAATTAGATATTAGGCCAGCAGGTTTCTTGATAAACCAACCCTCGTTTTCCTCAGGAACAACATATCCATCTTGTTTCTTATGCTTGTCCTTCCTAAATGTTTCCGGCGATATATTATGACTTGCGATTATACTTGGATAAAGGCTTCTGAAGTCAAACACCACAATCTTATCATAGATTCCAGGGGTGGGCTGGAAAACAAAGGCCCCTTCAAACTTCCTTTTCCTCCTGTCCTTTGTAACATCATTATCAGGCTTGTCTGATATAAGCAGATTCTCATTGCTGGCTTTTCTCATAAGATACCATTCAACCAGCTGAGAGAAACTCATTCGACTTATCTCTTCAGGCGGAAGGCACACAAGCCTTGTTAATTCTCTTATAGAAGGAAGAAACCTCTGGGCAATCTCGCAAGTAAGCTCAGAATCCTTAAGGTTATATTCAGCATAGTTCTTAATCTGTTTTGTATCATCTTTATCCCAGGTTTTGCTCAGCTCAAGAGGATTTAATTCAATCTTCTTTTTTCCAAGTAGGTTAGAAGCAACCTCATTGAGCGTATAATTCTCTAAATCCAGTCCCCGTCCCCCAGACATTCTTATAAACCTGAACAAATCTATATGGGGAAATCCCTTAATCTTGACAACGGGCATCATCCTAAAGTATTCTCTTAACTCTAATCTATCTTCCTTTTTGATTTTTAGAGCTTCAATCCTTTTCGCAATATAACTCATATCAAAAGAATCTGAGTTATACCCAAATATCATGCTGGGTTGCTCTTTTTTTATAATTTCAAAGAACCTTTCAAGCATACCTTTCTCAGAGCCACACCATTCAATCCAATCCTGGGCTTTCTTACCCTCTTTGGCGATGAGCACTTTTTTTATTTCTTCTCCATATAGAGAAATCATCAATATTGGATCCTTCTCAGGATCAATAGTATCTTTATTTGAAACATAGGTTTCAATATCAATCCCAATCCCTTTCGGGAGGATTGGAGTTCCTTCCTGTTTAATCTCCTTTAGGAAATATTCTTTATCCTTCTCTTCAACTTCTAATGAATATTCTTCAAAGGGATTGAGCTTTTTATCTAAAAGATAGCGGAAAGCAAAAGGAATATCATATTCATGAATGTCCTTGACACCTTTAGTCTTTCTTATGCTCTCTTTCAAAGCAGGCACAGAAGAAGGTCTATTTACAACAATCTTCATCAATTCTTTATCTTCAAATTCAATTCTTTTCTTTATCTTCTCGCATCTGATAACATAATGTTGATTCTTAGATTCTTTCTTATGCAGGTCTTCAATCTCTTTCTTAGTTCCATTAAAATCTTTGACTTCAGCCAGCAAATAAGGCTGGAAATCATCATCCTTTACCTCTATCCTTTTACCTTTCTTAGTCCATAGGAAAAGCTGTATTATGGGCTTTTCTTCCTTGATATAATAGCTACAGGTTAAAAGCGTGCCCTTGAGTTTTACCATGCCCTTAAATAAGAATCTCCTTTATTTAATATTTTGGTATTGTCATAAATAAAAATAAGCAAAAGATTAATATTCAAAGAGCAAATCCTTTCTGGTATGAAAACCTTATATTCATTGCCTTTCAAGCTTTTTGTCATAGAGAATGAGGACATATTGGATTCAGTTGATCTAAATGAAAAAGAGGCAGATAATGTTCTAGAGGGAGAGTTCATAAAGAAGGAGAAAGATTTGATAAGAAAACATAAAATCTCAAAGCTTGTGGGCTTTAAAAAAGAACTTCCTGAAGCTTTTCAGGATTTAGAGATCTCTCTTTCTGATAAGGAATTAGAAAGGGTTTCAAGATTAATAGATTCAAACTTTGATGAGTTTAAGCAAGCCGCTTTTTCCATATTCTCAAGCAAAATGAAGAAAAGGGAGCATTTAGATGTTGTGATTTCCAATACCATAAAGGCGATAGATGAAGCGGATGATTCCATAAATCAGCTCTCTAAAAGGACTGGCGAGCTGGCAAGTGAGTTTTTGCCTTCACTATTCTATCACACACAGAAAGAAACAATCAATTACGAAAGGCTTTTCTCAGAGCTTTATGCATTGGATTTTGAATCCTTTAATAAAAAAGCAGAAGAGGATCCCCTTGGCAAATCATTAGATGAAGATTCATTTCAAATCCTCAGACATATGCTGGAATCATCTTTAAAATCCATTACCCTTAGATCATCTCTTCTTGAATCCCTTAAACAACTTCTCAAGAAGTATTGCAATAATCTGCTTGAAGTGTTGGGCCCAACAATTGCTGCAAGAATGATTGCAGAGGCGGGCTCTTTAAGACGGCTTGCTTTTCTTCCCTCTTCCACAATTCAGGTATTAGGGGCAGAGAAAGCATTTTTCAAGCACCTCAGGTCAAAAACCAAATGTCCTAAGTATGGTTATATATTCCAGCACCAGTTCATTCAGAAAACCTTGGCGAAGAATAGAGGGAAGGCGGCCCGTTTCCTAGCTGATAAGATATCTCTATGCGCAAGATGTGATTACTTTACCAAGAAGGAGATCTCGGGCAAAGTGCTCCAAGATATGGATAGATTTAGAAGAGAGCCTTAAAATGGAACAATTCAAGCATTTCAAAGGTGTATATTTTAGGAAGAAAGGTAAATCTTTATCTTTTTATACCTCTCCTGTTGAGGGACCAATGAGCGAATATGGGGAGCGAGTGGTAAAGGATAAAGGACTCTTTTTCAGAGAATGGAATCCAGAAAGGTCTAAGCTCTCAGCAGCCCTACATAAAGGGATCTCCCAGATTGCCATCCAGCCCGATAAGAAGGTGTTATATCTGGGAGCGGCAAGCGGCACCACAGTAAGCCATGTTTCTGATATTGTTGGGAAGGGCGGCAAGGTCTTTGCTCTTGAATTCTCTGGAAGGGTTGCAGTTCCTTTATACTTCCTTGCTCAGAGGAGACGCAATATCCTTCCAATATTAGAGGATGCTCGTAGTCCTTACTCTTACTCAACTATGGTTGGGCGATGCGATGTTGTCTATCAAGACATTGCCCAAAAGGATCAGCTTGACATTTTCTTCAAGAATCTCGACCTCTTTCTCAGAGATGACGGCTTTGGTATCATCTGCCTAAAAGCAAGAAGCATAGATGTCTCAAAGAGGCCGAAGTCGGTTTTTGATTTAGCAGAAAAAGAGTTGGCTAAAAAACTCAAGATAGTGGATAAGAGGGAATTAGCTCCTTTTGAGAAAGATCATAAGATGTTCGTAGTCAAAAAGAAGTGAGGGCTAGGAGCTTTATAAAGCAAGATGGATAATAAATCCCAGAAGAAGGATTTTGAATTCTTAGAAAAGACTCAATCAGATATCTGCTTTAAGGCATATGGTCGGGATTTAGAAGAGCTCTTTGTTAATTCTGCTAAGGCCCTTTTCTCTATAATCTGTAAAATAGACATGGTGCCTAAAAAAAGGGAATTTAAAGTTTCATTAATTGAAACTCCCGAGGAGCTTTTATACGATTGGCTTACAAAACTGCTTGTAATCTATGATTCTGAGGAGGTTTTCTTATCGGATTTTAAGGTGGATATCTCTCCATTAAAGGGTGCTGATAATAAATACCAGCTAAACGCTAGATGCTTTGGCGATAAGGCTAACTCTAAGCTTTCTCTAACCCAGGTTAAAGCCATAACAAGGTATATGTTTGAGTTGAAGCAAACCAAAGAAGGCTATGAAGCTCAAGTAGTAGTGGATGTATGAGTCAATTGCGTTAAATTTAAAAATACCTTAGTTAAAATGTTCTTATGAACCATCTTGAGAGTCTTCTGTTTCTTAAGAAGAACGGTTTAATAGAGGAAGCTGCAAAGTATGCTCCTGCTATGAAAAGGGTTTTAAGGAATGCCTTAGGACTAGAGAGAGGAGACATCTTGATGATAATAGGGGATACAGGCAAGAACGGCAACCATTGCGCTCCCCTTCTTTGCGCTTCATATTATCTAGCTGCCAGGAAGTTAGGTGTGAGCCCTAACGTTCAATTAGGAAATACCCAAATTGCCAACAAGCCGCCTTCCGAGGAGATTCAGAATGCACTTTCTCTGCTCCCTGATAAGAGCATAGTGATGCTTGCTGTCTCGGATAAATTGGGCACCTTATCCAAAATAGGTCATTCCTTTAGGGAGTTTTGCAATATAAAGAAGCACAGGTTCACCACTACAAGCAGCCTTTCCTTTCTTCCAATGAGCAAATTTCACTACCTTATCAAGGCGATGGATGTGGATTATAATACCCTTACCTCTAAACTCAAGAAGCTTGCCCAGAGGCTTAGCTGCAGCAGTACAATCCGAATAAAAAGCAAGAATGGCACAGATTTCCTGGCAGATATAAGGAATAACACTGCTATTAGTTCTGATGGTATGTATAATAAAGTGGGATTGGGCGGGAATCTGCCTCCAGGAGAGGCTTTTATAGCCCCTCATCGAGATAAGATAACCGGTAAGGTGGTTATTGACGGAAGCTCCCGTAATCTATACGGTGTTCATCTTATTAAGTCCGCTTCAGATAGGATAATAATGAGAATCAAGCAAGGTAAGGTTATGTCTATAGAAGGAGGGGAAGGGGCCAGGCTCCTTGAAAGAAGCTTAAATGAAAAATCCCAGAAATCCAGGATGCCAGTGTGGGGGATTAAGAAGATTGGTGAGATAGGAATCGGCTTAAACCCCAATGCTTCTATCGTAGGTACAACAATAATAGATGAGAAGGTATTAGGAACAGCCCATGTTGCTCTTGGTTCCAACTATTGGTTTATGGGGCGCGTAGTAGCTCCCCTGCATCTTGATCAGGTCTTCCGAGATGTCGAGATTTTTTTAAATGGCAAAAAGGTAGATGTTGATAGGTTGTAGTGCTTTATAAACTCAATACTTTTAAATAATCACTCTTTTCTTCTCTTTGCATTGAGAAACAAATCAAGGAATTAAAATGAAAACCGATAAGAAAAGGATTGCAGTCGTCAAGAAGGAGAGGTGCAATCCAAGAGCCTGCGGAGACTTATGCATAAAGCTTTGCCCTGTAAATAGAATGGGTAAGGAATGTATTGTCAAGGATGAGAAAGGCAAGGCTGCGATAGATGAGATGCTCTGCACCGGCTGTGGAATCTGCTCAAACAGATGTCCTTTCAACGCTATATCAATTATTAATCTTCCAAAAGAGCTTCAACAGGAGCCAATTCATCAATACGGCCAGAATGGCTTTCATCTCTATAACCTTCCTACCCCTTTTTTTGGTAAGGTAACAGGCATTTTAGGAAGAAACGGCATAGGAAAGACGACTGCCATAAAGATCTTGGCCGGGCTGCTCAAACCCAACCTTGGAAGGATAGATGAGGAAGCCGGATATGAGGCTTTGCTTCAACATTTTAAGGGCACAGAAGCCCAGATATTCTTTGAAAAGCTTAAGAAAGGAGAGGTAAAGGTAAGCTACAAACCTCAAAAGGTGGAGCTGATAGCCCAGCAATATAAGGGAAAAGTAAGGGCTCTGCTCTCAAATATAGATGAGAAAGGCAAGCTCGATGAATACGCTAAGGCATTGGGGATTGATGCTATTCTATCAAGGAATATCTCGGATATCTCGGGGGGAGAGCTCCAAAGAGTGGCAATAGCAGCCACTTTGCTTAAGGATGCTAACCTATATATCCTTGATGAGCCAAGCTCCTATCTAGATGTCAAGCAAAGGCTGAGGACTGCTAAGTTCATAAGAAGCCTTCTCTCACCTCAGGTGGGCATAATGGTGGTGGAACATGACCTTGTTGTCCTTGATTATCTCGCTGATATGATTAACATACTCTATGGTGAAGCAGGGGTTTATGGTGTAGTTAGCATTCCCAAGACTGTTAGAGAAGGGATAAATGTGTATCTTTCAGGCTATCTCAGGGAAGACAATGTGAGATTTAGGGACCATGAACTCAAATTCTATTCCCGACCTTCTTTAATGAGCAAATCTTCAGAGAGTTTGATTGAGTGGACTTCCTTGAAGAAGCAGTTAGGAGACTTCTCTATGGAATCAGATGAAGGCAAAATCACCAAGAAAGCCATGATAGGCGTTTTAGGAGAAAACGGGATTGGAAAAACTACCTTTATGAAGCTTCTTGCAGGAGAATTAGAGCCAGATGAAGGGGAGATAAATGAGGAAATAAAGATAGCATATAAGCCACAATACATAGAGATAGAAAAGGACATGCTGGTTGCATTATTCCTGAAAGAAGCGATTAAAAAATACTCAAACCAGCTTATAAAGCCCTTTGGGATTGATTCCCTTAAGGAAAGGATGCTTTCAGAGTTATCAGGAGGAGAGCTTCAAAGGGTAATGATTACTCATACTCTCTCAAAGGATGCTGATGTTTTCCTTTTTGACGAGCCTTCAGCTTACCTTGATGTAGAGCAAAGACTGATGGTTGCAAAGACCATTTCTACTATCATGGAGATAATAGGGAAATCCTGCGTAGTGGTTGATCACGACCTGCTTTTCCTTGATGCTATCTCATCTTATCTTATGGTATTTCAGGGCAAGCCAGCTAAATTTGGCAAGATAAAAGGCCCTCTTGAGATGGAGGAAGGGATGGGCCTCTTTTTAAAGGACTTAGGGATTACATTTAGGAGAGATAAGGATTCAAAGAGGCCAAGGGCCAATAAAGAAGGCTCCCAATTGGATACCTCTCAAAAGTCAAAAGGCATATATTTTTACTCTTGATTGATTTTCCTCTCTCTCGTATATAAACCAAACAAAAGATTTATTAATAGATACGCTTTGCTTTTAGTAGAAATGTAGCGAATTCAGTCTTGCTATTATTTTCATGGTGTTTAGGTGATTTTTTTGGCTGAAAATCAGGATAATAAGGACATTGATATCAAAAAGGCGGATTACGGAGCAGGGAGTATCACTGTGCTTTCGGGGCTGCAGGCAGTAAGAAAGAGACCCGGGATGTATATTGGTTCTACCTCATCTAGAGGCCTCCATCATATGGTTTATGAACTGGTTGACAATGCGATAGATGAGGCTATGGCTGGCTACTGCAAGAACATCCATGTTTCAATGAACCAGGATGGAAGCATAACTGTCTCTGATGATGGTCGAGGAATCCCTGTTGAAAAGCATGAGAAATACAATGCCCCTGCCTGTCAGATTGCTTTGACAAAGCTTCATGCTGGAGGAAAATTTGACAAAAAGGCATACAAGGTTAGTGGAGGTCTTCATGGGGTAGGTGTTTCTGTGGTGAATGGCCTTTCTTCCAAGCTTGTTTTAGAGATAAAAAGGGATGGTTTTCACTGGTATCAGGAATACGCAAGAGGAAAACCAACTTCAGAATTGAAAAAGCTTCATCCTACTTCTGAAACGGGTACTAAAATAACCTTTTTTCCAGACCCTCAGATATTCACGGTTTTGGAATTCTCATATGAAATCCTGAGCTCAAGGTTGAGAGAACTGGCTTTCTTGAATCCAGGCGTTTGTATAAGTCTTGTAGATGAAAATCCTGAACAACCAAGAAAAGAAACCTTCCTTTATCATGAAGGGATTGTGAGCTTTATTAAATTCCTCAATGAGGGCAAGAAACCAATCCATGATCCCATATACTTCAATAAGACTGAGGAAGGGGTTGCAGTTGAGGTTGCCATTCAATACACAGATTCATTCAACACAACACTTTTTTCCTTTGTAAACAACATAAATACAATAGAAGGAGGGACACATCTCTCAGGTTTCAAGGCTGCCCTCACAAGAAGCCTTAATTCTTATGTTGATAAGAACATGAACGGCAATAATAATCTTCGCCTCACAAGTAATGATTTGAAGGAAGGGCTTACAGCAATCCTTTCCATCAAGGTCCCAGAACCGCAGTTTGAAGGCCAGACCAAGACAAAGCTGGGCAACTCAGAAGTGAGAGGTATCGTTGATAGTATTACCTTTGAGCGCCTATCAACATTCTTTGCAGAGAATCCTAGCTCAGTCAAAGCCATCCTTAGCAAGGCAATAACCGCTGCTAAAGCAAGAGAGGCCGCGAGGAAAGCAAGGGAACTTGTAAGGAGAAAAGGCATTTTAGAGAATACCTCATTGCCAGGAAAACTGGCTGATTGTGCTAACAAGGATCCCAAGAAATCTGAAATCTTCATCGTAGAAGGAGACTCTGCAGGAGGTTCTGCTAAGCAGGGAAGAGATAGGGATTTTCAGGCCATTCTGCCTTTAAGAGGGAAGATACTAAATGTAGAGAAAGCAAGACTAGACAAAATGCTTTCCAACAAAGAGATAGTATCAATAATCTCAGCTCTAGGAACAGGGATTGGAGATGACTTTGACATCAAAAAGCTTAGGTATCACAAGATTGTGATTATGACTGATGCTGATGTGGATGGTGCCCACATCCGAACATTGCTTTTGACATTCTTCTTTAGACATATGAGAAAACTGGTTGATGATGGTCATATTTATATTGCTCAGCCCCCTTTATATAAGGTGGGAAAGGGCAAATCCGCCCAATATCTTTTCAGAGAGATCGAGCTAAAGAGGTACTTTGAGCAGAGGGGGGATGAGAAAGTCTATATCCAGCGTTATAAAGGCCTTGGAGAGATGAACCCGCAGCAGCTTTGGGACACAACAATGGACCCCAGTTCCAGAAGAATGCTTCAAGTAACCCTTGAGGATGCTGCAGAGGCAGATCGGATTTTCGGCATACTTATGGGGGAGGATGTATCTGCAAGAAGGAAATTCATTGAGGACAATGCAGAGCAGGTCCAGAACCTTGATGTCTGATGATAATGATAAGGGTAATGTCAGTTTGTGTGAGGTGCCGTGTAGACGCTGAACATAATTAAGTTAACTTAACCACCCTTCCTAGGAAAATTTAAAAGTTATGGTTACCATAATCAATGAGGGATAAAAATGCAAGATTGTCTATTCTGTAAGATTGCTAACAAGGAAATACCATCTTTCAAGGTATGGGAGAATGATAAATATTTGGCTTTCTTAGATATAAATCCAATAAAGCAAGGGCATATTTTACTTATTCCTAAGAAACATTTCCCTTATCTGTTTGATATGCCTGATGAAGAATATAATCAGTTGATGGAAACCGCCAAGAAGCTTTCTCTTCCCCTTAAAGAATACTTTCAGGCGAATAGAATCGGAATGATTGTAGAGGGCTTGGCAGTAGATCACGTGCATGTTCATCTCGTTCCCATCAACAAAGTAGGGGAGCTTAACCCTGCGAATTCCAAAGAAGGCAATCAAGAGGAATTAAAGAGTCTGGCAGATAAACTAATCCAATATTTTAATAGTTCTTTAGGGCATTAATCATCTCTTCTTTAGAATTAGTGTGCCTTATCCTGTTGGCCAGATCCGAGAGCCCAAACACACCTTCAATCCAATTAGCAAAATCATTCTTCTGCTCATTCACATAATGGCTGAAAACTTCATCCGGCATCTTCTCAAGCTCATATAGAAGCTCTTGGATAGAATACAAAGTAGCGTTAGAAAGCCTAAAACCCTCTTCTTCATTACATCTCTGGCTGAACAACTTAAACCTTTCAGCGCTTCTCATCATCTCTTTAAGCTCGTTTATATTCTGCTCAATCTCCTCCTCTTTCTCAAGCAGAAGCTGCCTTGTTTCTTGATATTGCTCATTCCTCACAACCCACTCAGATTCAAGTTCCTTGAGCTTGATCAGCTTTCTATAGACCTTCTCTTCAATGTCCTCTGTATCAAGAAAAAAGAACTCTCCTTTGTTTAAAGTATCATGAAAAATCTTCATTCTCTTGACAAGATTGCTGGACAAATGGCTTTGTATATTTGATTGTCCTTTTTCTTCTTTGAACCTTTTTTCAAGCTGCTTGAAGAAGGAAAAATCTTTGGGATTCCTTGCTTCTCTTTGCTCTTCTTTATTCTGCTTTTCTTCCTTTCCTTTATCCTTACTTTCTTCTTTATTGCTCTCTTTATTTCTGTGCCAGGCTGATTTTGAGCCCTGCACTTTATTTCTATAACCCTTTAAATCTAACTCTTCTTTGCTCTCTTCATTCTTCTTTAATGATAAAGGCAGCCTTTTATTGTCTTCCTCTTTCTCTTTTTTCTTCCTCTCTTCAATCTTATGGCTTAACTCTTGGGTATGTCTGTCTAGTATTGTCTCAGGAAGAGAATTAGGTACATCTTCTTTATCCCCCTTTGAACCCCTAATTAAACTCATCTGCAGACCCCCAACATTCATTTAATAAACCTCTTTAAATAGTTTTTTGTTTTTACTTTTTAAGTAATCTCAATATAAAAAGATAACTTGTTTGTTCCACTTTTGTAATCCCTTAACAAGGCAGGCACTCTTATCTCGTAGTCATATGTGCCGTATTTCCCAACTGATGCGGGATTGAGTTCAGCGATAAACACAAAATCCTCATCATCAGAAGCATCATATTGTAGATTGCCGGAGTCATCACTTGAATCCCATAATATCCCTGTTTTAAAGTTTTCATTATCAGTACTGTTTACAATTGGCACATCCTCAATAGTCCTGCTTGCTAGGGTAAAGTTTCTTGTTTCAATAGGTGTATTAGTTCCGTTACCCCAAATCTCCTTTATTGAATCAGTAAATGAGGTTGTATTAAGATTTGTATCAATATCATCAAAATCTGAAGATGGATCTCCTATAGTGTTTCTTCCGATTGCTATTAAATTGTTATATACAAAGTTGCTATCAGCATCAGCAACAAAGATATTTCCTGAGAAACCTGGGTTATCTTCATAGTCAATAATCTTATCGCCTGCAGCATTAGCTAGGATTACATCAGTAGAAACATTGCCATAGAAATATTGGTACAATTCCACTATAATTGTATTGTTTGCCTGGTTGTTAGAATAGCTGGTTTCATTCAGACTCTCGTCTAAATTTGCTACTGCAAATATATTGTTCTTACCCGCTTCCAAGGTATAGGATTCATTGACCGTCGCATTCTCCTCCGAGGCTAGATAATCAATCGTTTGGTTTTCTCCAACCTGGTTCTCAGAAGACACAGAACCCTTAAAAAACTGCACTACAAAGGATTCTTCGGCATCACTTAACCCCCTGTTTGATACATTAGCATATATTGTAATTTCGGTTCCTTCTATCCTGCTCTCATCACTGAACCAAATGTCATCTTGTTCTATTACCAAGTCAGGTGCGCTTATATTTAATGTGAAGTTGCTGTCTGCAAAACCAGAATTCCCTTCAGTATCATTACACCACACATTCCATTCAAAGACCCCAATATCAAAATATATGTTTTCAAAGGTGTTCTCTTGATTGTTCAATGGGCTTGATTCAGTCTCATTCGCCTCTAAGCCGTCCTGCCCGAAGTAAAGGATACATGTATCAAGGTTGATATCATATGGCTCATATGTAAAATTAACATTTCCTGAGCCTCGTTCATCATAATCCTCAGGCGAAATCAAAGTTATGCTTGGCGGAGTGGTATCTGGAAGAATATCAAAGGTCTCATAATCGTAGGAATCATCCTTGCTAGAAGGTGTTGAAGCTGACAATGCTGTATAATTTCCTTCATCATAATTTGAGGTTGACCAGTTCCAGGTCCAGAACCCATCCACTCCGGTAGATCCAGTTTTATTTGCTACTAATGTTACTTCACTCTTTAAACCTGTTTGAGTAACCTCGCTAGTAGGCAAATAAGTTACATTCATCTCAACCCAATAAAGATACATCTGGCTTGTAACGCCACCTCCTGGTTTGTAAATCCTCCCCTGAAGTCTTGTTTTGTTTAACTCAGGCCAACTAAGAGTTGCATAATCAGTTGTAATCTCATGCCAGCTTGAAGTTACCTTAGAGAGTGTATTGGTACCGCTGAATGCATCTGAATAAGATATTCCATTATCTACACTATATCTCAAATACCAGTTGCCAGCCATCTGAGGCACCT
>DAWM01000006.1:18501-18971 GCA_002505945.1 Candidatus Woesearchaeota archaeon UBA119
GTTGCCAGCCATCTGAGGCACCTCATATCTATATCTTATATTCACTTTCTGTATATCTCCACTAGGGGTTTCGTTTATGAAATCTCTACCATGAACCGATTCATATCCTCCGCCTCCGCCAGACATATACAAGTCAGCGTATGTGTTATCTGCAAATCCTACAATGTTGCTTGGATTACTAGGAGTTCCTTCATCCGTGGCAGCGGTCTGTGCATAGAAGGTAATATCAGAATATGTTGAAACAGAGTAGGATGGAGTGCTGGCTGCAGAATTGTTGTAATATACAAAATAATCAGCATTGTTTACCTCGTTTGCTGAAAGGTTCACCCTGAAGCCAACATAACACCAGTTGCTGTCGTCTCCATCATATACATCAAAGGGAATCTCTTGTCCTCCTTGAGAGTTATAGATTATCCTAATCTCTTTTGAGCAATCCTGGATATCCCCTGAAAGCCCTGTAATATTTATTT
>DAWM01000038.1:0-250 GCA_002505945.1 Candidatus Woesearchaeota archaeon UBA119
AGCTTAGGAAATACAGCGACACAGTTATTGTTATAGACAACAACAGACTGGTAAAGATTGCAGGGAATCTGCCAATACAACAAGCATTTGCAGTTGCTAACGAGCTTGTTTCCACAATGATAAAAGGAATTGTAGAAACGATTGCGGTGCCTTCATTGGTAAACCTTGACTTCGCTGATGTTAAGGCAATAATGTCTGACAGTGGAGTGGCTGCAATTGGAGTAGGCTCTTCCGATACGAAGAACAGGGC
>DAWM01000038.1:492-2662 GCA_002505945.1 Candidatus Woesearchaeota archaeon UBA119
GGGTGGAAGAAGCAGTAAAAGGAGCACTGATGAATCCCTTGTTGGATATCAATTATGAAGGAGCCACCGGCGCCCTTATACATATACATGGTGGAAATGACCTGACCTTGGAAGAGGTGAGTCAAATCGGTGAGATGGTAACCGAAAGCCTGGATACAGAAGCCAATGTGATATGGGGTGCAAGAGTAAGCGAAGAGATGAATGGAAAACTCATAGTAATGACAATCATAACAGGAGTAACATCACCTTGGATGCTAGGGCAAGACCAGCAGAGGGCTCCAAAGCCTCGCTCTCTCAAGCTTGAGGCAGAGAGCGATTCAGAAAACGAAGATGTTCTTGGAATTGAAATCATCGAATGAGGTGATATCCCAAGAAACCAAAGAAGTCTCTACCCATAAGAAGTCCCCCCTTCTTTGTTCTTTCTAAGAGCTTTCTTTGGTTTTTTTTCTTTTTTCTTTTTATTATTTTAATTAAATAAGGAATGATATAGATTATAATAGAATAAGAATTCTTGAAAATATTAAAATAAAAATAGAAACCTGCTTATTTCTTATCCAGTAGATTTCTTACTTTCTCAAAGGCCTCAGCTAAATCTTTGCCTTTATTAGTCAAAGAAAGCAGCTTAAGTCTTCCCTTTTTGTTAAAGATTACAAGACCATTCTTCTCCATTTGCTTAAGCACCTTTACTACATGAGAATAGGTGCAGTCAGCGTTCTTAGCTAGTATTGAAGAATATATGGGGCCTTTGGCATTATTCAGGAATATCAACATATCCACTGGTTTCTCTCTAACAAAAGCAGTATATATCTTTGAATGACTTTCTTTTTTAATCTGCCCAAACATTTATTATCCCCCCAAAACTATGTTTTCAAACTAACTTTTGTACTATATATCTTATATTAATACCTTTCCTTTTTATTTTTTTGGTTATTCATAAAATGTTGCTATTTTTTAGTTAAAACACCTAATTATGCTTAAAGTAAGGTAAGTTAAATGGTTCAGGATAAATTTAAATACCTCTAAACCCTTCTTAGTAGCATGTACATAATAAAGAAAGAGAAAGGACAAGTATTCTCTCTGTCGTCAAGGGTATTAAACCCAGAGGCTGCTGAGGCTTTAGGTTCTCCCATAGCAGTCAAGATTCTAAAGGTTATATCCAACAAACCCAAATCAGTAATTCAGATATCAAAGGAAGTGGGATGTCATGAACAAAGCATTTATTATCACATCAAGAAACTCAAGGCTAAGGGTTTTATTGAGGAATTCCCTAATCAGAAGAATAAAACTAAGAAAAAACCATCTTCGATCTACAAGCTAACTTCTCCTTCCTTTTCAATTGCTTTTGACGGATTCAAGAAAGATGGAATAACCCTCTCCAACAACTCTGAATTCCTTTCTCCCTTTGTTAGGGATAATAACCTCAATGCAAAAATCATAGTAGGTAGCCCAGATCCACATGGCCCTGAAAAGGCCCGCTCAAGAGACGGCTATTACGGCATAGATTTTGCTCTTTTCCTTGGCACTTTCCTGAATTACGTGCCTAAACAGGTGGTTATGCTTGACACTGAAGTAAGGAAAGAAGATTTAGAAGATAACTTGATAGTTATCGGCGGGCCAATAATAAACAAGATTACAGGAGACATAAATCAGCATTTGAGCATATACTTCTCCCATAAGCATGGCTGGAGTCTTCACTCTAAGATATCGGGCAAGACCTACTTTCATGATGAAATAGGCGTAATAGTAAAGGATAAAAATCCATTTTATCCCAATCATTCCGTACTTTTGATTGCCGGCAAGAGGTTTATGGGAACAAAAAGCGCAATCCTCGCCTTCCTCAAATACTTTTCTGATGTCAAGAAAGGCAACATCTATGACAGAAACCATCTTGCTAAGGTTGTTAGAGGCCTAGATCTTGATTCAGACGGAAATATAGACGACATAGAAATCCTGGAATAGAGGAATCATATGATATCTAATATATAATCATTCATAACGAAATACTTTTAAAATACTTCTACTTTTCAGTAACAACTCTATTTAAGTTGGGGGGAGACATTATGGAAAAAAATAATTTGGAAAATGAGATAAATTCTGACACGACTGTAAATAAAATCGGGTTTGGTAAGAAAGCAGGGATTGCAATTCTTGGTTCACTGATGACATTCGC
>DAWM01000038.1:3000-4204 GCA_002505945.1 Candidatus Woesearchaeota archaeon UBA119
ATGATAGACTGGAGAAAATCAGATTTGGAGAAGCAATGGGCTCAGGACCCTGAGACAAACCCAAATCTTTTGGAGGTTTATGATCTTGATGAGGATGATTTTGGAAATGCATTTACTCCTGAGCTTGAGAAAATCTTCTCCGAGGCTCAAGGCTTTAAGCAAGTAGATGGAGAATTAGTTAATTTCTCTGGCAGCAAGATGTATGATGAGATTGTAGATTCTTATAAGAGTGGAAAGCTTGACGAACTTACAACTGAGTTCAGCAGAGAGAACCAAAGTACTAAGCTCACTGTAGTTTACACTGATGGCTCTGAGACAAAATATTTTGTAGCAGATAAAGATGGAGAAATCGAAGAAAATATACACTTTGAATTAGCTAAGGCATCTGGTGACTACGAGATTACAGATTACAATGATCCGATCATAGATGATTTAAATAAGAAGATAAAAGAAGCAGAAGAAACAAGAGAGACTCTTTATGATAAGAATCCACATTGGGATGATGGCCTGAGAGCTGTTCCAGAGTATAGGGTTAATTTTGATGAGATTGACAACCTTAATGAATTCATGTATGGAAATGAGGAACATCAAGGACTCTTAAACATTTTGAAGGACACAAAAACACTTACCTTAACAGAGAAAGCAAGAAATGGACAACCAGGAACAATCGAAAAGAAATACTCTGGAGACGATGTCGCTAAATATGTAGAGGGTTATGTATTTGATAAGATTCCTGGAAGGGATAAAGTTGATATCGAATCGGTAAAAACACTCAAAAACCTTCAAGGTAATGGAGGTTACCTAATTATGAGGTTAGATACTGATGGGGATGGGAAGGCTGATAGAACCTGGTCTTTTGACATTAAAAATGACAATGATTTCTATTCCTTCCACGAAGTGTTAAGCTTTTACTGAGGGAATTAGTAATTCATTTTTTCTTTTTGATTTTTTATAATAACAAAAATAGATAAGAAATTAGGCAAAGGAAGTTGCCTAACAAATGGGGGATTTTGAATGAAAAATAAATTATTGATGTCAATAATCTTAATGTTAATCTTTCTGATAAATGCAGTTGCGGTAATCTCTGCTTCAGATTCATTGGCATCTGCATATTATTTTGGCAATAGTTATTCTTCTCCAACATCTCAAGAACTACTCTTTGATTCTTTGTTTGGGTCTGGTTATTGTGGTGATGGTGATTGTA
>DAWM01000055.1:0-2487 GCA_002505945.1 Candidatus Woesearchaeota archaeon UBA119
TCCTCCATCATCCTCTGATGTATCTTTCCTCTTTGCCAATCCCTGATTAATTTCTTTGCTGTTCTATCCAGGTTTGCTTTTCCACCAGAAGAAAGATAATTCAGAGACTTTCCAAGCTCTTCAAGGATATCATCACTATCTTGAGTAGTTGTTTTTAAATCATAAAAATCAAGGATAACCTCTTTTTGCTCTGATATTAACTTCTCTGCAACCAAGATAGGATCTTTCATTTTGTTTGGATCTAGGCCTCCAATAATGCCCAAAAGAAACTCATTTTTATTATCAAGAGGTACCATCCCAGGAGAGTCTATCAGCCTAATCTTCTTACTTAAAGTGACATACTGAAAACCCTTGGTGAAGCCGCTCATTGGGCTTACCAAAGCCTTCTTTCCGCCTCCAAGGGCATTTATAAGCGAACTCTTGCCTGTATTTGGGTAGCCTACTATACCTACAGTAGTCTTCCTTCCTCTAGACAGACCAATTATCTTCTTTTTAAGGATAGTAATACCAAAATGCTTTATCACCGAGACAAACACACTTGGCTCCAGCTTCCTTTGGATTTGCTTTGCCTCATCCAATGATATTAAATCGCATTTATTAAGCACATAAATAAGCTTCTTGCCCTTTTCTTTAATCCTCTTTTCCATGTAATGAATCCTAGTTGGCTCTGGAAATCTGCTATCTAGGACCTCGCAAACGATATCAGAATCCTCAACAACCCTTAAAGCAATACTGCTGTATTTATCCATACTCCTAAAGAAATAGCAATGGATTAAATAGTTTTTGTATTAAGAATAAGAAAAAAGAAAGAAAAAACTACCCCCATGTTAAAGCGTATGTAAACTCGCAGTGGATTTTTATGACAATGACTTGTAGCAAAGCCACCAATCATAGCATTCTATCTCTCCTTTCTCCTTCTGAAGCTTCCTTTTCTTGATTGCTTCTTCTGAAGAGGCAGGAGAAACAATGACCTTGTCCTTAATAAGCTCATTGTTAGGCCAATTGTGCGGCATTGCTACATCATGCTTGTCAGCAGTCTGTAAGGCCTTGATTGTCCTAATAATCTCATCAATGTTCCTTCCAATCTCCTGCGGATAGTAGAGTATTGTCCTGATTATGCTTTTATCATCAATGATAAAAACAGCTCTCACTGTATTCGTTCCCTTCTCAGGACTAATCATACCAAAGGCCTCTGCTACCATTCCTCTATCATCTGCAATCACTGGGAACTTTATCTCTAAATCCAGGTTCTCCTTAATCCATTCAATCCATTTCAAATGGCTAAAAACCTGATCAATACTCAAGCCAAGCAGTTCTGTATTGATTTCCTTAAACTGATCATACCTCTTCTGAAATCCATAGAACTCTGATGTACATACAGGAGTATAATCTGCAGGATGGCTGAACAACACCAACCACTTGCCTTTGTAGTCATCTATCAGATTCTTCTTTCCATGCGTCGTATTAACACTCATATTAGGTATTTTTTCTCCTATCCTAAGTATTCCTGATTCATTTTCTTCAGTCATAATAAACACCCCGTTATTAGATAACCCTCATGACTTTATATATATTACTGAAATGTGCTTAGATGTGATAAAAAGATTCACAACCAGGAGGGGTAACCAACAAAGCGAAAGGTTTATATATTAACTAGGGTTAATACGTATTAACTATGGTTAATACCTATAAACCGGGGTTAACAGAATTGCAGCATGACATTCTTTGCGCGTTGTTTAAGAAAGTAGGTTTATCTTTAAATCAAAGACAGCTTGCAAAAGCCCTGAATGTAAGCGCGCCTGCTGTTTCGAAAGCTCTGCCACAGCTAGAAAAACTCAACTATATTTTAAGGAAGAAAGACAAAGAAACAAAAAGATACTCCATAGAATTAAACAGAGAAAACCATTACTTAATGCAGTTAAAGAGGGTGGACAACCTGAAGAATATATATACCTCTGGACTTGCTACATTCCTAGAAAAAGAATATGCCGGAGCAACCATTATCTTGTTTGGAAGTTATTCTAGAGGAGAGGACTTATTCAATTCTGATATTGATATAGCAATAATTGGAAGGAAAGAAAAGAATATAGAGCTGGAAAAGTTTGAGAAAGAGCTTGGAAAAAAACTGCACTTGCTATTTTTCGAAAGCCTCAAGAAAACAGATAAAAACTTAAGAAATAACATACTAAACGGTATTGTCCTTGTAGGAAGTGTTGAGATATGATAAAAGACTTCAACAATTATATCAAAAAACAGATTTCTATTGTATCATAAGAATCATGAATTTTTGTGCATAATTAATAACTCAAAAAAAGAATAAACAGAAACAAATATAAAGGAAAATCCTTGAGTCATGGATATGGTGGGGGTGCCGGAGTGGTCAAACGGGCACGGTTCAGGGCCGTGTGGCTTAGTGCCTACGAGGGTTCAAACCCCTTCCCCCACATACATATGCTAGGGAGTCAAGTCAACTTAATTGTGTTCGGC
>DAWM01000055.1:2713-2860 GCA_002505945.1 Candidatus Woesearchaeota archaeon UBA119
CTTAATTGTGTTCGGCGTCTACCGGCACCCCCATAAGGCACAACCCCTGCCGTGTCATCGTCCCTAAGATTTGCTAAAGCAAAAGCTTTCCTAGAAAAAGTATGACACCGCCTAACACAGGTTGACATTACCATGCTAGGGTGAGCA
>DAWM01000055.1:3096-11441 GCA_002505945.1 Candidatus Woesearchaeota archaeon UBA119
AGGGTGAGCAAGATAAGACAACAAACCAAATCAATGCTTTTAGTGGTTGTATGCACCTTTCTATTTAGTATTGCCCAATTCTTCTATAAAGATGCATCTAATAAGCTTTCATTCTCAATAGAAGGAATACTGCTTAATTATTCAATATGGTTTGCTCTGTTTTTATATGGTATCGGCACCCTGATATTTACTTACGCCTTAAGAAAAGGGGAATTATCCATCCTATACCCTGTAATAAGCACCTCTTTTATCTGGGTGGCATTATTCTCCTATATCCTTTTAGGAGAGCCATTGACAGCCTTTAAGATAATCGGAATAACCTCAATTATATTTGGGGTAATCACTTTAAACTCATATAAAAACAAAGGGAGGAGAAAGAATGGCAGTTCCACTACTTAGTATAGTATTGATAATATTTGCCACTTTTTGTGGTGGCTTAGGAGGATTGTTTCTTAAAAAGAGCTCTGTTTCCTTCTCTTTTAACCCTTTTAAGCTGATTAAGAACGGCAAGTTCGTTTTAGGTGTATTCCTTTATGTAATGGGGACTGCTCTGTTTATCCCTGCTTTGAAAGGCAATCAACTCTCTTTGATATATCCTCTGACATCTTTAAGTTATATATGGGTAACATTCTTCTCTGCTTTATTCCTAAAAGAGAAAATTAATTATAAGAAAATATTAGGGATTGGTATGATTATATTCGGTGTTGTTATGCTAACTACATTTTAAAATGGAAAAAGAGAATAAGAAGTGGGTTTTTTCACTGGGCGGCTCTGTTTTCATCCCTGAAGAGATTGATTCAGACTACCTGAAGAGTTTTAGCGCTATGATTAATAAATATGTCAAGAAAGGCCATGTCTTTAGGATAGTAACGGGCGGTGGATTTTACTGCAGGAAATATATGAAGGCAATGCAGGAGTCTGAATATTCCACTCAACAAGACGAATACTGGATAGGCACCCTTATCACAAGGTTGAATGCTGAGCTCCTCAAGAGTTTCTTTCCTAAAAAAGACTGCTATTCAAAGGTTGTGCTTGATTATGCTAATTGGCAAGGAACCAAAAAGCCTGTTGCTGTTGGAGGAGGAGACAAGATAGGGCATTCCAGCGATTATGATGCCTTCCACTTTGCTTTGGCTGAAGGCATTAAAAGAGTAATAAACATAACAAATGTTGAATATGTCTATGATAGGGATCCGAGAAAGGATAGGAACGCAAAGCCTTTAAAGAGGCTGAGTTGGAAAGAATATCTTGAGTTGGTTGGCAAGGAATTCAATCCTGGAGAGAATTTCCCTTTTGATCCTATTGCCTCTAAGGCCTGCTCTGAGCATAATATCAGGGTTATAATCACAAATAGAGATTTAGGTAATATAGAGAAAATCCTACAAGGAAAGGACTTTAAGGGCACTTTATTGCATCCTTAATGATAGAAATCAAATCTTTTAGTATTGTTATTAATTCTCTTGAATATGTCAAATATCAGCATAAGCAACAGACCAAATCCTGCTCCAATAACCCAATCAACTAAGGTAAGAGGAACTGTTTGGAAAACCTGATTTAATGGTGTATATATAATAAGGATTGTTGCAATTACCGACAAAGCAGAAGCAACAGCAAGAAAAGGATTAACAAAGGGAGAACGCGTCAGAGCGGGCTTGCGGAAGCTTCTGAAGTTAAAAGCTCCTGCAATCTCTAAACATATTAAGGTTAAAAGAGCCGTAGTTCTTGCATTATCTGCTGCCTGCCCTAGAACATTAAAGGCAAAATAGAAGGTTACCAAGACAAAAAGAGCCATGATTGCTCCCGAAGCTATTAAAAGCATGAACAAATGCTTATTCAGAATAGGCGCCTTTCTTCTAGGCTTTTCCCGCATTATATCCTCAGAAGAATGATTTAAACCCAGTGTTATAGCTGGGAGATTATCTGTTACAATATTCATAAACAATATCTGCAATGCCAGTAAGAGAGGTATAGGCCATCCGAAAAAAGGGACGAGCAAAACCCCAATAAACAATATCATCAACTCTGACGTATTGCAAGAGAGCTGGTACGATACAAACTTCCTAATATTATTGAATATTGTTCTTCCTTCCTTTATTGCATCAACCATGGTAACAAAATTGTCATCTTTAAGGGTTAAATCAGCAACAGACCTTGAAACATCTGTTCCATTCTTGCCCATAGCCACCCCTATATGAGCTTCTTTCAGTGCAGGTGCATCATTGACTCCATCACCGGTCATTGTAACAATTTCTCCTCTTTCCTTCAATGCCCTCACAATCCTCAATTTATGCTCTGGTCTGACCCTTGCGAATATGGTTACCTGATTTACTATCTTTGATAACTCATTATCTGTTAACTCATCAATCTCTGTCCCTTCTAACACCTTTCCATACTCCAAATCAATCTGCTTCGCGATAGACAGGGCCGTTTTCTTGTCATCCCCGGTAATCATCTTAATCTTTATTCCAGCTTTCTTACAGGAAGATATAGCACCCCTGATCCCTTCTCTTGGAGGATCCTCTATCCCAACTAAACCCAAGAATATCAAATCCTTTTCCATCTCCTCTATTTTTGAGGACTTTGCTTTCCTATAGGCCAATCCTAATGTTCTCAAAGAATTAGAAGCCATCTTAGCCTTTTGTTTGAGGATTTTATTCTTTTCTTTCTTGGTCAGCCTAATAATCTTACTCCCTTTCTGGACAGATGTACATTTATCAAGCAGGATTTCTAGAGCCCCTTTTGAATATATCATCTTTTGATTTCCTTCCTCAACCATCACAGACATCATCTTGGTTTCAGAAGAAAAAGGAATCTCATCTATGCGGGGATTAAAATCCTCCTGGAATACCTCTGCTTTTGATGCCATAACCAGAAGGGCAGCTTCGGTAGGAGAGCCAACCACCTTAAATACCATATCCTCTCCCGTCCTCTTTATTCTTGCGTCATTACATAAAACAGCTGTTTTAAGAAGAAGCTTGAGATTCTCATCCCCTTGAGGATTGAATCTTTTACCTTTATGAACAAAATCTCCTTCTCCTATGTATCCAACCCCACTGACATCAATTGACTTTCCATTGGCATATATTTCTTTAACAGTCATCTCCCCTTTTGTTATGGTACCAGTCTTATCAGAGCAGATTATAGTGGTTTCGCCCAAAGTTTCAATAATAGACATTCTATTAACAATAGCATTCTTCTTAGCCATTTTGTGGGCTCCTACCGATAGGGTGGTTATTAGAACGACAGGAAAACCTTCAGGGAAGGCGGATACAGCAATTGCAATCGTTAATATTAACAGTTCTACAAACAGTTCTGGTGTTAGAGTGGATTGAAATAACACTGCTACTCCAGTCAGAATAGCCATAGTAATACCAATGAGAGCCATATACTTTGAGATTTTATTCACTTTCTTCTGTAGAGGAAGCGCTTTCTGTGAGGAAGAGATTAAGCTTGCTATCTTACCGAATTTTGTATTCATTCCTGTATGGGTAACTTGAGCAAGACACTTTCCATCAACGATAAAAGAACCAGCATATAGTGTGTTTTCTTTTTCAGGGGTATTCACATCATCCACTGGGGATTTCCTTACCTCATCGGCCTCTCCTGTCAACACTGCTTCGTTCACCAATAAATTCTTTTCGGATAACACCACACAATCAGCTGGTATCTTCTCACCTGTCCTTAAAACCAAGATATCTCCTGGTACAACTCCTTTAGTAGAAATCTCCTTCTCCTCCCCATCTCTTATTACTATTGAGACCGACATTACCATCTTTTTAAGCTTCTCTATCGCTTTCTCTGCCTTATACTCCTGAACAAAACCAGTTATAATAACCGCAAGAATTACTACTAAGATTACATATGCGGTAATTGATTTACCTACAAAGAATGAGAGAACCATGGCTGCCAGGAGAAAATACACTATAAAATTATGCTTTATCTGTCTAAAAAGAATCTTAAAGGGAGATGCCCTTCCAGTATCCTTGATCTCATTATATCCATAAGTATCCAGTTTCTTCTTTGCTTCAGTTTCTGACAGACCAGAGAATTTTTGAAACCTCATTTTAAGCCCTATCCTTTTGGATTAATGGATGCTCATGACCTTTCTTAACCCTTTGTTTAAGCATCCGCAGCTCTTTCTTTCTTTCCTTTCTATATGTTCTCCTATTAGACTTAGCCGATTCTATAAGCCTAGCCGTGTATTCTCCTCCAAGAAAATGCGGAAGGATTACATAATCAGCACCAGCAGCATATAGTTCAAAAGCATCATCAATTTGCCTTCCAGTCAAGATTGCTACTGGTCGTTGGTTATGCATATTAATATAATCAAGAACAAGCTTATTTACTTCCTTGTCTGGAACGGTTGACACCAAAAGAGAAGCCTTATCTACCCTCAGATCATCCAAGAACTCAGCATCATCCACATCCCCGTATATGGCATTTATACCTTCTTTTTTCAACTCTTTAACAGTATCAGGATTATAATCCACTACTAAATAATTCTTCGTAATCTTGGAGAAAGCCTTAAGAATTGAGAAGCCAATCCTATTGTATCCAAAAAGAACATAATCATGTTTGTTGTTGGGTATTTCTTTCTCTGTAACATTCTTCCTTTCAAATATCTTTAAGAGACCCGCTATTTTTTCATAAATCCTTTCAGAATACATAATCAAGTATGTTGAGCCTGCAATTGTGATTAAACCAATAATCGTAACAAAGGATAAGATCTCCTGGCTCAGGTTTCCTATTTTAACTCCTAGAGAGATTAAAATTAAAGAGAACTCAGAGATCTGAGCAACAGTCAAACCAGACATGAAACCGGTTTTCTTGCTATATCCTAATAGGCCCATTAAAACCATAACAATTAAAGGGTTGCCTATCAAGATAAACATGGATAAGCCAATAGCCGGCAAAATCAAATGTGAGATATCTCCAAAAGCCATCTGGCTTCCTAGAACTATAAAGAATGTTATAATGAAAAAATCCCTCAGGGGCTTGAGTTTAGAGCTTATCTCATAGCTATAAGGTGATATAGATAACATTATTCCAGCAATCAATGCACCAACTTCTATTGAAAAGCCCGCCAGAAGAAAAAGCAAGGATAGACCTAGACCCCATGAGATTGAGAAAAGGAAAAGGAATTCTTGTGATTTGGCAAAGAAATCACTAAACTTCGGCAATACATAATAACTTACGGGAATTAAAATAGCTAAAATAAGTCCTCCTCTAAAAAGTGTTGAAACAAGCACATTTCCAGCCCCCGCACCGCCTGATAAAGAAGAGATAACAATCAAAATCAGCATAGCCACAACATCCTGAACCAGAAGAAAACCTATCGAAATCTTTCCATAAAGCTTCTCTAAGGCATCCTTATCCGAAAGAAGCTTCATTATAATGATTGTTGAAGAAAAGGTTAAAGCAACCGCCACATACAATGATGTCAGCATTGGAAAACCCAAGAAAAGGGAAATAAGGTATCCAATTATTGAGGTAAATACAATCTGTCCAATACCTGTTATCAATGAAACCTTACCTACTTCCTTTATTACTTTAGGTGATAAATGAATACCTACAAGAAAAAGCAGGAAAGCTATTCCCATCTCTGAGAAAAGCGTAAGAGTCTGGGTTCCCTGCATCAGATTAAGAAAGAAGGGACCTACAATTATTCCTGAGATGATATATCCAATTATCAGAGGCTGTTTTAGCATCCTCACTATGGATGAAACACCAACGACCACCAGCAAAATTAACGCAAACTGCGTAAAAGGATCTAGCATACTGATTTTTTCTCTGTGGTTATTTATAAGTTTATCGAAATTCTTGGTAAATAGGGCGATGTCAACTTAATTGTGTTCGGCGTCTACACGGCACCCCGTAAGGGACAACCCCCGCCGTGTCATCGTCGATAAGATTTGCTTAAGCAAATGCTTATCCAGATGACAGATGACGCCACCTCACACAAGTTGACATCACCGGTAAATAGGAAGGATTTTTAAAACACCTTGCTCTCCTTTTGTTATGGTTGAGGAATTTAGAAAACTTAAGACATTGGCCAAAAGCATAAAACCCATAATCCGGATTGGCAAGAATGGCGTATCTGGTAATGTAATTAAAGAACTTAAGAGATTACTTAAGAAATATCATCTTGTCAAGATTAAGGTTTTGAAGGCGGCTCCAATAGAAGGAAAAGACGAGCTGAAAAGGATGGCTCAGTCGCTGGCCAGAGAAACAGATTCTAAAGTGGTCCTAATTATTGGAAATACTTTTACCCTTTATTTTAAATGAATTGGCTTGATTTCTTTCAGCTCAATCTTATCTAATATCTTCTTAATGTTATCTGCCTTGGCATGCGTTTCAGGATGCTTGGGCAACAAAAGATTGCAGCAGTCCTGATACGGCTCAATTGAGATATCATATGTGCCTATCTGCTTAGCCAAATCTATAACCTCTTGTTTGTCAAGAGAGATTAGAGGCCTGATTATCAATGAAGAGGAAAAGGAGGATACAGCTCTAAGATTATCAAGTGTCTGAGATGCTACCTGCCCAAGATTATCTCCTGTTACTATAGGCAAGGAAGATAGGTTTTCTTCGATATACCTAAAGAATAAAACCCTAAGAACAAGTATTCTATATGGGGAGGGAGATTTCTTTATAATCTCCTTTTCTACATCTGAAAAAGGGACTAAGATTAGTTTTAGCAAGGGATTGTACTCCTTCAACCGATAGTATATCCTCTTGATTTTATCCGGCACTCGTGCTTGAGCCCTCAACTCATTGTAGAAATGAATAAGCTGGGCATTGCATCCCCTTCTCATTATTTGATAAGCTGCAACTGGGCTATCTATACCGCCTGACAAAAGCACGAAAACCTTGCCACCTGTTGGGATTGGCAGCCCGCCTTGGCCGTCATATTTCTCAGTATAGATATAGGCTTCTTTCTTGGAGATTTCTATGCCTACCTCCAATTGAGGATTATCCAAGGAGACTTCAAAATCAGGAAATTGGTTTAGAATGGCTTCTCCAATAATCTCATTAATCTCCTGACTTTTCTTAGAGAATTCCTTCACAAGCCGATTAGTGCTTACCTTGAATCTGCTCTTTTTCTTATTCTTTATTATCCCTAAAACCTTTTCTTTAATGTTATCTATACTTAATTCAACAGAATCAGCAGGGGAAAACGAAACAATACCAAATACCTTTTTTAGGGCTTTAATTGCTTTTTTGTCATCTGAAAAGAGTAGTATTCTGCCCCTAACCCGCTTAATCTTAGAATAACGAACATTAAAATGCCTAAGGCTTCTCCTTACAGCATTTGCCAAGGTTTTCTCGAAATAAGGCCTATTCTTGCCTTTGAGAGCAATCTCACCATAGCGAATAATAAAACAATCCATATAGAAGGGTTAATGCCTACTTTTTAAATGAGTTTCGAATTCTTTCTACACATTGAGCAAAACTAGGATAAACCTTGACAAGGGTGCGCATTTCTGAGTCATAAATCGTCCTTTTTTCTTCTACTTTCTTAAGGAATTCCTTTTTGTTAAAAGTGATTTCATAGGATTCTAATTTCTTATTGATTAATGGAATATTTATTTTAACTCCTTGAGTAAGAAGTTCATTAATATCAAAGATATCTCTCGCCCGGAATCTTGTGATAATTGCTCTAACTTTCTCCGCTAAAATCTCCTCTTTAGAGAGAGCCAACAAAAAATAATTTAGAATATCTGAATAAATAGGTCTAATCAATCGCTTCATTGGTTTTAGAAAGATATCTTTATTTCTCAAATCCAAAACAATCTTGCAAACAGAATTTGGGCTTCCATCATATAATATGCCTTGAATAGCAAGGGTTATTGTATATCCAAATTGAGTATTATGGATTTCTTTTACTTCTAAAGGATAGTTCAACCTTGTTTTCAAGAAATCTAGCATTTCATTTATATTAATATCAACATAATTGAAGTCAAGATCTGCGGAGAAGCGTTTTATGTTGTAGCACTTCTGTAAACATGTTCCACCTTTAAAGTACAGAGTTGCATATTTCTCAAAAAGCACTTTAAGAATATAATGCTGAAAATAATCTACCTCTAGCTGAGCCAAGTTGTATCCTGTCTCAGTTTTGTATTTAGAGAGGTCAGTCCTGTCCATTTACAGCCTCATTGATTATTAAATGCCATTTCCTGCTGACATTCCCTCTACGAGGGATATTAGGGTTTAGAAGATCCAACTTGGTGTTAATCTTCAAATCTAAAGCGAAACCATGTTCCTCAAAGAGATAACCAATCCTCTTATTAAGAACAGGGGAATCAATCCTAGATAAATACTCTTGAAGTTTATCCATGTCAAAC
>DAWM01000025.1:0-180 GCA_002505945.1 Candidatus Woesearchaeota archaeon UBA119
TAGATGTATGAAATTAATCAGCCAATCCTGGTTTTTCATCTTTGGGATTTGCCTTTTAAGGTGGCGAAGCTCATCCAAATACTTATTTTTGTTCTGAAAAGCCTGATTCTCGTCCATCTTGCTCAATATTCCTCTAATGTTTCATTATTTAAAAGATGAGGCTAAAACTAACACTTTTAA
>DAWM01000025.1:452-4628 GCA_002505945.1 Candidatus Woesearchaeota archaeon UBA119
TTAATCCCAAAAATTCCTCTGGTAAAAACCAGCATCTTTAGGTTCTGGATACAAAGGAATTTTTGTTATTTATCAATTATGTTTTTTCCTGAATAGTAGTAAATAAACTATTTAACTCTCTTTCCTCTATTCAGGAATATGGCTAAATCTGAGAATGTGATTTCAAAAGAAAGGGTTCTTACATTTGATAAAAAACTTGACAAAGTAAAGAAAGAGGTTGGCAAGGCTGTTATAGGCCAGGAAAAGGCTATAGATATGGTTCTTACGGCGTTGATGGCTAATGGCAACATCCTGTTAGAGGGTGTCCCAGGAATTGCTAAAACCCTTATTATGAGGACTATTTCAACAGTGATGGGCTGCAAGTTCTCAAGGATACAGTTCACTCCTGATTTGTTGCCTACTGACATAATTGGGCTGACCACATATGAAAAGGGTCGTGGCTTCTATGTTTTGAAGGGGCCGGTCTTCGCTAATTTTGTGTTAGCAGATGAGATTAACAGGGCTCCTCCTAAAGTGCAGTCTGCTTTGCTAGAGGCAATGCAGGAGAAACAGGCCACTATTGGAAAGGAGACTTTCCCTCTGCCAGCTCCCTTCTTTGTTCTTGCTACCCAGAATCCTTTGGAGAATGTAGGAACCTATCCATTGCCAGAAGCTCAGATGGACAGATTCATATTCAAGCTTTTTATATCGTATCCCGAGATAAATGATGAAATCAAGATATTGAGAAACAACATCACCATCCAGACCTTTGAGAAGATAACCCTGTCTTCAATACTTTCTCCTCAAGAGATTATAGAACTTCAGGATGCTGCTAAGAAGATATATGTTGATGAGCGTATCCAGCAGTATATAGTAAAGATAGTAGATGCTACTAGAAACCCCTCTAGGTATAATATCAAGATGGGCAAGTATGTTCAATGGGGGGCTTCACCTAGAGGGTCTATCGGCATCTATATCGCTTCAATGGCAAATGCCCTCCTAAACGGAAAGAACTTTGTTACGCCCGAACATGTAAAGGATGTAGTGCCTCATGTTCTTAACCATAGGATAATACTGAATTATGAAGGCGCTTCTGAGAATATAGATTCTTTTGATGTTATTGATGAGATACTCAGCAAGATTCCTATCCCATAAGAGGGGTTATGATGTTAAAGGAGCTTAATGTTAACCTGACTCCTGTTCTTACCAAGATTGACCTTGTTGCTAAGATGGGAGCCAGCGGGATGTTTACTGGAGAGTATAGTTCAAGGTTCAAAGGTCAGGGCCTTGACTTTGATGGTTTCAGGGAATACCTGCCTGAAGATGATGCTCAAAATATAGACTGGAAAGCCTCTTTAAGAAGCAATAGCCTGCTCATCAAGGTCTTTCGTGAGGAAAGGAATGTGAATGTTATATACCTATTTGATGTGAGCGCAAGTATGTGTTTTGCTTCTGTTGACAAATTAAAATGTGAGTATGCCGCTGAATTGGTTTCTTCATTAGCGTATGCAAATATTGAAGCAGGGGATGCAGTCGGCCTCTTAATGTTCTCTGATAAGGTAAGTGTTTATCTTCCTGCAAATCAGGGAAGCGAGCAGTATTTTAAGTTTACCAAGATGCTTGAGAACCCCAAGAATTACGATGGGATGTTCAATTTTGAAGAGGCAGTAGATTTTCTCTTAGGGCATTACATCAATAACTCTATAATACTTTTTGTATCGGATTATATCGGGCTGCCTCAGGGCTGGGAAAAAAAATTGAGCGCTCTCGCGCATAAGAACGAGGTTATAAGCATAATGATAAGGGATCCCCATGATGATAAAATGCCTGCTGAGCCCATGAAGGTTGTGGTAGGCGATCCCTATTCCCCTAAACAATTGCTTATTGACCCAATAACAATCTATGAAAGCTATAATCTTGAGGCAAAGAAAGAAAAGGCGAATATCAAGGCAGAATTAAAGAAAAGAGGGATAGATGTATTTGAGACCTCAACCGATAAGCCATACGCAACTGCTGTAAGAAACTTTTTTTATAAAAGAACGAGGAAATAAACATGCAAATTACCTTTATATATCCAGGGTATTTATGGTTCTTGCTTAGCATTCCTCTGCTTGCTCTTACTCATTTCTTCGTATTACGATTTGTCAAGAAAAAAGCAATGCGCTTTGCCAATTTTGATGTTCTTGAAAGAGTTATAAGCAGCGGCGAGCACGGCATAAGGCATACGCATTTCATCTCAAAGAATATTCTTTTATTGATAAATAGGCTTGCCGTAATTACCCTTATTGTGTTGGCTATTTCCGGCATGGTGTTCTGGTATGAAGGAAACATAAGCAATTTCAATTATGTTTTAGCTTTGGATGCCTCAAGCAGTATGCTGGCCGATGACTTAAACCCCACGCGGTTTGAGGTTGCTAAGGATGCGGCTAACAGATTTCTTGATTCCATAAACTATCAAAGCAATGTTGGCCTAGTGAAGTTTGCGGGTGTGGCCGAGATAGCTTCTCCTGTAACCTCTTCTATAGATGAATTAAAGGAGGAGATAGACTCTTTAAAAATCTCGCTTAAGTCTGGCACAGACCTCTCAGAAGCAATCTTTACCTCAATAAACCTTCTTCCCCCCTACTCTGATAAGAAGGGGGTTGTTATCCTGCTGACTGATGGAAGGAGTACAATCGGCGAGCCCGTAAGGACAGGAATTTCATATGCATTGAACAACGATGTAACGGTTCATACCATTGGTGTAGGTAGCACAGAAGGAGGCACCTTTATGAAAGGAGGCCTTTCTCAACTAGATGAGGAAAGCCTAAAAGAGATTGCCGAGAAAACAGGTGGAAACTATTACAGGGCAAGTTCTCCAGATTCCCTTGACATGGCATTCAAAGAGATATCTGAGATAGAAGAAGGCAATATAGATGTCCAGCTCTCTCCCCTGCTTATGTTCATTGCCCTAGCAATGCTCTTTATGGAATGGGGTCTCATCAATACAAAGTATAGGACCTTTCCTTAGTTTTTCTTATAGCTCAAGACCTTTCTGTATTGCTCTTATTAGATTGGGTTTGTTTTATGTATCCAAGTAATTCCCTTTAGGCTTATTGCTTTCTTCAAGGTATCTGAGAATTGTTTTTAGTGTTTTATGATTTACTTGTTTAGGGAGTCTTTTCTTTAATTGGGAGATTGTTATTGCACTCTCATCTGATTCTTTTAGAGTTGCCTGTCTTTCTCTTTTGAATGAAGGAAAATAGAATCAACTTAAAATCTTTATTGCTTTTTTTCTGTAACAATCTATATCATCCTGTTTTAAAGTTTCAATGAAATTGAAAATTAGTGTAACAAAATCTTCTGCATCGCGAATCAAATCTTCGACTTCTCGTTCTAATACTTTTGAATCTACATAATATTGTTTGTTTATCCTTTCTTTTTTGGCCTTCTTTATAGGTTTGTTATTTATCTCAAAAAGTTCTTTAAGTAGCCAGATTGATACTGTATGATTTTCTGACTTTATTCCAACCCTGAATAACAAGCTTAGCAGAGCAAAATACATAGAATAATAAGCCAGGGCGATTGAATCTTCAAGATTTTTTATTTTAAAAAGAACCTTAGAAGACTTTAATGATTTCAGGGATTTCTCCATATATGCTTGAGATATCTCTTTGCTTGGTTCAACTATCAAAAGCTTTTTTTCCTTCTTCAGCTTTGAGATCAGATTTTCTATGCTCATAGTATCTCTCAAATCCTTTAATTATTACATGAGCCTTATCAATCTCTCTTATTAATAAGCTCTCTCCTGAGAATTTCCCGATTTTTACATTTATTCTCGTGTCAATCTCTTCAATTTCTTTTTTTATCCCTTTGCTCAGTGTATCAACATAGATGTCTATGTCGCTATCTTTTCTTGGAATATCTTTAGCATATGAACCAAATAAGACTGCTAATTTCACTCTTTTGTTAGCTCTGATTTGGGAAAAAATTCTCCTTAAAAGCGGATATTTCTTAATTGCATGTAAGAATTTATAGTGCTCTATCATCAATATTAGTTGATCTGCCTCAAGAGTTTGCTTCAGAAAAAAAACCTTGTTCCTGCCTTCCTGTCTAAAGTCAACAACATTGATTCTTTCAAGCTCTTTTAATTTTCTGAGAATAGTCATCTGATTTGTATTTAGTTTTCTTGCCAAACTTTTATATCCTCCATATCGA
>DAWM01000025.1:4846-5035 GCA_002505945.1 Candidatus Woesearchaeota archaeon UBA119
TATTTAGTTTTCTTGCCAAACTTCTTATGTGCTCAGGAGATTTATACAATTGTTCTATTATCTTGAAGTTGTAATATTTTTGTTCCATATGTAACAAAAAAGTTATCATAATATTTAAAATTATCTGTCTTCATGTCAATCAAAGCTTCATCTCTCGTTTATATGAGTTATTTTAATTTTGCCTGTTTC
>DAWM01000081.1:0-4179 GCA_002505945.1 Candidatus Woesearchaeota archaeon UBA119
TATATTCGAGGTTCAGCGAAATGTTTATATAATCTTTAAATGCATTAGGATTTGAATTATGGATAGAAAAGCGATTGATTTAGCCAAGGAAAAGATTAATCAGGTTATGGATGTTGAAGTTTCTAAGCAGGTATTGATAAATCAAGGATATTCTGCTGGGGAAGCTGATGATATTGTTAATCAGGCCCTTCTTGAAATAGAAGAAGAGAAGAAAAGGGAAACCAGGAAAAGAAAGAAGGATTTAACTGGCATTGAATTTTTAGATAGAACTGCTTTTGGTATGAGTTCTGTTCAGTATATAAACATATTTGCTTTTATCTTCGGAGCAAACCTTTTCTTGATTGGCCTTGCTCATTCTATCATTAATTCCTTGCAACTTTTTTTTACTTTTGTACTGGAAAATGGGTCAAAACTCAAGAGATTCTTTACTGCTGAAAGAAGCAAATTCTTAGCTATACTCATGCTTTTGATTATGGCGTATTTTGCTTTGATTAAAAACTTTTATGGATTGCTTGTTGCATTGATATTATATTCTCTTTTCATTTCATTCTACAATATAAGGTATCCACGAAAAAGTCTTCGTATATTAAAGGTTGAAAAGAGGGATTTCATTCTCCGGAATATTGTGTTGATTGGAGTAATGATAACCTCTTTAGGAATCTATCTTGGTGGTTGGTTTCTTGATTATTATATGCTCTCCAATTTTTTGGGCTTACATGTTTTTGGCTATCAATTAAATCCACCTGCTTTAATATTCGCAGCAGCAGCGTTCCTCTTATTAATTTCAGAATTCATCCTTCTAAAATATAGAAAGGAAAGCAATATTCAGGAGCAAGTTGTAGGAAGGGTAAGCGAGAAAATCAGACAGGCCTTTAAGTTTATTTCAAATATAAAAGCCAATAAAAATCTCTTAATCCTCTTTTTGGGTTCTTCTTTTGCTTTTATGGTCAGTTTACTTGTTAATTCTTATCTTGGAATCTTCATATATACGAGGTTGAGCGATTTTGGATTTGGAGCTTTCCGAAATGTGGCAATTATATTCATAATAGCTATAATCTCTTCATTAATAGGGCCTTGGGTTGTAAGAAAAAATGCAGCTGAGATAGGCAAGCTTCCATTGCTTATTTTTGGGAGTTTGCTGACTGCTATACTGCCTTTTGCACTTTTTTTGAATAAGGGATTCACTTCTATGGCTCTAGCTACTTTGTTAGGTATTCTTGGGTCCTCTATATCAGAAAGCGCATTGGGCTTGACTTTTATGGACATCATACGTACTGAGACAAGAAAACTCTATTTCAACTCCATAAGGATGCTGCTTTGGCTGCCTACCTTGATTTTGTCTGCAATAGGAGCTTTTATAGCTTTTCAGTTTGGGTTGAAAGTCTTGTTCTTGGGCTTGGCGATTATACAGATAGGACTTGTCTTTCCTCTTTACTTTGCTCTGCTTATTATTGAATCCCGTAAGAAGGTGATTTTATAGAAAATTTAATTAATGTTAAACAAAGATGTATTAAAATGATGCTTATAAAGATGAACAAAAAAGGAATATCTCCCTTATTGGCAACTGTATTCTTGATAGCTTTTGCTGTTTCCTTAGCTGTTGTAGTTGTTAATATCAGCGCGGTTGAGGTAAAACCAGTTGATACTAATAATACAGAGGCTATATCTCAGAAGGAAGCATGCCAGGGGGTTTCTATTGACATGGAAGTAATTGAGATCCCATATATATGTTATAAAAACCTTTCAAATAATCAAGGTATGCTAAATTACGTATTGAGGAATGAAGGTAATAGAGATATAAAAGGTCTGAGGGTATCGGTTTTAGGTGAAAAGAGTAGTTTCAATCGCAAGTTTGATCTTGATGCAATATGGGAGCCCCAAGGGTTACTTGACAAGAGAAATAAAGGTATTGAATATGATTTTAGTGAATATGGTAAGATTCTTAAGGTTACTTTTGTTCCAATTGTCTCTTATAAAAGTCAAGATTTTGACTGCAGTTCTGCTTCTCTTAAGCTAGAGGAGCCTTTGGAGTGTCCTTAAAATGAAGATTCTGAATCTGGAAGCTCGGTATAAGAGGAAGATATCAATTCCTAGAAAGACAATAGATAAACTTCCTGCTTCTTTGGCTCTGGTTACAACTGTTCAATATGTCTCCCAAATAAAGATATTGGCAAAAACTCTGAGAGATATGGGCAAGAAAGTTATCGTTCCAGATTTCAAAGGAGCTTATTACAAAGGCCAGATTTTGGGATGTTCACTGAATGAGCTTAAGGATGGTTTTGACGCTTTTTTTTATATTGGTGAGGGCCGATTTCATCCCTTGACATTGCTTTATGAAAACAATAAAGATGTTTATTGTTTTAATCCACAATCTCTGAAGCTTAGCATATTAGGTGATAAACAAAGAGAGCAATTTGTTAAGCAGAGGAAGGCAAAGAGATTAAAGTTCCTTAATTCTGACAGGGTTGGTATCTTAATAAGTATTAAACCTGGTCAGTACAATCTCAAACCAATTTCTAAAATGAAAAAGGCCTTCCCCGATAAGAATTTCTATTCTTTTATTGGCGATACTTTAGAGGTATCCTCTCTTCAGGATTTTTCTTTCATTGATTGTTTTGTTAATACGGCCTGCCCAAGGCTTGCCTATGACAATCTCGATGATTCTGGGGTTACAATCTTAGACTTCTCTGAGATTAAGGAATTATCTGGTTGAAAGGTTGAAAGTAAAGAGATATGGATTAGTTCTAGATTAGTTGAGCTTAGAAAACACTGCTTTATCCCCTAGTTCTTTCTCAATTCTTAGCAGCTGATTATATTTGGCAGTTCTCTCAGCCCGGCAAGGGGCTCCGCTTTTAATCTCATGGGCCCCTAAACCCACTGCTAAGTCAGCAATGAAAGTGTCCTCAGTTTCTCCACTCCTATGGGATACCATAACTCGCCATCCATTGTTGAAAGCAAGGTTTGCAGAATCAATTGCTTCACTTACGCTACCAATCTGGTTAACTTTTAATAATAGAGCATTACATGAGCCCGCGTCAATTGCTTTCTTGATTCTATTAGGATTTGTAACTAAGAGGTCATCGCCAACTATCTGTATTTTCGCTCCATTTCTTATTGTTAGGAGAGCAAAGGAGTCAAAATCATTCTCTTCAAAGGGGTCCTCTATACTGAATATAGGATATTTCTTTATGATTTTCAGATAATAATCTAAAAGTTCCTCTTTGGATATCTTTTTTCCTTGAAACAGATAGTTTTCTTGATTAAAGAACTCCGAAGCTGCCACATCAAGTCCTATCTTTACTTTCCTTTCATATCCTGCCTTTTTTATGGCTTTTGTTAAAAGTTTCAAAGGCTCTTCTGGATTATCCAAAGGAGGCGCAAAACCGCCCTCATCTCCAACATTGGTTGCGTCCTTACCGTATTTTTCTTCTATTATTTCTTTTAAGATATGGTATGTTTCAGTTCCGATTTGCATAGCTTCCTTAAAGTTCTTTGCTCCAACGGGCAGCATCATATACTCCTGAAAGTCTAGATTGTTTCCTGCGTGTCTTCCACCATTTATTACATTAAAGGCAGGGCAGGGGACTATTCTGTCTCTCTTTGACATTTGTGAGATATAATCATATAGGGGCAGATTCTTGGCTTTGGCCCCTGCCCTGCAAACCGCCATTGATACAGCAAGGATAGCATTGGCCCCCAGTTTTCTTTTATTGCCGGTGCCATCTAATTCAACCATTAATCTATCTATTTCTTCTTGCTTGGTTTCATCCTTCCCTTTTAGAAGCGGTGCAATCTCTTTGTTTATGTTGTGTATTGCCTTTGAGACTCCTTTTCCAAGATATGCTTTTCCTTTATCTCTTAGTTCTATGGCTTCATATTTTCCTGTGGAAGCGCCAGATGGCACTGCTGCTCTGAATTTACCTTTCTCTGTTTTAATAGAACATTCAACCGTGGGATTACCTCTTGAGTCAAAGATTTGGAGTGCAGATATATCTTTTATCATTTTATCCGAATATAATGTTGCTTTGTTGCTTTTTAAGTTTCTCTAATTTTATGAAGGAGCAGGGCCTCTGGGACCTAAGAAAATCATCGCGAAGACTACAATCAAAAACATGAAAACCAAACCTAAAATCTTGGGATTGAAGATGGTTCTGGTTAGGTTCTGCTCAAACTCATCTT
>DAWM01000081.1:4410-6833 GCA_002505945.1 Candidatus Woesearchaeota archaeon UBA119
CATCTTTAGCAGTGGCGTTATTGCTCTTATTGTCGTTATCATCTGTGAGAGAGACCAACCTATTTCCAAAGATAGAACTGGCGGCAGAGCCAACTATTATCAGGATTATGATTATAAAAAACCAGGTAGCTCCTCTGTTGTCCTTTGCCCCAAAAAGATTTAGGATATCTTTTGAATCTAAACCAACAGCACTTAGTGTAATGAGCACGAACATGATGAACACAAGGAAGAAAACCAGGCCAGGAGTCATTTGGGAGATAAAGGCAGTCATATCTGGATATACTGAGAAGATCATGGCCATTAAAAAAGCCAGTATCATAACTAAAGACTTCTTTTCCTTAAATGCAGGTACCATTAAAAGAGCAACATAAGTAAATATAAAGACAATTAGAAATACAAATATTGGAGAAAATGTCCTAAAAAGCCCGAAATCAACCAGTGTAGCCATTTTCTTTTATTCTTTCTTTTCCCTGCCAATGAATAAGTCAGTCAGGAAATTCTTCATTTTTGTATTATCATTCTTCTGTGGTCGGGTTATAAACCAGATTAGAACTACAAATACTATAAGCATCGTAACCCATGCTGCATTTTCAGGATTCTCCAGCCAGGATCCAATCATTCCTGCTGAAATTGAACTGTCTTCTCCAACCCATCCTGCTTGGTTGACAAGGATATAGCCAACGATTATTAAAGGGATGATAATTAGTAGTGCAGGGTAGTTTTTTTCGCTGTTTTCATCACTTAATCTTTCTACAAACCTGGGAGCCACCAAGGCTAGTATGAGAAAGAAACCTATGAGTGCTATAACTAGGCCAGTGATTCCTGGGATTATGCCGTTTATGAAATCCACTACATCAATATTCCCTCCTCCAAAATCCGTTACATGAGTTGCCACACTTATCAAAGCTATTACTAATGCGAGTATTCCTGCCTGTTTTTGTTCAATATGTGGTATCTGTTTAGCGATAGCAAAAGAGAATGAGAATATCAGCATGAAAGGGAGAAAAACATCAAAAAATCCAAAATCCTTCAACCGCATGAATATATTTTCGTATTGCATTTGCATTTTATCCCTCTGTTGGTATTATATTATGTCTCATTCTTTTGTATTTTTTCTTTGTATTTGTTTCCTAGAAATAAGTTCCTTAATAGTTTAGACAGCATTTTCTCTTCTTGTCCTGCTTGCTCATTAGTTTTATTATCTCCTCTCACGATAAACCAGATAGAAGCTCCGAAAACAATCAGCATAACTACCCAGGTTACATTTTCAGGGTCCTCAAGCCAACTTCCCATAAATCCTAAAGAGACCGAACTGCCTGGACCGAGTATACCAGCCTGGCTAACAATAAGGTATATCGCTAAAATCAACGCTATCAATATTAGGATTGTAGGTGGAGAAATATTGTGCTCCTTAATGTCACTAACAAATTTTGGGGCTACAACTGCCAACACAAAGAAAATTGCTATTACTCCCACGATTATGCCCGTGAGCCCTGGAATAATACCATGGATAAAGTCAACTACATCAATAGTTCCTCCTCCAAAATCTGTTACATGGGTAGCTATTGCAATAAGTCCAACTACTAGAGCAAGAATCCCTGCTTCCTTGTCGCCCACATGAGGGATACTTTGGGCGATTAGGTATACTAGTGAGAATATAAGTAAGAATGGTAAAAAGACATCAAACAGACCGAATTCCTCTAATGTTAAGAAAATGCTCTCATAGTAAGCCATTTTTACCTCTTTTTGTTCTTATCATAATTAAAGATTATTTAATCTTTCGGTTATGAGCTAATCCTCATTCTTTCTTCCATTACTTTTGTTGCCTCCACCTTTAACAACAATGAGCATAAGGATGATGATGAATGTGAAAAATATTATTGTGTTAAATACTTCCCCTGTAAAAAATTCAGCAAACCAATTTTGGATTGGTCCAATGTCTCGGTCTTGATAGAATCCAATGAAGAAAATAAGCACCATTATTCCTACTATTGTCAGAGTGAAGGCTATCTTTGAAGCCTTTGAAGAGAGAGCTTCTCCAACATTTGGATGTACTGCAAACACCAAAAAGACCAGGAATATTATGGTCAAGAAGATTACTACTACCCATACTGTAATAAAGTTAAGGAAATCCACAATCCCGGGCGTGGCAACTGTTAAGAAGCCCATACAGAAGGCTACCATAGCATCAAGATTGTGCTTGGGCTCTTTTCCCTCTGAATCAATTGTTCCCAAAACCTTTGTTTTCTCAAGTATACCGTATGCTAAGGTGAAGATTAAAAGGAATGGAAATACAATATCAAATGCACCTAAGGCATCTAGAAATTCAATCGCTGATGCAAAGGGAGTGGTTGCCATATATACTTTCTTAAAAAATTGAGTATTTAAAGATTTCGTTTTATTCAGTATCTCCGATTCATCTA